>NZ_KV818007.1:398-53927 GCF_001814825.1 Corynebacterium sp. HMSC071B10 | reverse complement strand
GGGGGGAGACTTCCGTGGCACTGCCGCCCGGGGTGTGGGTCGACCGGATGACCGGCACCACGCATTCAGGTACCGCGGAGGTCGCGCAACTTTTCGCCACGCTGCCGGTCGCGCTGTTGGTGCGCGCCGAAAGGGACTAAGGGCGAGTATGCTGTAGCCCCTGATGGCTAAGGATCGAGAAAAGCGGCAAGGGGCGGATGGTGCCGCGTCGAAAAGCACAAAGAGCTCGAGGGGCTCGAAGCAGAAGGTGCCCGACGCGACCATCGCCAGCCTCGGCAACACCTACTTCACCTGGGTCAACGCGCACGAGGACGCGGCGACTACGTTCCGCCACGCGCTGCACGAGCTGATGCGCGACGCCGCGGTGAACTTTGATCGCGTCGACGCGCGCATCAAAACATGGCCTTCACTGAAAGAGAAAGCTCGCAAGATGCGCGACGGCAAGCCGGTGTACTCGGATCCGTGGAACGACATTAAAGACATCATCGGCACCCGAATTACCGTGCTGCACTCCACCGAAATCCCGGCGGTGCAGCGGCTGCTTGCCGAGGAGTTCGAGGTGCTGCGCAGCGTGGACAAGGCCGAGGAGACGCGCGTGGCCGGCGGGTTCGGCTACGGCTCGCACCACCTCGTGCTGCGCGTGCAGGAAACTTCCGAGGGGTTGGAAGACTATGTGGGCCAAGCCTTCGAGGTGCAGATCCGAACGGTGCTGCAGCACGCGTGGGCGGAGTTTGAGCACGACGTGCGCTACAAGCGCTCCGCGGGCGAGGTCGATCCGCAGGTGGATCGCGCCTTCACCCTGGCCGCCGGGCTCATCGAGCTGGCGGACCAGCAGTTCGACCAAATCGCGGGCCTGACCGATCTGCAGCCCGGCGGAACGACCGACGAGGACTCGCAGATCGCCCCGGAGACCCTGCCCGGCATTCTGACCATGCTGCTGGGCTCGCGCTACCCGCTCTCGCGCGCGGGCGATTACCGCTTCCTCAACGAGCTGCTGCGCGCGCACGGGCTCGAGCGGGTCTCGCAGGTCGCGGAGCTGATCAACCCCGCAGATCTCGAGGCCGTGTCCAACAGCCTGGCCTACACCTTCGTGCCCGGGCAGGTGCGGCTTGTCGACGACCTGCTACTCAACCGCTACGGCACCGACCACATCGAACGCACCTGGGACTCCGGTAACCGGCCGAAAGTACGCAAGGTGCGCCTGACCCGGCGTTTGGAGCAGTTACGCTCGGCGGGTTAGGGCTGTCTAGCGCCGTCGGCCGAGGAGGCGGTCGGTCTCGCGACGCTCTTTCTTCGTCGGCCGCCCCGCGCCCCGGTCGCGCTTCGGCATGCTAGCGAAGATGTCCATCGGCGGGGGCGGCGGCGAGTGGTCCACGTAGCACTGCTTCGCGACCGGCGCGCCCACCCGCTTGCGCACCGTCGCGGTGACCTCCAGGTCCCGGTAGCGGTGGTCCTTCCACACCCGCACCTCATCGCCCGGCACCACCTGGGCGGCAGGCTTGACCGACTGGCCGTTGAGCTTCACGTGCCCGGCGCGCACTGCTTCGGCGGCCAACGTGCGGGTTTTAAAGATGCGAACGGCCCACAGCCAGGCGTCGATCCGCACCGCTTTCCCGTCGGGCTGGGTCATCTAGTACACGTCTTTGTGGTTGACGATCTTCTGTACCTTCATCCAGTTGCCCACACCGCCAACCACGGCCACGACCAGGCCGAGGGCCAGAATGGCCCAGGAGCTGAAGATAAGTCCGAGTGCGATGCCGCCGACGACACCGCCGCCGGCCCACAACACGGCGTTGCGGCTATAGGTGCGCACCGCCTGCTTGCGGCGCTCGATCGGGTTATTGGGGCGTGGCTGCATCGTCATGCTGCATAGTCTAGCGCCTCCGTGGTTTCGGTTCCCTAGCGTCCCGCGGTGAACGCGCCGGGGCCGTGCGAACTCGTGGTACCAACCGGGGTACCAACCGGAGTGCCAAACGGAGCTAGCTCCATCTAGCGCAGCGCCGCCCCTAAAACCCCAGGTCGCGTTCTCCTCGGAGACACAAACGGAGCTAGCTCCATTTGGGCCCTACCAGGCCGCAAAAACCCAGGTCGCCAACACACGTCGCATGCAAACGGAGCTAGCTCCATTGAGGAGGCTGCGGAAACTGCAAGCCCCGGCGACCACACGCGCCGCTAGCTGCCCGCCTCCACCCAGCGATGGCCCGCGTCCTTCGTCTCCGCGGTGCCCTGGGTGGAGGCGGCGAGCTGAGCGTCGACGCGCTCGCGCTCCCCCGGCGCGAACGCCAGCGTGTAGGTGGCTTGCGCGCCGTAGGCGATGTCCACGACCTCGATGCCGGCGTTGCGCAGCTCAGATTCGATCCGCCCGGCCTCGGCGTGCGGCAGGTTCACGGTGACCAGTTCCCGCAGGTTCCGCGTTGCCCGCGGCGTGACTTCCAGCGTGTCGGAAACGGCGTTGGTGTATGCGCTGACCAGCCCGCCGGTGCCCAGTTTGGTCCCGCCGAAGTAGCGGATGACCACGGCGCACACGTTCATCAGCCCCGAGCCTTTCAGCACTTCCAGCATCGGCGTGCCGGCGGTGCCGGAGGGCTCGCCGTCGTCGGAGGAGCGCTCGATTGGCAGCGCGCCGTCGACATGCACGATGAAGGCGGAGCAGTGATGTCGAGCGTCGGGAAACGCTTCGCGGGCGGCGTGGATGAACTCGCGGGCTTCTTCCTCCGATTCGACCCGCCCGACCCAGGTGATGAAGCGGGAGCGTTTAATTTCAAGCTCGCTGGTGGCGGGCGCGCCGGCGGCTGGCAGGTCGTAGGAGGTCAGCATAAGCCCTTAAGTGTAGCGAGTCATTGCAGCGCCTCTGTCACCTCCTTAGGCTTGGGGCCATGGTTGAATCACATGTTGCTCCTGCCCGCTTCGAGGTGTGGGCCCCCCGCGCGCACCAGGTTCGCGTCCACCTCGAAGGCACAGACTTCGCGCTTGCAACCGACAGTGCGCGCGAGGGCTGGTGGGTGCTCGACGACATCGCGCCGCAGCCCGGCACGCGTTATTCTTTCTCGCTGTATAACGGCACGCAGTGGTCGCATCCCATGCCGGATCCCCGCACCCGCGCGCAGCCCGACGGCGTGCACGGGCCTTCCGAGGTGGTCAGCACCGAGTTCTCCTGGACCGACAGCGCATGGGCGGGCATCGAGACCAAAGACCTGCGCATCTACGAGCTGCACGTGGGCACCTTCAGCCCGGAGGGCACCTTCGCGGGCGTGATAAGCAAGCTGGATCACCTGTCTGAGCTTGGGATTAACGCCATTGAGCTGATGCCTGTGCAGCCTTTCCCCGGCACGCGCAATTGGGGCTACGACGGCGTCGACTGGTTCGCCGTCCACGAGGCCTACGGTGGGCGCGAGGGGCTGAAAAAGCTTATCGACGCCGCGCATTCCCGCGGCATCGCCATCCTCCTCGACGTGGTGTACAACCACTTCGGCCCGGAGGGCAATTACAACAACGCCTTCGGCCCCTACCTCGCGGGCGGGCGCACCGGCTGGGGCGAGGTGATTAATCTTTCCGGCCCGGGCTCCGACGAAGTGCGCGCCTACGTGCTCGATGCGGTGCGCCAGTGGTTGGATGAGTTCCACGTTGACGGGCTGCGCCTGGACGCGGTGCAGACGTACGACGACCGCCGCGCGTTTTCCATCATGGAGGAGATCACCCGCCTCGCTGACGAGATTGCCGCCGAGACGGGCATTCCGCGCACTGTCATCGCTGAATCCGACCAGAACGACCCGCGCCTGATCAGCGACGTCGATCGCGGCGGCTACGGTTTGTCCGGGCAGTGGCTCGACGACGTCCACCACGGCATCCACACCCTGGTTACCGGCGAGAATCAGGGCTACTACGTGGACTATGGCACGATGGATATCCTCGCCGACACGCTGCGCCACGGTTACCGCTTCCGCGATTCCTACTCGCGGTACCGGGGCCGCACCCACGGCCGCGAGCTGGACCTAGCCCACGCCGCGCCCTGGAAGCTGGTCACCTACACCACCACCCACGACCAGACCGGCAACCGGGCGGCCGGGGATCGTCCGAGCCAGAACCTTACGCCTGCGCAACTGGTGCTCAAGGCCGCGGTGGTCTTCCACTCCCCGTTTACCCCGATGCTGTTTATGGGCGAGGAGTTCGCCGCGCAGACGCCCTTCCCCTTCTTTGTCTCGCATACCGATGAGGGCCTGCTCGAGGGCACTCGCCTGGGCCGTCTCGAGGAGTTCTCGCGACAAGGCTGGGACGCGACAGATGTCCCCGACCCCGCGAGCCCTGACACCTACGAGCAGGCGAAACTCGACTGGGAGTTCTCGGAGCAGCAGCAAGACGTCCTTGACGCCTACCAACGCCTACTGCAGCTGCGCAGCGAGCACAGCTGCAACCGCGAGGACCTGCGCAACTTACGCGTCGAACACGGTGAACGGTGGCTGACCATGGCCAACGACAGTGATGACGCCGTCGTCCTCGCCGCGAACTTCAGCGACGATCCGGCCACCGTGCCCGTCGGCGGCACGCTTGTGTACTCCTTCACCTCTCCTGAGGTCGGCGCGGACGAGACCGTGCTCGATCCGTGGGGTTTTGCCTATATCAAGCGCTAGCCCGCGACGATGAACTCGTACTCCGGGGTGCCGGGCTTGAGCTGGCGGCACTCGATGACCGAGTCCGCCATGCGCTCCAGCAGCGGCTCGAGATCGCTGGCGCGGGTCAGCTCAATGCCGACGAGCGCCGCCCCGGTCTCGCGGTTGTTCTTCTTCAAGTACTCGAACAACACGATGTCGTCGTCCTCGCCCAGGATGTCGGTGAGGAAGGTGCGCAGCTGGCCCGGTTCCTGCGGGAAGTTGACCAAGAAGTAGTGCTTCAGACCGCGGTGGACGAGTGAGCGTTCCATGACCTCGGCGTAGCGCAGTACATCATTGTTGCCGCCGGAGATCACGCACACCACAGTGCTACCCGGCTGGATCTTCATGCCAGCCAGACCAGCAACCGAGAGGGCACCGGCCGGCTCGGCGATGATCCCCTCGTTCTGGTACAGCGCGAGCATCTCCGTGCACACCGCGCCCTCGTCGGCGCGCAGCAGGTGGGTGCGCCCCTGGTTGTGCTCAATGACCTCGAAGGGGAATTCGCCGATGCGCTTGACCGCCGCGCCGTCGACGAAGGGGTCAATATCAGTCAGGGTGACCGGGCTGCCATGCTCGAGGGCGGCGTGCAGCGAGGCCGCGCCGCTCGGCTCCACGCCAACGACCGCAGTGCGCGGGGACATATCGGCAACGTAGGAGACGATGCCGCCGAGCAGGCCGCCGCCGCCGACGGGCACCATGATGGTGTCCAGCTCGCGGCCGAGGCCGGTCAGCTGCGCGAGGATCTCGGCGGCGACGGTGCCCTGGCCGATCACGGTGTCGCGCGCGTCAAAGGGCTCGATCATGGTCGCGCCGCGCTCCGCCGCGTCCGCGCGGGCGGCCTCCGCTGCCTCGTCGAAGGTGTTGCCGGTGACAACGAGTTCTACGAAGTCCCCGCCGTGGACCAGGATGCGGTCGCGCTTCTGCTTCGGCGTGGGCTTCGGCACGAAAATCTTGCCCTGGATGCCCATCGCCCGGCAGGCATAGGCCACGCCTTGTGCATGGTTGCCTGCCGACGCCGCCACCACGCCCGCAGCACGCTGTGTGTCGCTGAGACGCGAGATGTTGTAGTACGCGCCCCGGATCTTGTAGGAGCGCACGTCCTGCAGGTCCTCGCGCTTGAGGTAGATATCAGCCTCGTACTGCTGCGACAGGCGCGGGCAGTACTGCAGCGGGGTGGGCTCAATCACCGAGGAAATCTTTGCCTGAGCTGCCTGAATATCTGCCGCGTGGACCGGCTGGTAGTTGCTCGTGGATGGCTGTGTGTGCTCGGTGCCTGCATTCATGGTGGATAAGTCTATCCCTTCGCAGGCAGTGGTGTGTCGCGACCTCGGATTCCACTTGAACGTGCGGTGGTTCACCGAGAGTTCACCCCAGATTTTCCTGGCAACTACCTGGCGAAAATACGCTGGCTCCAAGCTTCAATTACGCAGAAAGGTGCCCCATGTCCACGCTTCCCCGTTCCTCCCGCCGCGCGCTGACGCTTCCTGCCGTCGCAGCGCTCGCGGCCGGTCTCGTCGCTGTCGCACCGGCCGATGCCGCAGTCGTCGCCCAGCCTGTCTACGACCAGGCCGCGGATTCCAGCGTCGCGGTCAAGACCCTGGGGTCCTACGGCACGGGCGTGTTCGATGAGTCGGCGGCGGAGATTGTGGCCTACCACGCGGCGTCGAAAAGGCTGCTCACGGTAAACGCGAACTCTGGCAAGATCGACGTGCTGGACGTGTCCAACCCTGCTGCGCCGACCAAGGTCGGCGAAGTCGACGGCGGCAAGGACACCACCATCAACTCCGTCGCCGTGCGCGCCGACGGCCTTGCCGTAGCCACCGTCGAGCCCAACGCGGATAAGACGGCTCCGGGCGAGGTGATTTTCTTCGACGCCGGTGCGGAAACACTCGGCGAGGTGCTCGGGCGCGTGGGCGTCGGCCCCCTGCCGGACATGGTCACCATTACCCCGGAGGGCGACTACGCCCTGGTGGCTAATGAGGGCGAGCCCGCCGAAGACTACTCGGTCGACCCAGAGGGCACGGTGTCGGTGATCAGCCTGCCGAAGGACCTCGCCGCGCCTGCGGCAGACGCCGTGCGCACCGCCGATTTCCGCGCGTTCGAGGGCACGTTGGCGAACAAGGGCGTGCACATCTTCGGGCAGGTGGGGGCGTCGACAAGCGAGGCGCAAAACCTCGAGCCGGAGTACATCGCGGTCGACAGGGGCAAGGCGTACGTCACGCTGCAGGAAAACAATGCGGTCGCCGTCGTCGACATCGCTTCTGCCAAGGTGGAGGACGTCTGGCCGCTGGGCTACATCGATCGCCGCGAGGTGCCTTTCGACGCCTCCGATAAGGACGGCAAGATCAACATCACCAACTGGCCGGTCAAGTCGATCCTGCAGCCAGATTCCATCGCTGCCTACAACGTCGACGGGAAAACCTACCTGGTGCTGGCCAACGAAGGCGACGCCCGCGACTGGGACGGCTACTCCGAGGAGGCACGTCTGAAGAAGTTCGGCTCCAAGGGCATCGCCCCGATCTGCGAGGACTACGCGGGCCTTTCCGCCGACGAGCTGGACACACTCCAGTCCGACGAGCAGCTGGGTCGGCTGAACATGACCACCGCCTTCGGCCTCAACGAGGAAAAGGGCTGCTACGACGACCTGTACGCCTTCGGTGGCCGCAGCTTTTCCATCTTCACCGCCGACAGCACGCGCGTATTCGACTCCGGGGCCGACTTCGAGGAGATCACCGCTCGCGTCCTGCCGGACAACTTCAACTCCAACCACACTGAGACTTCCTTTGAGACCCGCTCGGACGATAAAGGCCCGGAGCCGGAAGGCGTCACTGTCGGCGAGGTCAACGGCCGCACCTACGCGTTTGTCGGCTTCGAGCGGCTCGGCGGCGTGATCGTCTACGACATCACCGACCCAAAGGATGCGAAGTACCAGGCCTACATCAACAACCGCGACTTCTCCATCAACATGGAGGAGCTCGAAGAAGAGGCGCTTGCCGACGGGCTGTCGGAGGTCGGCGACCTCGGGGCCGAAGGCCTCATGTTTATCCCCGCCGCGGACTCACCCAATGGCGAGGCGTTGTTGGCAGTGGGCAACGAGGTTTCCGGCACCACGACCCTGTTTTCGGTCACCTCCCTGCTGGAGAAGCCAGTCAACCCGGGTGCGGACCAGAGTGAGGGCAAGGACGGCTCCTCGACCGCGGGCAAGGTCGCAGCAGCCATCGCCGGCGTGCTCGGCGTCATCGCTGCGGTTGTTGCCGCGGGCGTGTCGATGGGGTGGCTGCACAACCCTATCGACCAGATCCTCAGCCAGCTGCCACAGTTGCCAGGCCTTCCCCGCTAATGGGGTGTACGGGTGCCCACATAGTTTTGCAGTAAAAGCCAGTTGAGCTGCGACGGGTGTGGGCATCCCGCCTGGTAGCGCCACTGCACTATCCAAATCGTTATAAACCTGCTACTTTTTCTAACGACCTTGCTGTAATCGTCCAGTCGATTCACGGCTAAGCACAGAGATTCCCACGAGGAGCACACAACTATGAAGCGTATTTCTACCGCCGTTGTCGCCGCCGCGACCGCACTGGCCATGACCGCAACCCCGGCATTCGCTGCCGAGGAGAACCAGAACGACCAGAACGTCACTGGCACTGACCAGGGCACCGAGAACACGGGAGAGTCTGAGACCCCGGAGAACCAGGGCGAGGGCTCCGAGGAGGGCGAAGGCTCCGAGGACCAGGAGAAGCCTGAGACCCCGGAGAACCCCGAGAAGCCGGGCGATACTGGCAACCAGGGCGGCAACACCAACAAGACGCAGGGCTCCGCTGGTTCCTCCAACGGCCACGTCGTGGGCATCACCTCTGGCCTGGCTGGCGCTACCGTGACCCTCGCGCTGATCATCGGCTCCAACCCGACCGGTCTGAACAAGATCATCGACTACCTCAACGCAAACTTCCAGCTGGGTCTGCCGCACCTGCACGTGCCGAAGGTACAGCTGCCGAACATCCCGAACTTCTTCTAAGTTCGTTGTAGTGTCTTAGACGGCACTGTCGGCGGGGCGCTGTTTGGTGCGCCCCGCCTTTTCTTTTCTCATTCTCCGGAAGGACTCAAGACGTGAAGGCTACTTACCCCGTTGCGGCCGCGACTGTCGCAGCACTTGCCGTCGCTGGGCTCAGCCCCGTCTCGGCGCAGGACAAACCGCAGACTTCTCCTACCCCAGCCGCCACAGCGACTGCGACGCCGAGTGCGACTGCAACGCCGACGACCACCACGCCGACGTCGTCAGCCACGCCCGAGGGCCCGACCCCGGTCACCGTGACCGTCACCGCCCCCGCCGTGACCGCCACCACGACGCCGTTCCGTGCAACGGGTCCGAGCTCCGAGTGGATCAACAAGGGTGCGCTGGATGAGCGAGGCCAGGAGATCTTCACCTACATCTCCTTCGCCCTCAGCATGATCGGTGGCTTGCTGCAGGCTGCGGCCTTCGTGGCGGCCGCCTCCCCCAATATGCAGGCGCAGTTGAAGGCGATGCTTGCGCGCGTCGGCATCAAGTAGCCGCTTGCCTCACGAAAAACGCACCGCCCGTGGTACTGCAGCAAAGCAGTGCCACGGGCGGTGTGCGTTCTGTACCGCTGTCCTAACCCAAAATGCCCATGCCCATGGTGGCCTTGAGGTCACCCATCAGGTTGGCGGAGCGCTCCACGCGCAGGTGATCGCCAAGCACCATCATCTGCGTGTGGTCCCCGTTGACCAGGTTCAAGTACACGTCCGAGTCGCCGGGGTTGTTCTGCAGCACGCCTTTTAGACGCGCGATGTTTTCGATGGTGCACTGGTCGGTGCGCAGCGTCAGGCGCAGGGGCAGACCTGCGCCCTGCCCGGGCCCGAGCTCGGGGACTTTCACGTCGTCGCCGAACAGGCTCATGCGCTCGTCGCGAATGGTCACGCGGGCCTTGACCAGGATGATGTTGTCCTCCACGATCTGCGGGGCGACGAGTGAGTACACCTTGTTAAACAGCAGGACTTCCACCTGCGCGCCGTGGTGGTCCTCAATAGTCACGATGGCCCAGGGCGAGCCGTCCTTCTTGGAGAAGCGACGGTCCACGCTGGAGATCAGCCCGCCGAGGGTGACCTCGGTGCCGTGGCGCAGCTCGCCGGAGAGCACAGTGGTCAGCTCCGTGTCGGTCTGCTGCGCGATCGCCTCCTCGAAGCCGTCCAGGGGGTGGCCGGAAACGTACAGGCCAAGCATTTCACGCTCCAGAGCGAGCTTGTGCTTCTTGTCCCACTCGTCGTCCGGGATGTCCATGGAAAAGACGGCCGTGGCGCTTTCCTGGCCGTCCTCGCCGCCGCCGAGGCCAGCAAAGAGGTCAAATTGGCCCTTGTCCGCAGCCTTCTTCGTGGTGAGTACGGAATCGACCATGTCTTCCTGGACAAGCATGAGCCCCTTGCGAGCGTGACCGAGCGAGTCGAAGGCCCCGGCTTTGATCAACGACTCGGTGATGCGCTTGTTGCACGGCAGCAGATCGATCTTGTCCAGGTAGTCGGAGAAGCTGGTGAAGTCACCCTTCGTGCGGCGGGTTTCCTTGATGGACTCCACCACTTCGGCGCCCACGTTGCGCACCGCGGCAAGGCCGTAGCGGATGTCTTTGCCCACAGCCATGAAGTTCTCTTCCGACTCGTTAATATCCGGCTGCAGCACGGAAATACCAAGGTGGCGGCAGTCGGACAGGTAAATGGCGGACTTGTCCTTCTTGTCGCCCACCGACGTCAGCAGCGCGGCCATGTACTCGGCGGTGTAGTTCGCCTTCATGTAGGCCGTCCAGTACGAGACCAGCGCGTAGCCGGCGGCGTGCGACTTGTTAAACGCGTAGGAAGCAAACGGCTCGATCGTGCCCCACAGCGCGTCCATTGCGCTCTTGGAGTAGCCGTTTTCCTGCATGCCGCCCCAGAATTTGTCGTACTGCTGCGCGAGCACCTCTGGTTTCTTCTTACCCATCGCCTTACGGAAGCCGTCTGCTTCGCCAGCGGTGTAGTTCGCCACCTTCTGGGAGATACGCATGATCTGCTCCTGGTAGACGATCAGGCCGTAGGTCTCGTCCAGGATTTCCTTGAGCGGCTCGTCCAGCTCGGGGTGAATCGGCGTGATGGGTTTACGCCCATTCTTGCGGTCGGCGTAATCCCAGTGGGCGTTCACACCCATCGGGCCCGGGCGGTAGAGCGCGAGCGACGCGACAATATCCTTAAACCCAGTCGGCTTCATGCGCTTGAGCAGTTCCTGCATGCCGCCGGAGTCCAGCTGGAACACGCCGAGCGTGTCACCGCGGGAGAGCAGCTCGTAGACCGCCGGGTCGTCGGTATCCAGGCCCTCCAGGTCGAGGGTCTCGCCGCGGTTCTTCTGCACGTTCTCTAGGGCGTCGCCCAGCACGGTGAGGTTGCGCAGGCCCAGGAAGTCCATCTTCAGCAGGCCGATGGCCTCACAGGCCGGGTAATCCCAGCCGGTGATGATCGCGCCGTCGGCGGGTCGCTTCCACATCGGAATGTGGTCCATCAGCGGCACCGAGGCCATAATCACCGCACAGGCGTGCACGCCCGCCTGGCGCACCACGCCTTCCAGCCCGCGGGCGGTCTCGTAGATCTTGGCCACGTCCGGGTCGGTCTCGATCAGCGAGCGCACCTCGGCCGCCTCGGCGTAACGCTCGTGCTCGGGATCGGTGATACCGGCCAGCGGGATGTCCTTGGCCATGATCGCCGGCGGCAGCGCCGCGTTGATGCGGTCGGCCATCTGGAAGCCGGGCTGGCCGAAGTTCACCTTCGCCGAGTCCTTAATCGCCTGCTTCGTCTTCACCGTACCGAAAGTGATCACCTGGGCGATCTTGTCCTCGCCCCAGCGCTCCGCGGCGTAGGTGATCATTTCGCCGCGGCGGCGATCGTCAAAGTCGATATCGATATCCGGCGCGGACGGGCGCTCCGGGTTGAGGAATCGCTCGAAGAGCAGGCCGTGCTCCATCGGGTCGATGTTGGTAATGGTCAGTGCGTAGGCCACCAGCGCGCCAGCGGCGGAGCCACGGCCGGGCCCAACACGGATGCCGATCTCGCGGGCGTGCTTGATCAGCTCGGCGACGATGAGGAAGTAGGACGGGTAGCCCTTCATGTCGATGACGTCGATCTCGTATTTCGCGCGGTCGAGGTACTCCTGCGGGACTTCCTTGCCCCCGAAGCGGTCCTCCAGACCGCGCTGGACCTCCTTGCGCAGCCAGCTGGTCGGGGTCTCCCCTTCCGGCACGTCGGCGATCGGCATGCGGTCGTGTGGGTGTTCCTCCCACAGCTCGCCGTAGTCGCCGACACGCTCGGCGATCCAGAGCGTGTTGTCGCAGCCGTCCGGCACCGTGGAGTCCCACAGCTCGCGCATCTGCTCGGCGGTCTTGATGTAGTACCCGGTGCCGTCGAACTTAAAGCGGTCCGGGTCCATGAGGGTCTTGCCGGTTTGCACACACAGCATGGCCTCGTGCGAGGGTGCCTGGGACTCCAGCACGTAGTGGCAGTCATTGGTCACCAGCGGCGGCAGGTCGAGTTCCTTGCCGATGCGCAGCAAGTCGTCTCGCACGCGCCGCTCGATGTGCAGGCCGTGGTCCATCAACTCCAAAAAGTAGTTGTCCCGGCCGTAGATGTCCTGCCACATCGCGGCGGCCTCGAGCGCCTCGTTGTACTGGCCGAGACGCAGGCGGGTCTGCACATCACCCGACGGGCAGCCGGTGGTCGCGATGATGCCGTCAGCATGCTCGGCAATCAGCTCAGCGTCCATACGCGGCCACTTACCAAGCTGCCCCTCGTAGGAAGCGAGCGAGGACAGGCGGAACAGGTTGCGCAGCCCCGTCGCGTTCTCCGCGAGCATGGTCTGGTGCAGATACGCGCCCGAGGCGGAGACATCGTCGCGCTTCTGGTCCGGGGTGCCCCACAGCTGGCGCTTCTTGTTTAAGCGCGAGCCGGGCGCCATGTAGGCCTCGATGCCAATAATCGGCTTGATCCCCGCGTCCACCATGCGGCGATAGAAGGCGTTGGAGCCGAACATGTTGCCGTGGTCCGTCATGCCTACGGCGGGCATGCCCTGGCGGGACACCTCCTCTGCGAGCAGATCCACCTTTGCCATGCCGTCCAGCATGGAAAACTCGGTGTGGTTATGCAGGTGGACGAAGGAGGATTTTTTGGCCATGCGGCCATCATATCCCGCCGCGCAAACCGGCAAAACTACTCGTAGCGAAGCGCCTCGATGGGCTGCATCTTCGCCGCCTTCGACGCCGGGTATGCGCCGAAGAACACGCCCGTGGCCAAGGAAAACAGCAGGGAGAAGAGCACCGCGCCTAAGGGCGGCCACACAAAGGCGTCGAAGGCTGCGGTAGCGATCATGCCGATCGCCCCGCCCAAAATCACGCCGATGACACCGCCGACAAGGCAGACCAGCATCGCTTCGACGATGAACTGGGTCCGGATGTCGCCGTGGGTAGCGCCAAGCGCCTTGCGCACGCCGATCTCACGGGTGCGCTCGGTCACCGTGATGAGCATGATGTTCATCACGCCGATACCGCCGACCAGCAGCGAGATCCCGCCGATGGCGGAGAGCACCGTGGACATGATCCGGAAGACACTGGTCAGCTCCTGCAGGGAGGACGACAGGTCGATGACCTCGGCCTCGAAGTCCTCATTGCCCTTGTAGAGCCGGTCGAGGTAGGACTGCAGGTCCGCCTGGAAGATTTCGGCTTCCTCGTCAGACGCGGAGCGCACGGAGAAGGAGGTAAACCAGTCGCCGTTGAGCCCCACGCGGTCGGCTGCGGTCACCGGGATGTAAATGTCCGAGTAGGACTCCATCCCGCCAAACATGCCGCCGCCGGAGTCGTTCTCGGCGTCGCCGTTCATCACGCCGATGATGGTGAACACGGCCGGGCTGCCATCCTGGATCACGTCGATGCGCTGGCCGAGTGCGGAGATGGCGTCGCCGTCAAACATGGCGTCGACAAGCTCGGGGCTCACCACCGCCACGGGGCGCTGGCCGGACATGTCTTTGTCCGAAATACCGCGCCCGAACTCGATCTCGCCGCCGCGCATGTCGAAGGATTCGGGCAGCACCGGGTAGATCGTCGTGCTGACCATCTCGCCGCCGTTGTCGATTTCGCCCATGCTGGACAGCTCGATATCCACGCCGGTCACGCGCTCGCCGAACGACGCCTTTAAATCGTCGAGGTCCTGCAACGTCACCGCGTCTTGCTCGTTGGAAGGCGGTGCCATAGACAGTGCGGCAAACGGGTCCTCGGAGCCCTCGCCTTCTTCGGCGCGCTCGTGAATGGTCACCGGGTGGGTTGTCGTGCCCACGCCCTGCAGGCCGGACATCACCTGGTTTTCCAGCCCGCGACCGAGCGTCATGATGATCACCACGGCCATGATGCCGATGATGATGCCCAGAAGGGTCAAAAGCGAGCGCAGCTTGTTCTTGTTCAGGCTGGAGGTGGCCAGCCTGATGGATTCTGTGAGATTCACGTCCTACTCCTCGCCTCGCAGCCCGGAGGGTACCCGCACGTTGTCGATGCGCCCATCGAGCATCTCCACGATGCGTCCAGTTTCCTCGGCCAGCTCCGGGTTGTGGGTAATAAACACCACGGATTTGCCTAGCTCGTCGTGCAGTTTGTGGAATAAGTCCATCACCAAGCGGCCGGTTTTGGAATCGAGGGCGCCGGTCGGCTCGTCGGCAAGCAACAGGTCCGGATCATTGGCCAGGCTGCGCGCGATCGCCACGCGCTGCTTCTGACCACCCGAGAGCTCGTTCGGGTTGTGGTGGAGGCGATCCCCCATCCCCATCATCTCGAGCAGCTCGGCGGCGCGCTCCTCACGCTCGTGCCGTTCCACGCCCGCGTACATCATGGGCATGGCCACGTTTTGCAGCGCGTCGATGCGACCGATCAGGTTGAAGTTTTGAAAGATAAACCCGATGTTCTGGCTACGATAGGCGGCCAGCTCCTTATCCTCCTTGGCGTAGACCGGCTCGCCGTTGAAGGCGTAGCCACCCTTAGTGGGCCGGTCCAGCATGCCGATGAGGTTCATCAGCGTCGACTTACCGCAGCCCGAAGGCCCGACGATGGAGACGAACTCGCCGTGCTCGGCGTAAAAATCAATGCCGTGCAGCACGGTCAGCTCGCTCGGCTCGCCCTCGTTGTAGGTCTTGACGATGCCGCGCATGTCGATGAGCAGCCCAGAGTCAGCCATCGAAGGCTGCTTGTCGACGCCCACCTGCTCACCCCCAGTGACCACCCCAGCTGGGGCGTCAGTCACCGGAAGTACCTCGGTATCGGAAGTGTCGACAGGTTCAGCGGGTTCTGCTGGTGTGTCGTCGCCCTCATCCCCGAAGAAGAACGGGTCCGTCTCCGGATTGCCGTCGTACTCTTCCTCGGCGGGTTTGGCGTGCCTGGACTTTTTGGAAAACTTTGAGAACTTCTTCGAAAACGGAGTGCTCAATGGCTCACTCCCCTACTTGTCCTCGCCGCCGTCGGCGGCTTCGGCGTTGTCGTCCTTCTTGGAGTCTTTCTTGTCGCCCTGCTTGTCGTTCTTGTTCTCCTCGGTGGTCTTGCCCTCTTTCGCCTCACGGACCTGCTCCGGGTCGAAGCGCGGGTCCGAGATGCTCACCTTTTCCCCGATCTGTTCGGAGTACTCGTCGGGCCAGTTGATGACGATGTCGCCAGCCTTGAGCTCGCCGCCGGTAATCGCGATGTCGACGTCGTTGCTGGCGCCGGTTTCCACCTTGCGCTCTTCCACCACGCCGGAGGATGCGTCATCACCATCGGTGGCCATGACCAGGACCTTCTTGTCACCCTCTTCGCCGTAGACGGCGTCAAGCGGGACGTTGAGCGCATCCGCGGACTCCTGGGTGATGATCTCCGCGCGCACCGTGCCGCCGAGCAGGAGGCCCTTGGTGTCGCCGGTGACCTCGATCTCAACCGGGAAGGTCACGCTGCCGGACTCGCTATCGGATCCGCCCCCGCCTGCTGACATTCCGCCCGGCATTCCGGCCGGTGCGGCGCTGGACTGGTCGGCGGCGGGCGCGATGCGCTTAACACGCCCCTTGAACTTCTTATCGCCCGTTGCCGTGGAGGTAAATTCCACGCGGTTGCCCTGCTTGATGTTGGGCACGTCCGCTTCGCGGACTTCGGACTTAATGAGCAAGCTCGAGTCGTCGGCGAGGCTGAGCAGCTTGCCCTGCGGGATGTCGCCCTCCTCCACATCGACGGAGGTAACTACGCCGGCGAGCGGCGAGTACAGGGTCGCCTCCTGCAGCTGGTACTCCAGGGTGCCGTCGGACTCGGAGATGCCGGCGCTTTCCGCCTGCCTACGTGCCGAATCTACCTGGCCCTGGAGCTGCTGGCGCTCCTGCTGCGCCTGCGATTGTGCAGCCGCGAGTGCCGCCTTGGCATCCTGGAGGGCGGCGTAGGCCTCGTCCACGCTCATCGGTGCCCCGCCACCTTCCGCGCCAGCGATCTGAGCGATCTCGTCGGGCGACATGCCGGCCGCAGCACCACCCGGCGCGGGCGCGGCTCCCGGTGCAGCGGGTGCGCCACCCGGTGCGGCCGGTGCGGCTGGTGCCGCCGGTGCCTTGGGGCCCTGGCCTCCACCGCTGGACGTGCCGTTGGAGCTGTTGCCCGGCAGGTGGGAGGAGAGGTTGCCGGCCATCTGGCTGAAGACATCGGCCACGCGGGTGGCGGAGCGGCCGCCCTGGGCGGCAAGCGCGGCGTCGTACGCCGCCTGCGCCTGGTTGACCTGGGCCTGGGCCTGGCGGATCGTCTGGTTCGACCCGTCTGCCACCGACTGGTCGTGCGCGTTGAGCTGCGACTGCGCCTGCTCGAGTGCCTGGGCGGCCTCGGCCTGCGCGTTGGCCTGCTGACGCTCCTGGGCGGCGAGCTGGCGGTCCAGCTGTTCGGTGTTCATCGAGGCGAGGAACTGGTCCTTTTGCACCCGATCGCCCGGCTGCACAGCAATCTTTTCCACCTCGGACTGCACCGAGGTGGTGATGTTCATGGCCCGGATCGGGGCGATGTGGCCGTTGACGATCACGCTATCCGAGACGTCCTCGGCGGCGGCGATGGTGTAGTCACCCGGCTGGAGGCCCGAGCCCTTCGCCTCATCCGATCCGCCGAAGCCGCACGCGGACGCGAACAGCGCCACGCTGGTCAGCGCGGCGACAGTGCGCAGCTTGAGCGAGCGGCGACGGGTGGTGGCGTGCGGGGTGGCTGTTCCGAATTCGGACACCAAACATTCTCCTCACAAACGAGCGCGCCACGAAGTAAGGCCCCAAGCACGAAGGGCCGCGGGCGCGAAAGGCGTGCAACTTCCGAAAACTATACACGCCGACCCCACCAAATGGGAGTGCCGGATGAGCGCTTAACTCCTCGGTGTAGACACCGCGATTGCGCCCCACACCGCATCGGCGGGCAGCGCCTCCACCGCGGCGACTTCCTGCAGGGTCGCAATCCCTGCGAGCGTGGGCGTATCCGCGGTAATGATCGCGCCGATAACGTGCGCGTCGGCAGACGCGGCGTGGGCGCTAAGCAGCGCGCGCTGCAGCTCGCGCTCGCAGACCTCGGCGCGGCTGGCCCCGGCAACGGGTTCCGGGGTGTCCTTGTATGGCAGGGCCGCGGGCACGATCGCGTTGACCCGCGGCGCGGCCTCGTAGGTCGCCGCAGCCTGGTCGCAGGAAAGCGGTGTGGTGAAACTCACGAGGGCCAGGTGGTCCAGGCCGTCGTCCAACGCTTCAAGCGACGCGGCGGCGCGCGCCGCGTAGTGCTCGGCCTGCTCGCCGGTGAAAGGCCCGAGCGTGTCGCCCTGCACCACCGGCGGGCCCGGCGGGTGCAGCGCGCCGATGGCGAAGATGCCTGCACCAAGGACGGCCGCGGCCACCAGCGCCCCGATCCCCTCTTTTGCGCGCACCTTAGGGCGCTCGCAACATATCGAGGGCGTGCTGCAGGTCCTCCGGGTAACCGGATTCCACCACCATGTACTCGCCGGTGCGGGGGTGGGTAAAGCCGAGCGCCTTGGCGTGCAGCCACTGGCGGATCAGGCCGAGGCGTTTGGCCAGGTTCGGATCGGAGCCGTACATGGGATCGCCCACGCACGGGTGGCCGGTGGCGGACATGTGGACGCGGATTTGGTGCGTACGGCCGGTCTCCAAGTGGACCTCGAGCAGGCTGGCCTGGCGGAATGCCTCGAGCACCTTGTAGCGGGTGACACTCGCTCGGCCGTCGTCAGTCACGGCGAACTTCCACCCGGCAGACGGGTGGCGGCCGATGGGCGCGTCGATGGTGCCCACGATCGGGTCTGGCAGGCCCTGGACGACCGCGTGGTAGGTCTTGTCCACGGTGCGCTCCTTAAACGCCCGCTTGAGCACCGAGTAGCCCTGCATGCTCGCGGCGACCACCATCACCCCGGAGGTACCCACGTCCAGGCGCTGCACGATGCCCTTGCGCTCGGGCGGGCCCGCGTCCGGCAGCGTAAAGCCCATGGCCTGCAGGCCACCGAGCACGGTTGGGCCCTCCCAGCCAAGCGTGGGGTGCGCGGCGACACCCACCGGCTTGTCCACCGCGATGACGTCGGCGTCGTGGTAGAGCACGTGCATCCCCTCGACCATCTCTGCGACGGGCTCCGGGGCGCGCTTCGGTTCGGGCAGCGTGGCCTCGATGATGACGCCGGGGGTGACGCGGTCGGATTTTTGGGGCAACGTGGCGTCGATAAGCACCTGCTCTGCGGCGATCATCTCGACGGCGACGCTGCGCGAGATCCCGAAGAGCTTGGCGAGCGCGGCATCGACGCGCATGCCCGCCAGGCCCTCGGGGACGGGAAGGCGGCGGAAATCACCCGGCATCCGACTCCTCCTTCAGAAAGAGGGCGAGCGCGAAGATCACCACGCCGACAGTGATAGAGGCATCGGCCAGGTTGAACACCGCGAAATTGCCCACCGAGATGTAATCCACCACGTGCCCGAACCAGAAGCCCGGGTCGCGCGCAAGGCGGTCGATGAGGTTGCCGAGCGCGCCACCGGCGATCATGGCCAGGCCGATGGCCTCGACGCGGTTGCTCAGGCGCGGGGCGGCGATGAGCGAACCCACGACGAAGACGAGCTGGATCGTGGTAAACAACCAGGTCGAGTTCTGGCCCATGGAAAAGGCCGCACCCGGGTTAAACAGCAGGTAGAAGCGGAACCAATCCCCGATTACGGCGACCGGTTCGCCCGGGGTGAGCCAGCCCAGCATCAGCTGCTTGACCGCCTGGTCAATCGCGGCGATGGCGAGCATCATGCCCGCTACGAGCGGCAGGTACCGCGGCCTTTTGCCCGCGGGCTGCGCCGAGCTCCCTTCACTTGCTTGGCTAGTTGTGTGTTGCATCGCCTGTTTACTGTAGTCGGTTGGCAACAAAGCGGGTATCGCCTCAATCGCTGCGGGTGCCGTGCGGTAGGTTCGAAGTGTGTTTTCTCTGCTCGATCGCCCTGCTCACCCCGCCCTCCTGCTGAGCGCTAGCCTGCTCGTTTTCCCACTGGCCGCCTGCGGCAGCGAGGAATTCGACCCGCTGGAAACCATCCCCGCCTTCGCGCTCGACACCCCGGCCGTGGAGGTTGTCGAGACAGGTGAGCGGCCGCAGCTTTTGCAATTCAAGGACGCGGCGGCCGACAAGGCCGAGCCGTGGGAGACCGCCGTGGAGGTCGCCACCGGGCTCGAGCAGGACGTCGTGCCGGCCGAGCAGGCCGATGAGCTGGGGCAAGCCCCGGCGGGCGGCAACGTGGATACGGTAACCCTGCCGCTTACGGTCAACGCTGCGCCCGCGGACGAGCCGGGCGAAGGCGAAACACCTGCCGCGCGCGCAGTCGAGCTGACCGTGGGCACCGCCACCCACTCGGACCTAAGCCGCACCGAGGAGCTCGCCAGCGCGAAGGACTTCCTCCTGCGCTGGCGCGCCGCCGAGAGCGGGGCGATCTCCACGCTCAAGCTCTTAGCACCCGGCGATTCGACGGAAGCAGGCCGCGAGGCCGTGGAGCGCTCGCTGCTCCTGCTCGCCTCCACCAACGTCGTCCTGCCAAAAGACCCGGTGGGGGTTGGCGGGTCCTGGACTGTGCGCAACCGCATCACCGGCGCGTCGAACATGCTGCGCACCAGCACGTATACGGTCACCGCGATCGACGGCGACCGGGTCGAACTCGACGTCAGCGTCGAGGAGCGCCCGACCCAGCAGTCGCTGTCGATCGATAACGAGGTCGCAGGCGAGCTCGACGGTTCCTCGCTGGATGTGGAAACCACCTCCACAACCTCGCAGGGCAGTATTACGCTGGACTTAACGCGCCCGCTGCCGGTGGCCGGCCAGGTCGCCGCCACAACGCGCCTGATCTATTCGGGCACCGAGGGCACAAGCGGCTTCAAGGTGGTCCAGGACGTCACCGAGGCGCTGACCTACGGCGCGGACGCTTAAGTTACACGGAGGTTTCCCATGGTTGCACCGCTGCACATCGGCCTTGACGGCATCTCATTTTCCTACCCGGGCGGCAAGCGCGTGCTCACCGACATCTCGTTTGCCGTCCCCTCCGGCTCGGTTACGGGGCTCATCGGCGAGAACGGCGCGGGCAAATCCACTCTGCTGTCCGTCATCTCCCGCGAGCTTGTCCCCGACACCGGCGAGCTGATCACCCCGCCGGTCACCGGCTTCATCGCGCAGGAAACCTCCCTGCCTTTCACCGAGCCCGCCAGCATGCTTATCGACGCCGCCGTGGCCGAACTCCGCAACGTCGAAGCCGACATCACCCGCCTCGGCGAGGCGATGTCCACCGCGGAAGGCGCGGACAACGCCGCCCTCGCCGCCGACTTCGACCTCGCGCTGGCCCGCGCGGAGCAGTCCGGCGTGTGGGAGCTCGATGCGCGCATCGCCACCGTGCTCGCCGGCTTGGGCCTGGCCAACGTGCCCCTGTCCACCCCGCTAGGCGAGATGAGCGGCGGGCAGCGCCGCCGCTTCGCCCTGGCCACCCTCCTGCTGCGCCCCGTCGACGCGATGGTGCTCGACGAGCCGACCAACCACTTAGACGATGAGGCAGTCGACTTCCTCGTCGGCGAGCTTGAGGCGTTCAAGGGCCCGGTGCTGGTGGCCTCGCACAACCGCTACTTCTTGGACACAGTCTGCGACGGCATCGTGGACCTCGATCTCGGCCTGGGTGCCGAGGGCGGCTTCGGCGAGGAAACCCGCCAGGGCGCGCGCTTTTCCGGCGCGTTCTCCGACTACCTGGCAGCCCGCGAGGATCGCCGCCGCCGCTGGGAGAGCGACTACGCCGCCCAGGAGCACGAGCGCGCCCGCCTGGAAAAGGCCGCCGAGCAGGACGAAGAGGACATCTTCCACTCCCACGAGAACAAGACCGAGACGCGCAAGGCTGCGAAATTCTACTCCGATAAGGCGGCGAAAACGGTGGGCAACCGGCGCCGCTCCGCCCGGCTGCGCCTTGAGGCACTCGAGCGCGAAGCCATCCCGGCCCCGCCCGCGCGCCTGGCGTTTCGCGGCGTGCCGGAGCACACGGCCACCTCAATTGGCGTGCCCGCGATCGTGACTAGAGGCCTAGCGGTACCGGAGCGGCTCGCCCCGCTCGACTTGAAGGTGCAGCCGGGCGAGCAGCTGCTCATCGAGGGCCCGAACGGGTCTGGCAAGTCCACCCTGCTGAAGATCCTCGACGGCACACTCACCGACTATGAAGGCGAATGCCTCATCCCCGAGGAATACACGGTCGCCCGCTTAGAGCAGGACGACAACTGGCAAGACCTCAGCGTCACCGCTGCGGAAGCCTTCGCCGCGCGCACCGGCGAGACCGGCCCCACCCTGGTGGAGATGGGACTGATGACGCAGGCGCAGTCGGAGAAGAAACTCGAGGACCTCTCGCTCGGCCAGCGCCGCCGCGTCTCGCTCGGCATTATCTTGTCGTCGCCGCCGGACCTTTTGCTTCTCGACGAGCCCACCAACCACCTCTCACTCGCACTCGCCGAAGAACTCGAGCACGCGCTGCTCGACTTCGCCGGCACCGTCGTGATCACCAGCCACGACAGGTGGGTGCGCCGCCAGTGGCGCGAGCGCATCCGCCAAAAAGACGGACGCGCCAGGATCCTCACCCTGTCCACGATGTGGACCGGGGAGGTCTGGCGCGACGAGACGGACTAGCGCTTGGTTTTTACAGCGCCGGAGCCTCCTGGTACTCGCCCTCCGGGGCCGGCGCCTCCGCAGGCGCTTCCGCCGGCGCTTCTTCGCCTGCCGGGGCCGGTGCCTTACACATCTGCGGCAGCTGCTCCGGCGGCAGAGTGTTGCTGACCAGGGTGCAAGCCCACTCCTGAGACAGCTTCCACTGGCCGTCCTCGAAGACGAACTCCACGTCCTCCGCCTGCTGGGAGGACTGCTGCTCCGGCTGGGTGAAGTTCACCGTGGCCAGCACGGTGTTCGGCCCATAGCCGGGCAGAATCGGGTCCACGACCTGGAAGTTCGCGCCGGACTCCTGCTGGGACTGCGCCATGACGTCGAAAAGCTCGGGCACTGTCTCCCCGCCCTGCACCGTGTTAGTGCGCTCCCCGATCGGCAGGTTGGAATCGGTGGCGCGCGCGAGCACCGCATTGAGCTCGTCTGCGGTGGGCAGCTCCGCGACCGGTGCGGCCTGCTGCGCCGAAGTCTGCTCGCTCGAGCTGGCAGGATCGTTGTTGGCGGCATCATCGTTGGAGCAGGCGGCCAACCCCAGGCTCAGGCCTACGGCGGCAACGGCGGCGACGAGTTTGTGTACGTTCACTGGTTCTCCTTGCAGCAGCTCATGCGCCATACCTTCTGGTATGGGCTCTTCTTGCACCCAAGCGTACCGCCCGCGTAGCCCCACACCAACTACACCATCTGGCACGCTAGTGGCTATGGATCCCAACAAACCTTGTGTCCTCGTGATCGCCACCGGCGGCACGATCGCCTCCACCGCTGACGCAAGCGGCGCCCGTGTACCGACGCTCGACTGCGCTGCACTTGTCGCCCGCGCAGAGGTGAGCACGCCCATGCGCACGCACGATGCGGTCAGCCTCGACTCCTCCGCCATGTCGCTCGCCGACGTCGACATGCTTCGCGAGCTCGTGCGCACCTCGCTTGCCGACGCCTCCGTCACCGGCATCGTGATCACCCACGGCACCGACTCCATGACCGATACCGCGCTCGCCCTAGACCTCGTCCACGACGACCCCCGCCCCGTCGTGCTTACCGGCGCACAGCGCCCCGCCGACGCCGCCGCCCCCGACGGGCCAGCCAACCTGCGCGGCGCGATCGCCGCAGCCGCGTCCCCGCAGCAGCGCGACCGCGGCGTACTTGTACACTTCGGCGGCGACACCCTGCCCGCCCGTGGCCTGTACAAGGCCGACACAGAGGAACTCCGCGCCTTCGCGCTGACCGCCCCGCACCCGCTGCCCCGCCCCGCTGCTGTCGACGTCGCGCCATTGGCGGGTTTGCGCATCCCCGTCCTTGCCGCCTGGCCCGGCGCAGACGCGGAACTTGCCGACTCGCTCGTTGCGCAGCACCCCGACGGCATCGTGGTGGCGGGCCTTGGCTCCGGCAACGTCTCCACCGCGATGGGACAGGCGCTCGCCCGCGCGCTCGAGCTCGGCATCGAGGTAGTCATGTCGACTGCTGTCGCGCACGGCGCAGTCTCGCTGGCCTACGGCGGCGCCGGAGGCGGGGCCACGCTGGCAGACCTCGGTGCGCGCTCCGCGGGTTTCCTACGCCCGGGGCAGGCACGCATGGCGCTGGCTACTGCGCTCGCCTCTGGTGCAGACCCGGCGCGACTTTTGGGTTCCTAGTCTCCGCGCCCGTCGAGCCAGTCGCCCCAATCCAGCGAGTCGAGCGGATCCGCGGGTACGAGATCCGGGTCATCCTCGCGCAGGCTCTTGATCCGGCCGGGCCCGGTCGCGCGCGTTTCAAAACGCACCGTCACCCAGCCCTTGCCCGCGCCTTGGACCCAGCCGTGGCCGAACTCCGGGTGGTAGACGTCCTGGGTGGCCTGCCACTTGCCTTTAACCGGCCCCTGCTCGGTCGCGACCTCGATCTCGGTGTCTGCGTCGTGGTCGCTCACACCTGTCTCGTAGTCCGTGTTCGCAGGCGCCGGCTTGACGATCGCCTGGTCGAGCTCCGGGAACAGCACATCCTGCAGGCTGTCTTCCAGCCCGGAGTAAGACACGCCCACGAGCCGGACGGGGCCGACCTCGTCCGGGTAGCGCACCAGCTTGAAGGCAGTGGCGAGTAGCGTGTCGGCGTCGTCGGTGGCATAAGGCAAGGTCGCCGAGCGCGACTCGATGCGGAAATCCGCCATGCGGAGCTTCACCGTCACCGTGCGCGCGCCGCGCCCGGCACGGGTCAGTCGCCGGTGCGAGTCGGCGGCCGCCCGCTTCAACGCGGCGTCTACCTCCGGCTCGGTGGTGAGGTCTTGCGGATACGTGTGTTCGGAGGAGATCTGCTTGGCCTCCGCGCGCGGGGCAACAGGCCGCTCGTCGATCCCACGGGCGAGCTCCCACAGTTGTCTGCCAACGACGCCCCCGAGCGAGATGTCGACCTCTTTTTCGCTGAGCGCGGCGAAGTCCCCGATCGTGGTGATCCCGGCTGCGGCGAGCTTCGCCTCGGTCACCGGGCCTACGCCCCACAATTCGTTAACGGGCAGCGGATGCAAAATGTCGAGCTGCTCCGCGTGCGGGATGACAAACACGCCGTCTGGTTTGGCCAGGCCGGAGCCGATCTTGGCGTATTGTTTGCCGCTGCCCGCACCGATCGAGCTCGGCAGCCCGGTCTCCGCTTTGATCTCCGCGCGCAGCTCGTTGGCCCATTCGCGGACGAGGTCTGGCGTGGCGTCGACAAGCGCGGCGGGCTCCATGAACGCCTCGTCGATAGACAACTGCTCGACCACGTCGACGTGGCGGGCGATGACTTCGAAGACGCGGTGCGACGCCGCCTTGTACACGGCGCGGCGCGGGGCAACGAGCACCGCCTGCGGACCCACCAGACGCGCAGCGCGGTGGGTGGGCATGGCGGAGCGCGCCCCGAACTTGCGGGCCTCGTAGCTTGCGCCGGCGACCACCCCGCGCCCGCTGACCCCGGCGACCAGCACCGGGCGGCCCTTGAGCGTGGGGCGGGTGAGCTGCTCGCAGGACGCATAGAAGGCGTCCATGTCGATGTGCAGCACCCAGCGTGTCATGTGCTCAAGGTACCAACCCGGTATAGCCGACTAGTTCTTGCTCACCTTCGCGGTCACGCCGTCGATGACGTCGTGGCCCTCGACCGGCTCGGTGACCACGTTGAAGGAGGTGGCCAGGGTCTCGGCCGCGATGTGCTCGGCGTGGCGCTTCGCCCACTCCTCCTTCTCGGCCGGCACCGCGAGGGTGACCGAGATGCGGTCGGAGACCTCGAAGCCTTCGCGCTTACGGGCGTCCTGCAGGCCGCGGATCACGTCGGCGGCCCAGCCCTCGGCTTCGAGTTCCTCGGTGACCTCGGTGTCCAGGACGACCAGGCCGACAACGCCGCCGTCGGCGTCGACGCGCGCGGTGCTGTCCGGGTCCTCCGCAACCAGACGCTCGGTGTAGAGCTCCGGGGTGAGCACGATGTCGCCGTCGACCACCACGTCCTCGCCGCGGCGCTCGTAGTTACCGGCCTTGACGTTCTTGATGGCGCGCTGCACGTCGCGGCCCAGCTTGGGACCTGCGACCTTCGCATTGACGACCACCTCGAAGGAACCGGCCGAGTCGACATCCTCGGTCAACTCGACTTCCTTGACGTTGACCTCGTCGCGGATGACGGCGGAGAAGTCCGACAGGTCGCCCGCGTTCGGCAGCGCGACCGTCAGCTTCGGCAGCGGCAGGCGGTTGCGCAGCTTGCGAGCCTTGCGCACCGAGGAAGCCGCCGAGCACACCGCGCGGGTGGCGTCCATGGTGGCGACCAGCTGCGCGTCCGCCGGGATCTCATCCGCCTTCGGGTAGTCCGTCAGGTGGACGGAACGCTCGCCGGTCAGGCCGCGCCAGATCACCTCAGAGATGTACGGCAGAAGCGGCGCGGTGACGCGAGTGAGGATCTCCAGCACCGTGTATAGGGTGTTGAAGGCCTCCGAGTGCGCCTCCTGCCCCTCCCAGAAGCGGTCGCGGGAACGGCGCACGTACCAGTTGGTCAGGGTGTCGGCGAAG
This sequence comes from Corynebacterium sp. HMSC071B10, assembly GCF_001814825.1. NCBI lineage: Bacteria > Bacillati > Actinomycetota > Actinomycetes > Mycobacteriales > Corynebacteriaceae > Corynebacterium > Corynebacterium sp. HMSC071B10. The sequence goes on along the minus strand of NZ_KV818007.1, from coordinate 28,060 downwards.
CGGCGGACCTCGTCGCAGGCGTCAGCGATGCGAGTGTCCGCCAGCGCGGCGTCGACAGCCGCGACCAGATCGTGCGTCTTCGCCAGGATGTAGCGGTCCAGCACGTCGGTGGAATCCACCGACCAGGTGGCCTCGTGCGAGCTGTAGAGCTGCAGGAAGGTGTACGCGTTCCAGATCGGCAGCAGCGCCTGGCGCACGCCGTCGCGGATGCCCTGCTCGGTGACGATCAGGTTGCCGCCGCGCAGGATCGGGCTAGACATGAGGAACCAGCGCATCGCGTCCGAGCCGTCGCGGTCGAAGACCTCGTTGACGTCCGGGTAGTTGCCCTTGGACTTGGACATCTTCAGACCGTCATTGCCCAACACGATGCCGTGGGCGACGACCTTCTTAAACGCCGGGCGGTCGAACAGGGCGGTGGCCAGCACGTGCTGCACGTAGAACCAGCCGCGGGACTGCCCGGAGTACTCCACGATGAAGTCCGCGGGCTGGCGGGCGTCGTGCTCCTCGACGTTCTCAAACGGATAGTGGTACTGCGCGAACGGCATCGAGCCGGACTCGAACCAGCAGTCCAACACGTCCGGCACGCGGCGCATCATAGATTTGCCCGTCGGGTCGTCCGGGTTGGGGCGCACCAGCTCATCGATGTGCGGGCGGTGCAGCGATTCCGGGCGGCGGCCGAAGTCGCGCTCCAGCTCGTCCAGTGAGCCGTAGACGTCAACGCGCGGGTACTCCGGGTTATCGGAGACCCAGGCGGGTACCGGGGAGCCCCAGTAGCGGGTACGCGAGATGTTCCAGTCGCGTGCACCCTCGAGCCACTTGCCGAACTGGCCGTCGCGGATGTGCGAGGGGATCCAGTCGATCTGCTGGTTCAGCTCCACCATGCGGTCGCGGAAGTCGGTGACCTTGACAAACCAGGCCGGCAGCGCCATGTAGATCAGCGGCTCGCCGGAGCGCCAGGAGTGCGGGTAGGAGTGCACGATCGTCTGGTCGCGCACCACGCGGCCGGCGGCCTTGAGGTCGCGGATGATGTCGCGGTTGGCGTCGAAAACCAGCTTGCCGGCGTACTCGGGCACCTGGCTGGTGAACTTGCCATCCGCATCGACCGGGATGACCAGGTCGATGTCGTACTTTTCGGTGGTGAGCATATCGTCCTCACCAAAGGCGGGTGCCTGGTGGACGACACCAGTACCGTCCTCGGTAGTGACGTAGTCCGCCAGCAGGATCATGAACGCGTTCTTCGTGTCCTGGAAGTGCTCGAAGACCGGCTGGTACTCCAGGCCTTCCAGCTGCGCGCCGTTAAAGGTGGCAACGACTTCCGGATCGGTGCCCAGCTCCTTGGCGTAGGCATCCATCAGGTCGGTGGCCAGCAGCAGCTTTGTGCCCGCAAAGTCCTCGACGCCGTCCTCGGCGACGCGGACCAGCGAGTACTCCACCTCCGGGTGGACCGCCAGCGCGAGGTTGGACGGCAGCGTCCAGGGGGTGGTGGTCCAGGCGATCGCGGCGGCGTCGTGAAGCTCGGGGTGTGCCTCCCACGTCTTCGCTGCAGCGAAGCCCTCGCGCCCGCCGGTAAACGGCAGCGTCACCGTCACGGTGGGGTCCTGGCGCTCGCGGTAGGAATCGTCCAGGCGGGTCTCCTGGTTCGACAGCGGGGTGTGCTCCGCCCACGAGTACGGCAGCACGCGGAAGCCCTGGTAGATCAGGCCCTTGTCGTAGAGCTCTTTGAACGCCCACATGACGGACTCCATGTACTCCGGGTCCATCGTCTTGTAGCCGTTTTCAAAATCCACCCAGCGAGCCTGGCGGGGGACGTAGTCCTCCCACTCGTCGGCGTAGTGCATGACGGACTTGGCGCAGTACTCGTTGAAGCGCTCGAGGCCCATGTCCTCGATCTCCGCCTTGTCCTTGATGCCAAGCTGCTTCTCCGCCTCCAGCTCGGCGGGCAGGCCGTGGCAGTCCCAGCCGAACACACGCGGCACGTAGTAGCCGGCCTGCGTGCGGTAGCGCGGCACAATGTCCTTGACGTAGCCGGTCAGCAGGTGCCCATAGTGCGGCAGGCCGTTGGCAAACGGCGGGCCGTCGTTGAACACGTACTCTTCCGCGTCCTTGCGGTTGTCCAGCGACGCCTGGAACGTGTCATCTTCGTTCCAATAGTCCAGCACGACGCGTTCCATATCCGGGAAACGGCTGCTGCCACCAGTCATGTCTACCTTGGGGTAGACGCCGCCAACCTCGGTCATATGCATCCTCCACACACTGCTCGTGCAGGGACGCAGGCTCACCCGCGCGGTACCACCCTGCTTGGAGCTGGCCTTCTGCCTGCTCCCGCTTCATTTGTGGTGAAGGAAGTAACGTCTTCCCCTTTAGGCTGAAACGTCCGGTTCTACTAGCCGCATGCGGGGTTCTTCCGGAAACGCTCCCCGGTGATGGCCGGATCAACGCGTGCGCTTTTCAAAGTGCCTCGCCAGTATAACCCACAGCCGCAACGCAACAACGCCCCGCCACCTCCTGCGCGCAAAACGCAGGTGGTGACGGGGCGTGAAACCTGTGAGGTCTTACTTGTTGCCAGCGTCGCCGCTCGGGGCGGAGGTGCCGCGGGTCTCCAGCTCCTCCAGCTGGGACTGCAGCAGCGTCTTCAGGCGAGTGCGGTACTCGCGCTCGAAGGTACGCAGCTCGGCAATACGGTTCTCCAGCGCGGTCTGCTGCTGCTTCACCGTGTTCATGATCTCGGTGTGCTTGCGCTCCGCGTCGGACTGCAGCTTCTGCGCCTGCTCCTCAGCCTGGCGGATCTGCGCCTCGGCGCGGGAGTTCGCCTCGTTGGTGGTCTCCTCGGCCTTGCGCTGCGCCTCGGACACCAGCTGCTGGGCGCGAGCCTCAGCGGAGCTCGTGGTCTCCGTCGCCTTCTTCTTCGCCTCTTCCAGCTGGGTGCGGGAGCGGGTCTCTGCGTCTGCCAGCTGCTTCTTCGCCTTGCTGTCCGCGTCAGACAGCTGGCGCTCCGCAGCACCACGAGCCTCGTCCAGCATGGAGCGGGCCTCAGCCTGCGCGTCGTTGGTCAGGCGATCCGCCATCTCCTGTGCCAGGCCAAGCACCTTGGCTGCCTGCACGTGGGTGTCAGCGGATGCGGCCTCTGCGGCCGGGGCGGCGGCAGCGCTTGCCGCAACGGTGGAGCCCTGCGACTGCTCAGCAGCCTTCTGCGCCTCAGCAACGCGCTTCTCCGCGTCCTGGGAAGCGGCCTCTGCCTGCTTGCGGGCCTTCTCTGCCTCGCTCTTGGCGGTGCGTGCCTCGGCCTCAGCCTTGTCCACGGACTGCTTCGCCTCGCGCAGCTTCTGCTCATACTCAGCGCGCAGCTCCTGCTCGACCTGCTTGCGCACGGCCGCCTCATCAGCGCCGGAGGAAGCAGCCGGTGCCGCTGCTGCCGGAGCGACGGAGCCGGAAGAGAGCTCGTCTACGCGGGCGCAGAGATCATCGTTCTCGTCCTGCAGTTGCGCCAGCGTATCCTCGACGAGGTCCAGGAACTGGTCAACCTCATCCTCGTTGTAGCCACGCTTGCCAATCGGCGGCTTACTGAATGCGACATTGTGCACGTCTGCTGGAGTCAGCGGCATGGGCGTTCCCTTCGAAGTCAGTGACGTACCCGAACCTCGGGCACAAGATTGCTCCCCACGTTACGGGAAAGTAATCCGTGTTTCTAATAATTTGTAACGCTTTTACTGGACGATTCTAGCCGATACAGCGAAGCTCGCCATGTCCGGCCAAATCTATTTATACACACCCGGGCACTTCACAGGGGCGAACGCACCACTAAAACCCCCAAAAAGATATGAAAAAAGCCCCTTGCCATTTGAGGGGCTCAATTTCGCTTTTCGACGCCTACGACAACATCGTTCGCGCGATAATCATCTGAATAATCATCAGCGCAATAAAGAGCACGATCACACTGACGTCAATGCCAATGCCGTTGCCCGCGCGCAGCGGCGGGATCAGACGGCGCACTGCCTTGACCGGCGGGTCCGTCAACCGGAAGCAGAATTCGCCCGCCACCATAAACCAGTGCGGCGGGGTGAATCGCCGGGAGAAGGACTCGATCATCTCGATGATCAGACGAATGATCAGTACGAGGGAATAGAGTCCCACGAGTGCGTAGAGTATTGCTCCAAAAAGTGCCACGCAGCTACCTTAACCTACCTTTTAGATCAGGTGCGCTTCGCGCTGCAGTTCACGTACCGTCACGTCCGCGCCCTGCGGCACGATGGCGAACACGCGGCGGTCGACGTCCAGACCACGAGAAAGGTTGTGCATCTGGCCGAACAGCGCCATGCACATACCGGAGGCGAAGTCGATGTAGGCCTTCGCGTCCAGCTTCTTCATGTTGGTCAGGTCCATGATGACGATGTCGCCGTTGCGGAAGGGCTCGCCGACCTGCTTCGCGTCCCGGTAGGAGTGCAAAAGGGGCACGACCACGCTCGGGTTCGGGCGGGCTGCCGGTGCCTGTGCGTAGTCGGCGGCGCGCGCAGAGGAGTAACGCTCGCCGCGGGCGTCGTGGCGGGCGCGATTGTGCTCGCCGCGGGTGGCACGCTCGTCCACGTCGTTGTCGTACTCGTCGTCGTAGTACGCGTCGTTCTCGTAGGGGCCGAAGCCGAGGAACTCGCGCGCGCTTTCAAAGATGGACATGAGTCGTGCTCCTTTAAACAGGGGTGTACAAGTGCTGGTTATGCTGCCGTAGAGGTCAACCGCAAGTACTGCCATTTCCCCTGCTCCCGGTGCATGAATACCTGGAACAAGAGAATACAGAGCATGTAATTTACGGGTTCGCGCCTAGCCTACGGGGCGCGGTCCGCACACCGCGGTTCCGACACGCACCACATCGGAGCCGTGTGCAATCGCCAGCTCAAAATCGCCGGACATGCCAGCCGAAAAACGCAGAGGTCGGCCCAGCTGCGCGGCAAGGCGGTCGGTGTGCTCGCGAACCTCGGCGAATACGGCAGCCGGGTCGGCGTCGAGTGGCGGGACCACCATGAGGCCGTCGAGCACGAGGTGGGTGGCCTGCTCGGTGGCGTCGACAAGCGCATTAAGCTCATCGAGCGAAACCCCGCCGCGGCTGGTATCGCCATCGGCCGAGACCTGGATGAGACACGGCAGGCGGTCGCTGACCCGGTCCCCGCGCTCGAGCGCGAGCGCCATCCCGCGGTCGAGGCCGTTCGCGAGCTTCACCGAGTCGAGCGAGTGCACCTCGGCAGCCCAGCGGGCCACGGCGTTGGCCTTCTTCGACTGGATCTGGCCGATCATGGCGATGCCGCAATCGACGCCGTCAGCGGTGAGCGTCTCGGCCTTTGCGCGGGCCTCCTGCTCGCGGTTCTCCCCCACCAGGCGCACCCCGTTCTCGGCGAGCGCGCGGATGACGGCGACGTCGTGGAACTTCGTCACCGGTAGCAGCTGCACGCTGCCCGGCTCGCGCCCGGCCGCGGCTGAGGCGGCCTCGATGCGCGCGTTCACGGCCGCGAGGTTCTCCCGCAGCTGGGCGGTGGTCAGTTCCGTCATTTATTTTGCTCCCGTCAACCAGATCACGCCCGCCTGGCGGCCAGTGGTGCCCTCGCGGCGGTGCGAGAAGAATGCCTCATCAGTAATGGTGTCGCGCGGATCCGCGTCAATGTGGGTCACGCCGACCGACATGAGCTGGCGCACGATACCGGCCCGGATATCCAAGCCCGGGGTGCCCTTCGCGGTGGTGGTGGCCGAGCCGGGCAGGTGCGCTTCGACGTCCGCGGCCATTTCGGCGGGCACCTCGTAAGATTCGCCTGCCGCGGCGGGACCAAGCAGCGCCTGGATGTTCGCCGGCTTCGCGCCGAGTTCCACCATCTTCTCGACTGTGCGCTTGACGATCCCGTTGCGCGCGCCCATCCGGCCCGCGTGGACCGCGCCGATCACGCCCGCGGCGTGGTCAGAGAGCAGCACCGGCGTGCAGTCGGCCACCAGCACACACAGGGCGAGACCAACCTGGGTGGTCACCAGCGCGTCGGTGGCGGGCACCGGTTCCGCCTGCGGCCCGTCGACCACGGTGACGGTGTTGGTGTGGAGTTGCTCCATCCACACGAAGTTTTCTGCGGGCAGGCCGAGGATCCCGGCGAGGCGATCGCGGTTGGCGTGCACGGCGTCCGGGTCGTCGCCGACGTGCTCGGCCAGGTTGAAAGAGTCGTACGGGGACGCCGAAGCCCCGCCCGCACGGGAAGTAAACACCATGCGGACGGGGCGCGAAGCAAGATTTTCCATGCCCCTCAGGCTAGCGCGTCTGCCTAGCGGAGGAAGTCAGGCACGTCGATATCAAAGTCGTCGTCGCCGCCATCACGCTCGTCGCGGCGGTCGTCTCGGCGCTCATCCTGGCGCCCGAAGTTCGAGCGCTCGGTGCTGGTGAACAGGCCGCCGCGCTGCGAATCGTAGCTGTGTCGCGGGGCGCGCTCCTCACGCGGCGCGGCCTCTTCGCGGTGCGCGGGCTCGCGCTCGGGGGCAGCGGTGGCGGGTTGGGACGCGCGGTCGTCGAAAAGCGAGGCGCGCGGCGCGGATTCAACTTGTGCCTGCTCGGTGGCCTGCGCGGCGTCCGGACGCACGTTGGCTGCTTCGTCGAAGCCGGTGGCGATGATGGTCACGCGGACCTCGTCGCCCAAGTTGTCGTCGATAATCGTGCCGAAGATGATGTTGGCGTCCTCGTCGGCCTTCTCCTGCACGATCGAGGCGGCGGTGTTGACCTCCATGATGCCCAGGTCGGAGCCACCGGCGACCGAGAGCAGCACGCCTTTCGCGCCCTCCATGGTGGCCTCGAGCAGCGGCGAATTTATGGCCTGCTCGGTCGCCGACATCACGCGGCCCTCGCCGCTGGCGGAGCCCACGCCCATCAGCGCGGAGCCGGCATCGGCCATGACGGAGCGCACGTCGGCGAAGTCGACGTTGATCACGCCCGGGATGGTGATCAGGTTGGTAATGCCCTGGACACCGTTGTAGAGCACCTCGTCGGCGGCGCGGAAGGCGTCCATCATGGACAGCTCCGCATCACCCAGCTGCAGCAGGCGGTCGTTCGGGATGACAATGACGGTGTCGCAGACCTGCTTGAGCTGCTCAATACCCTCGAGCGCCTGGCGGGTACGGCGCTTGCCCTCGAAGGTGAACGGGCGGGTGACCACGCCGATGGTCAGCGCGCCCATCTTCTTCGCAATGCCCGCGACCACGGGTGCCGCACCAGTACCGGTACCGCCGCCCTCGCCTGCGGTGACGAAGACCATGTCGGAGCCCTTGAGCGATTCCTCAATCTCCTGCTTGTGGTCCTCGGCAGACGTGCGGCCCACCTCGGGGTTCGCGCCGGCGCCCAGGCCACGGGTGGCCTCGCGGCCGATATCGAGCTTGGTGTCGGCATCAGTAAACAGCAGCGCCTGGGAGTCGGTGTTGATGGCGACGAACTCGACGCCCTTCAACCCTTCTTCAATCATGCGGTTGACAGCGTTTACGCCACCGCCACCGACACCGACGACGCGGATCATGGCGAGGTAGTTCGCGGGAGAGGTCATGATGTGAGGTCTCGCCTTTCAGAGAGTCAAGAGGTTTTTCAAGTGAGTAACGCCATCCATCATGAATGACACGCGCGGAATTTTTGTGTTCTCCCCCGGCGTGTCACTACCCTCAACCTCTACTTTAGACTTTTGACCTGGGCTTTTAGCGGGATGTGACCAACTCCGGGTTCGAAATATTGAACTCGGTGCCCTCCATCTGCAGCACCGATTCCAGCGCGAGCGCCTTGTTCGCGTTGTCCTCCGCCGCGCCCCAAACAACGGTGCGGCCCTCACGCAGCCGCAGCACGTACTCGTAGGGACCGCGTGCGTCCAGCCCCTCGACTTGACCGCGCGCCTTTTCGCTTATCGACGCCGCGATCTCCACCGCAGCCCGCTTCCCCTCCTCATCCTCAATCCCGGGACCGACGAGCTCCATCGCGCCCGGCGGCGGGTCCGCAATCAGGAAATCCTTGCCCTCGGCATCGATCAGGTGCGTCCCGTCCTCGAGCGCCACAAACGCGACCGCGGTGTACTCCTCCACGTCAACCTGAATAGAACTCGGCCAGTCGCGCTTGACCGTGGCCGATTTCACCCACGGGTTCGCCGCCACGCCCTCGGCTGCGGCGCGCACATCGACGCGCCCCATCGGAGTCTCCGGCACAATCCCGGTCAGCTCCTCGACCTGCTCCGGCGACAGCGCCGCGTTGCCGTCCACGTTCACGCCGTGCACCGGCATCATCGGCGTAAACGGCATCGCCGCAGCAATCCCCGCCAGCACCAACAGCGACACACCGACCGAGGCGATCGTCCGCCGCCGCGCGCGCTTGCGTGCCTCCGGGTCGGGCTCGGGCTCGGGTGCTTCTCGACGCTCCACCGCCTCCGGTTCCTTTGGCTCCTCGGGCTCCGGCGCAGGCTCGGGCTCAGTTTCCTCGGATTCCTCGGGCTCTTCGGCTTCCTCGGGTTCCGGCTCCGGCTCTGGCTCGGCGGGCTCTTCCTCGGTGTCTGGCTCGGTTTCCGGCTCTGCCTTTTCGGTTTCCGGTTCGGTGTCCGTTTCCGTGTCCGGTTCGGGCTCCTGCTCCGGCTGGTCTTTCGGAGTTTCGTCGTCTGGGTTGCCAATGACCGTGGACATCTTATGCCTCCGGCTGCTCGCGCAGCTGTGCCAGGATCTCCGGGGCGAGCAGGGTGACCGTGCCCGCACCCATGGTGAGTACGAGGTCGCCCGGCTTGGTCACCGCAGCGACCGTCCGCGGCGCGGCGGAGAAGTCTGGCTCGAGGCGTACCACGGTGTCCTCGTCGATGCGGTCGGTGATGATGCGTGAAGTCACGCCCTCGACGGGGGTTTCGCGGGCGCCGTAGATGTCGAGGATGACGCAGGCGTCGGCAAGCGAAAGGGCCCGGGCGAACTCCTCGGCGAACGCCTCGGTGCGGGAGAACAGGTGCGGCTGGAAGCACACCACGACGCGGGCGCCGTTGCCCTCGGAGACCACCTTGTCGCGGGCGGCGGTGAGCACGGCGGCGACCTCGGTCGGGTGGTGCGCGTAATCGTCGTAGACACGCACGCCGGTAAAGGGGCCGGACTCGACCTGGCCGGTGAACTCGAAGCGGCGGCGCACGCCGGTGAAATCGCTCAGGCCGTCGGCTAGCTTCGCCGGGTCGGCACCCACGAGTGCGCCGGCGAGCATCGCGGCGGCAGAGTTGAGCACCATGTGGCGCCCCGGCACGGTGAGACGGTAGTGCACCTTCTGCGGGTCCTGATCGGGCAGGCGCAGCTCGACGGTGGTGTTGACGTAGGAACCGTCCGGCTCCTCGCCGGTGATCACGGCACCGGCGGGGATCTCCGGGTGGCGGGCGGCGGCCTCTGCGCTGCCATAGCCGAGCACGTTCACGCCGCGCTCGATCGCCCGTTTGCCGCAGTCGGCCGCATGCTCGTCGTCGAAGCAGACCACGAGGTGGCCGCCGGGCTGGATGCGGTCGGCGAAGTCGTCGAAGACCTTGAAGTAGGCCTCGTGGGTACCGAAGTAGTCGAGGTGGTCCGGCTCGATGTTGGTGATCACCGCGACATTCGGCTTGTAGCGCAGCAGCGAGGCGTCGGACTCGTCAGCTTCGGCCACGAAGATTTTGCCCGCGCCGTGGTGGGCATTCGTACCCGCGCGGTTGAGCTGCCCGCCAATGGCGAAGGAGGGATCCACGCCCGCGGCCTGCAGGGCGACGACCGCCATCGAGGTGGTCGAGGTCTTGCCGTGGGTGCCAGCGAGCAGGAGCTGGGTGTAGCCCTCCATGAGCTCGCCGAGCAAGTCCGAGCGGCGGATGACCGGGATGCCAGCCTCGGCGGCCGCGACAAGCTCCGGGTTGTCCTTCGGAATGGCCGCGAAGCTGGTCACCACCACGGTGGGCAGCTGGCCGGAAAGCTCGAGGTTCTCCTTCGCATGCCCGACGGCGACCTTCGCGCCCTGCATGCGCAGCGCGCGCACCGGGCGCGAGTCCTTCACGTCCGAGCCGGTGACCACCGCGCCGCGGTCGAGCAGGATGTGGGCGACGCCCGACATGCCGGAGCCGCCGATGCCGATGAGGTGGACACGCGAGAGGTCAATGGTCTGCGTCATGATTGTGCTCCTTGCTCCAAGGCGGTGAATCTACTTCTGGTGGCTGCGGGCGGCTGCGGTGACCACGCGGCGGGCCAGTTCCTCGGCGACGTTGCCTGCGCCCGAGGTGGCCAGCGCGTCGCGCATCTTGGCGTAGCGCGCCTCGTCGCCCAAAATGGCGGTGACTTCGGCGGCGAGGCTGTCGGGGGTCAGTTGCGCGTCGTCGATACGCACGGCCGCACCCGTGGCAACGAGGTGGGCCGAGTTTAAGCCCTGCTCGCCGTTGCCGTGCGGCAGCGGCACGTAGATCGCGGGCAGGCCGGCCGAGGAATTCTCCGCGACCGTCATCGCGCCCGAACGGCACACCACGAGGTCGGCCACGGCGTAGGCGGCCTCCATGTCGTCGATGTAGGGCACCGCAGTGTAGCCGTCGTGCGGGGCCGGGGCGTCATTTTTGCGCCCGTAGGCGTGCAGCACCTGGACACCGGCCGCGGTGATCCGCTCGACCGCGCCGGCAAGCGCGGTATTGATGCTCACCGCACCCTGCGAGCCGCCGGTGACCAGCACCGTCTTTTTCGCGGGGTCAAGGTTCCACGTCTTGTAGCCGCGCTCCGCCTTCGCCCCGTCTGGGTCCACGCCCACGCCCGGGCGCACCGGGATGCCGACGACATCGCCGGCCATGCCAGAGTTCGGCACCGCGTTCAGCCCCACGCCGCCAAGGCGTACGCCCAGCTTGTTCGCCATGCCAGCCAGCGCGTTGGTCTCCAGCACGAAAAACGGCAAGCCGAGCTGCTTCGCCGCCAGGTAAGCGGGCGCGGCGACGTAGCCGCCGGTGCCGAAGACTACGTCCGCGTTCGCCTCACGCATCGCGTCTTTCGCCTGGCGCACCGCACGCCGCAGGCGCGTCGGAACTTTCAGCAGCTGCAGCGGCTTCTTGCGCGGGATCGGCACTGGGTCGATCAGCGCAAGCTCGAAGCCGCGGGCCGGGACGATCGTGGTCTCCAGCCCACGCTCGGTGCCAAGTGCGACGACGTGCGCGCCATACGTATCGCGCAGCACCTCCCCGACGGCAAGCGCCGGCTCGATATGCCCGGCGGTGCCGCCACCAGCGAGAACGACAGACAGCTGTTCGGGTGTCTCACTCATGATCTGTTATGCCTTTCTAGCCCGCGCGGCGGTTGCGCGGTTCATCGTAGCGCGGCCGCTGGCGCGAGCGGGGGGAGCTTGCTTGTTTGCGCCCCGCTGTCCGGTCCGGGCGCGCCACCCGCGCATGCCCCGGCGTGCGCCCCACCTGACGAGTGCGCTCGCCGCGCGCGGTGACCGGGGTACCGAAGCGTGCTTCACGTTCAGAGGCGTGCACCACCCGGCGTCCCCGCATGACGCGCTGCTTGTGCGGGCGGCGCTCCGGCTGGGGTGCGGCGGCTGCGCGCGCCCGGCGTTCCGGCTGCGCGGCGACGGCCGGCTGCGGCTCCGGGATGCGGAAGACGCGGTCGAAGCGCGGGCGGCCGTAGTTCTGCATCGCCGAGACCGCGTCGGGTTCGTGGCGCGCGATCGAGGCGAGCACGCCCATCGCGCCGAAGGTCACCACCGCAGAGGAGCCACCGGCGGAGATCATGGGCAGCTGGATACCGGTCACCGGCAGCAGGCCAACGACGTAGCTGATGTTGATCAGCGCCTGCACCACCACGGCGGCGGTCAGGGAGGCCGCGATCATGCGCTGCTCCTGGGTCGCCGCGCGGCGGGCCGCCCGCAGGCCGAAGTAGCCGAGCGCAGCGAACAGGCCGATAACCAACGCGCCGCCCCACAGGCCGAGTTCCTCGCCAATGATGGCGAAGATGAAGTCATTCTTCGCCTCCGGAAGGTAGAACCACTTGGCGCGGGACTGGCCGAGTCCGACGCCGAAGAGGCCGCCGTCGGCAAGCGATAAGAAGCCCTGGTGGGACTGGAAGGCGATGCCGCGGGTGTCGTCGAACTTGCCGAAGAGCGCGTCGAAGTAGACGTGGAAGCGATCGGAACGGAAGCTGCCGCTGAGGAAGGTAAACAGCAACATCCCCAGGCCGATGAGCCCAAAGCTGAGCAACACCGTGCGCGTCACGCCAGCGAAGAACATGATCAGGCCCATGATTAGCGCAAAGGACAGGGCCATGCCCATATCCTTCTGCGCCGCAATCAGGAGGAAGCCCCCGATGCCCACGAGGTAGAAGGCCGCGCCGCTGTCCAACTTGAAGCGGATCCCCTTGCGGGCGACCTCTTGCGCGCCCCAGATGGCGAAGGTCAGACGCGCGATCTCCGAGGGCTGCACGCGCAACGGCCCCAGTGCCAGCCAGGACTGCGAACCGACCTCATCCCCGCCCGTGCCGAACGGCAACACCAGGACCAGCAGAACGTAGGAGACGAGCAGCATCACCGCGTTGATACTGCGCAACCACCGCAGCGGCATCTGCAGCGCCGCGAGGAAGGCCACCAGGCCCATCACTACCATCAGTCCCTGCCGGGCGGCGGTCTTCCACGGTGACGCCGCCTCGAAGTACGACATCGCCATCGACGAGGACAGCACCATCACCAGCCCGAGTCCGGCAAGCACGAAGACGACGCTGCGGATCATCGTGTAGTCGATCAGCGGGCGCGCGTCGAGGAAGTCCTCCACCCGGCGCGAGGCCGCCCCCAGCCGGGACACCGGCCGCTGCGCACGGTCGTTGCGCCGTGCCGTTCGTGCGGCTGGGTGTCCGTCGCGGGTGACCGTCATGGCCTCATCCTTTCGCCAAAGGCTGAACAAAAAGTATCAAGTACCACTTGAGAGTACACGGTGCGTCGCGCCACAAGGCGCGGCCCGCCTCCGTGTCTCCTGTCAATCCGATGGGCACGCGCGCAGCGCCGCCGCGCGGAAGGCCTCCCCGCGCGCGGCCATGCCCGGGTACATGTCCAAGCTCGCCGCCGCCGGGGCGAGCAGCACCGTGTCGCCAGGCTGCGCCTGCGCGGCCGCGTAGTCGCAGACCTGCTGCATCGCGCGCTGCGGGTCCATCTCGTCCGTGACAAAGACGGGTACCTGCGGGGCAAGGCGCGCGCACGCCTCGCGGATCAGCTCCCGGTCCTGACCAAGCAGCGCGACGGCGCGCAGCTGCCCGGCGTGCTCGCGCACGAGTTCGTCGACACTCGCCCCCTTAAGCTGGCCGCCGGCGATCCACACGACTGCCCCTTCGCTGCCTGCGAGCGCGGAGTGCGCGGCGTGCGGGTTCGTCGCCTTCGAGTTATCCACCCAGTTCACGCCCTGCGCCGTATGCACGAGCGCGCCGCGGTGGTCCGCCACCTGGTACGAGGCAAGCCCCGCCTGAATCTGCGCAGGCGTGGCGCCCTGGGTCAGCGCGACAGCCGTTGCCGCCAGCGCGTCGAGCACGCCCGCCGCACCGGGTGGTTGGATGCCTTTGGCGGAGGCGACGTCGAGAAGCTCAACGCCGAGGCGCGCCACGATCCGCCCCTCTTGGACGCCGACCTCGCCCTCGCCTGGTTTCGCCTGGGTAAAGCCGATGATGTCGTGGAAGGCCGCGGCCAGCTCACGCACGTGCGCATCGTCGATGCCAGCCACCGCGAATCGCGCGCGCAGCACTTTGCTTTTCGACGCCGCGTAGCCCGCAAACGACCCATGCCAATCCAGATGATCATCAGCCAGGTTGAGCAGCACGCCCGCATCGGGCACAAGCTGGCTCGACCAGTACAGCTGGAAGCTGGACAGCTCCGCGACCAGCACGTCGACGCGGGGCTCGGCCACGAGCGCATCCGCGACCGCAAGCCCGATGTTGCCGCAAGCCTGCGCCCGCTTCCCCGTGGCTTGACCTACCTGCGCCATGATCGCGGCGAGCATGCCGGTGGTGGTGGTCTTGCCGTTCGTACCGGTGACCACCAGCCAGTCGCGCGGGTGGCCGAAGATGCCGGCGCGGTCGAGGCGGAAGCACAGCTCCACGTCGCCGATGACCTCGAGCCCGGCCGCGGCGGCTGCGACGAGCAGTGGCGTGTCCGGCCGCCAGCCTGGCGAGGTCACCACGGTGGCGAACTCGCCGAGGCGCGCGGCGGCCTCTGCGGTCGTGAGCGTGGGAGAGCCGGTCGTTTCGTGGAGTGTGGTGCGGCCGGTGGCGTTGTCGTCGGCAACCGCGTGCGCGACGCCGAGCTGAGTGAGCAGCTTCGCCGCGCCCATACCGGACACGCCCGCGCCGGTGACCAGGACGGGTTCGGCGACCGGGAGGTGTGTGGCCATTAGAGGCTCACCCCGTTTTGCGTGAGCCACTCGCCGTAGAACAGGGCTAGACCGAGGGCGACCGACATGGCGGCGATGATCCAGAAGCGGACCACCACCGAGGTCTCGGCCCAGCCGCCGTTTTCAAAGTGGTGGTGGAAGGGTGCCATGCGGAACACGCGCTTGCCAGTGGCCTTAAAGGAGGCAACCTGGATGACCACGGAGGCGGCCTCGATGACGAAGAGCGCGCCAACGACCACCATGAGCAGCTCGGTGCGCGAGGTCACCGACAGCCCGGCGACCAGGCCGCCGAGCGCGAGCGAACCGGTATCGCCCATGAAGATCTTCGCCGGCGCCGCGTTCCACCACAGAAAACCGATGCAGGCGCCGAAGCCGGCGGCGGCCAGGATCGCCAAGTCGAGCGGGTCGCGCACCGAATAGCAGCCCGGGGTGGCCTCCAGCGAGCAGGAGTTGCGGAACTGCCAGAACGTAATGGTGACGTAGGCCGACATGACCAGCGCGGTGGTGCCCGCAGCCAGGCCGTCGAGGCCGTCGGTGAGGTTGACCGCGTTCGACCACGCGGCCAACAGGACGTAGATGAAGACGAGGAAGACGATTGTGCCGATGATGCCCCCGCCAACCGCGATGTCGAGAGTGTCGATATCGCGCACAAAGCTCAGCGCGGTCGAGCCGGGGGTCAGCCCGTTATCATCCGGGAACTGCAGCACCAGGATGCCGAAGGCCAACGCGATCGCCAGCTGCGCGACAAGCTTGGCGGTCTTGTTCAGGCCGAGGTTGCGCTTCATGAAGAGTTTGATGCCGTCGTCGGCAAAGCCAACCAGCCCGAGCGCCAAAGTCAGGCCAAGCACGATCAGGCCCGTGGCCGTGAACGCCTCGTGGCCGGTCACCAGCGCGATCACCGAGCTCGCGATGTAGCTCACCGTGATCGCCACCAAGATGGCAATACCGCCCATCGTGGGCGTACCGCGCTTGCGCGCGTGGGACTGCGGACCATCCTCGCGAATCTCCTGCCCCATCTCCCGCCGGTGGAAGTACCGGATGAGCACGGGGGTGGTAAAGATTGCGACGAGGAAGCTGATAATCCCTGCGCTGATGACTTGAATCATGACACTGCTTCCTTGCTTAAAGTTCTCAAAACGAAAAATTCCGCTATGTATGAGGATAATTCCGCGCATCCTCGCGCAGACGATGCCCCGCCAACAGCGACTCCGCCACCGTCCACAGCTTGCCCGCGTTCGACGCTTTGACCAGGACGACGTCGCGATCCTCGCGCGCCTCCCAGCCGCTCTCGCCGTGCGGTGCCGACGCCAACAGGTGGCGCACGTGCTCGGCCGCCTCCTGTGCGTCCGCGACGTGGGCGGTGTGGATGCCGGCTGCGTGCGCACCGGTCAGCAGCGCGTCCATCGACGGGTTGTGCCCGACCGCCACCAGGTGGGTGACCCGGTAGCGAGCGAGTTCTTCGGCGAGTGCGGCGTGGGCGTGCGGGGCGTTGTCGCCAAGCTCGCCCATCTCCCCGAGCACGGCGACCGAGCGCACGCCCGGGCGCGCCGCGGCGGTGTAGCCCAGTGCGGCGATTGCCGCGCGCATGGACTCCGGGTTCGCGTTGTACGCGTCATTGATCACGGTCACGCCGTCCTCGCGGGTGTTCACATCCATGCGGTTGACGGAGACGGAACGCGCAGCGCTAAGCGCCTCGGCAACCTCAGCGCACGAAAGTCCGGCCTCGATCCCGACGGCCGCGGCCGCCAGCGCGTTGCCCACTTGGTGCGCGCCGAACACGCCGAGAGACACCCGCTGCGGTTCGCCTTGCGGGCAGTGCATCGTAAACGTGGCGCGGGCGACCGCGTCCAAGGAGATATCGGTGGCGTAGAAGTCGCCGCCGCGCGGGCGCGTAGAAAAGGTGACTACACGGGCTTGTGTGCGCGCAGCCATCGCGGCGACCAAGTCGTCGTCGGCGTTGAGGACGGCCACGCCGCCGTCGCTCGCCGCGGGCAGCGCCTCAACCAGCTCGCCCTTCGCCTGGGCGATGTTGGCGCGGGAGCCGAATTCGCCCAGGTGGGCGGAGCCGACGTTGAGCACCACGCCGATGCGCGGCGGGGCGATCTGCGCCAAGTGCGCGATGTGCCCGATGCCGCGCGCCGACATCTCGGCGACAAGGAAATCCGTCGACTCGGTGCACCGCAGCACGGTATACGGGTGGCCGATCTCGTTGTTAAAGGAGCCGGGTGGGGCGACCGTCTCGCCCGCGCGCGCAAGCAGCGTAGCCATGAGGTCTTTGGTAGAGGTCTTGCCCGCCGAGCCCGTCACCCCGGCAATAGTCAGCCCGTGGTGAGCCGCGAGCTCGCGGGCGACGTGCGCGGCCAACGCGCTCATGCCCGCGACCACGCCCGCGGTCGAGCCGTCCGGGTCGCCCGCGGCCAAGTCGGAATTATCGCCGGGGCGACGCGGCACCTTCGGCACGATGACGGCGGGCACGCCGACCTCGCGCACGGTCAGCGCCGCGACCGCCCCGTCGCGCACGGCGGCGGCCGCGAAGTCGTGGCCATCGACGCGCGCGCCGCGCAGGGCTACGAACAGGCCGCCTGCGGCGAGCTTGCGGGAGTCGAACTCCACGTTGCCGGTCACCACCGCGTCCGGGTCGGCCTCCGGGCTGAGCCGGCCGCCGGTGATCTCGGCAATCTGGGCCAATGTCAGCGGGATCATGCCTTACTCCTTGTCGCTCGTTGCTGTGTAGCCTTGCTCCGCGAGCGCACGGCGCATCTCTTCGCGATCATCGAAGTGGTGGGTCGTCGTGCCGACGATCTGGCCAACCTCGTGGCCCTTGCCCACCACGACGATCGCATCGCCCGGCTGCGCCCAGGCCACCAGCTGGTCGATCGCGCCGGCGCGGCTTGCATCCTCGCGGATCTCCACGCCCTCAGCGGCCGCTTCCTCGGCGCCTGCGCGCACGGCGGCGCGGATGGCGGCCGGGTCCTCGGTGCGCGGGTTATCGTCCGCCACCACCACGAAATCGGCACCGCGGGCGGCCTCCGCACCCATGATGGCGCGCTTGGAGGCATCGCGGTCGCCGCCGGCACCAACGACGATGCCGACGCGCCCGGCAACCTGCGAACGCAGCGTAGCCAGCACCGCGGCGATCGCGGCCGGCTTGTGGGCGTAATCCACCACGGCGACGAAGTCCTGCCCGACGTCGATGCGCTCCATGCGCCCCGGCACCGCGGCCTGTGACAGGCCGTGCACGAAGGCGGCCACATCCACGCCCACCCGGTGCGCCAGGCCGGCCGCGAGCGCGGCGTTGGCCACGTTGAACTCGCCCGGCAGAGGCAGCCGGAACGTAAAGCTTTCCCCCGCGAGCTCGAGTGTGATCTCCTGCGCGCCGGAGTCCTCTACTGACAGCTGTGACGCCGCGATATCGACGCCGCCCTGCCCACGCGTGCCGACCTTAAGCGAATCCCCCGCCAGCGCCGCCATGCGCTGGCCCCACGCATCGTCCACGCAAATCACGCTCAAGGGCGCGGCGAGTGGCGAGGCGGGGTCGAAGAACAGCGCCTTGGCCTGAAAGTAGTCCTCCATCGTTGGGTGAAAATCCAGGTGGTCCTGGCTCAGGTTGGTAAATCCGGCGACGTCGAAGTCCGTGCCGCCGACTCGGCCGAGCATGAGCGCGTGCGAGGAGACCTCCATGACCACGTGGGTCACCCCCTCGTCGCGCATCTGCGCAAAGAGGCGCTGCAGGTCGGGTGCCTCCGGGGTGGTCAGCTTGCTCGGCACATCCTTGCCCGCGATCCGGGTGCCGGTCGTGCCGATCAGCCCCACGGTGCAGCCCGCCGCCGCCAGCCCGCGCTCCAGCAGGTAGGTGGTTGTGGTCTTGCCCGAGGTGCCGGTGACCCCGATCAGCGTCATGTCGCGCGAGGGGTGGCCGTAGACCGCGGCGGACACCTCGCCAAGGATGGCGCGCACGTCGTCGACAACCAACACGGGGCGGGTGTCGCCGGTGGCGGTGATGATGTCCAGGCCGGCGGCGTCGGTAAGCATTGCCTGCGCCTTGCTTTCAGCAGCGAAGGAAGCGCCGTGCACCCGCGTGCCCGGCAGCGCGGCGAACAGCCCGCCCGGGGCCAGCGCCGCGGAATCGAGGCCGATGGAGCGCACGGGCGCGGGTGTGGCCGGCGGGTTGACCACGCGCGCCCCCGTCAACTCAGCGAGCTGCAACAGTGTGGGTGCCTCGTGGGAAGTCATTGGTTCTCCTTCGTTATGATTCATTGTCGCTACTGCGCCTGCAGCACAAACGGTTTCGCTTCCGGGCTCGGCGGAATGTTCTCGCGGTTGAGCAGCCACGCCGCGATCTCCTTGAACACCGGGGCCGCGGACTGGCCGCCCCCGCCGCCCTCGAGCGGGCCGCGCTGGGGCTCATCCAGCATGATGGCGACGACGAAACGCGGATCGTCCGCAGGCGCCACACCCGCAAACGTAATCCAATACCGGCTCTGCGAGTACGCACCAGTGTCCTCGTCGACCTTCTGCGCCGTGCCCGTCTTGCCGGACAGCTGGTAGCCCTCGATGCTGTTGCCCTGCGCGGTGCCGTTCTGGATCCCGTTCGGGTCCTCCTGGAAGGTCGCGCGGAACATATCGACGGTCGTGCGCGCCGTCTCCGGGCTGACCACCCGGGTCGTCGCCGGCTCCTGCTGGTCGAGTTCCTCGCCGTCCGGGCCGGTAATGCGCGAGATGATGCGCGGTTCGATGCGTTCGCCGTCGTTAGCCAGCGTCTGGAACACGCTCGCCATCTGCAGCGTCGTCCAGCTCATCCCCTGCCCGATCGGCAGGTTGGCAAAGGTGCCGCCCGACCACTGCTCGAGCACCGGCAGGATGCCCGCCGACTCGTTCGGCAGCTCAAGGCCGGTGGTTTTGCCCAGGCCGAAGCGCTGCAGGTAGTCCCAGAAGCGCTCCTCGCCAAGCCGCTGCGCCAGCTGCAGGGTGCCCACGTTCGAGGACTTACCGAAGATGCCGGCCGTGGTGTACGGCAGATCGCCGTGCTCCCAGGCATCGGCGACGGTCACGCCCGCCATGTCGATGGAGCCGGGCACGTTGTGCACCTCCTCCGGGTTCGTCGTCCCCTCCTCGATGGAGGCGGCCGCCGTGATGACCTTGGCCACCGAACCAGGCTCGAAGGGATGCGAGATGGCGTTGTTTTCAAAGTCGCGGCCTTCCGCGAGCTGCTTCTCGACGTCACCGTTCGGGTCAATCGTGCCCGTATTCGCCATCGCCAGCACTTCCCCGGTGCGCGCGTCGAGCACCACTGCCTCGGCACCCTTGGCCTGCGAATTCGCCTTCGACTGCTCAATTGTCTGCTGCACGTAGGTCTGCAGGTCCAAATCGATGGTCAGCTCCACTTCCGAGCCGTCGACGGCGGGCACCACGTCGCGCAGCGTCCCGGGAATAGACATGCCCAGGCCGGAGACGTCTTCGGTGGAGCGGCCGTTAATGCCGGTGAGTACTGCGTCGCTCGAGGCCTCCAAACCGAACTGCCCCTGGCCGTCCATGGAGACCTTGCCCACGATGTTCTCCCCGATCGCACCGTTGGGGTACTTGCGGATGTCCTGGTGATCCGCCGCCAGGCCCTGGAACGTCCGGGCCAGCCCCATCGCCACATCCGGGTCGACGTTGCGCACCAGCACCTCGTAGTTGGTATCCGCGTGCAACTTCTCGTAGATATCCTTCGAGCTGACTGCGCCGATCTTGCGCTCCTCGTTGTCTTTCGCGTCGGTGACCTTCGCACCGGAGCCGCCGTCGGCGTCGATCTCGGCAAGAGCCCGGTCGAGGACCTCCATGCGGGTCTCGTCCTCGCCCGCCTCCGGCAGCACGTAGTCATTGCCGATGATCACGGGGATGGAATTGGCCATCTTGCGCAGGTAGTCCTCCACGCGCGCGTCGAGCTGCGCTTCGATGCTCCCATCGGAAACACCGTCGTTGCGCATCTGGCTCGTCACCAGGTCCGCGACCTCGCCGCGCAGCATCTTCGGCGACACAGTCAGCGAGCGCGCCTGCATGGTGTAGGCGAGCTGGTTGCCCTCTCGGTCGACCACCTGGCCGCGGCGGGCCGGATCGACGTAGACGCGCGTGCGCTGGGTCTGCGCCTGCTCGCGCAGCTCCGGTCCCCACACCACCTGGACCCACGCGAGCCGCCCGATGAGTATCACGGCCACCACGATCACCGCGGTCACCACGATGCCCACCCGCGAGTTGGTGATCTGGCGCTTGGACCGCGCCTTCTCACGTGGCCCTCGCGACCCCGAATCCACCACGTGTACTCCTTCTATGTGTGCTGTGTCCGCTCCTGCGGATGCAGGTACCTCATCTTAGAAGTTCGAGGCGACATTTGGTTGGTACGGCGCGACATTATCGAGCCGCTGCGCGGGTGCCGGCCGGCGGTCGTTGCCGCCCGGCGTTGCGGTAAGCGAATCGCCGATCTCGTCGGTGGCTTCCCTATCGCTCGAGGCGCGTCCGGCGTCAGCCTGCGCGCTGTTGACGTCGATGACCTTCGCGTTGGCCTCCGGGTTGAACTCGCGGCGGATGTGCGTCGCCCCGTTGTCGGTCACGTCCACGATGCCGGGCTGCGAAGCCACGAGCATGCCCTGCTCGGAAGCGCGCTGCGCCAGCTCCGCCGAAGAGCGGCGCTGCTCTAAGTCGCGGTTGAGCGTCTCCACCTCGGCCGCTAGCTGCCGCTCCTGCTTCTGCAGGTCCTGGATACTAAACGACTGCGACGTCGCCAGCCCCGACAGCCCCATCGCGGTGAGCACGCCGGCAATCAGCAGCGGAACGCCAATCGACGACACCTTAGAAAAGCGGTGCGGTGCATCAGTCACCCGCGCCTCGGCCACGCGCCGACCGCGCACCGAAACGACCTGGCTCGAGCCGAGCCGCCCGCGCGCTTTTTCGTGCGGCACATGCGGCCGCGCCACCCGCGTGCGCTCAGGGTGCCGGCGGGGCCGGGTGAGCGTGCTTGTCGACGCCACCGCGTTAAAGTCTCGTGCTCCCATAGTTTCTGCGTCCTTTTCGGCCAGGTGTGTTATGCGGACAGTTTCTTGATTCCCCGCACCCTGACGGGCGCGGCGCGCGGGTTGCGCTCAATTTCTTCTTTCGACGCCTGCTCCGCCCCGTGCGTAATCAGAGCGAACTTCGCTTCGGTACCGGGCAAGTCGATCGGCAGCCCCGGCGGCGTTTTCGAGGTAGTCAGCTCGCGCAGCGCGGACTTGATGATCTTGTCCTCGTGCGACTGGTAGCTCATGAACACCACCCGCCCGCCGACGGCAAGCAGGTCCGTGATCACCGGGACCACGTTCCGGATCGCATCCAACTCGCCGTTGACCTCTACGCGCAGCGCCTGGAACGTACGCTTCGCGGGGTGCCCGCCGGTGCGCCGTGTGGCGGCCGGGATCGTGTCGTAGAGCAGCTCGACCAGGCGCGCGCTCGTCGTAAATGGCTCCCGCTCCCGCTCCTTGATAACCGCTGCAGCAATCTTGCCCGCGAACCGCTCATCCCCGTAAGTCTTGAGCACATGCGCGAGCTCGCCGTGGCTGTAGGTGTTTAACACCTCCGCCGCAGTGATCCCGCGGGTGGGGTCCATCCGCATATCCAGCGGCGCGTCCACGCGGTATGCAAACCCGCGCTCGGCCTGATCCAGCTGCATCGACGACACGCCAAGGTCAAACAGCGCCCCGGCCACGCCATTGGCACGGACCAGGTCAAAGGCCTCCCCCTCGGCGGCGGCGATGGCTTCGCCCATCTCGTCGAAGCGCGCCTGCACCGCGGCGAAACGGTCGCCAAACGGCGCGAGCCGCTCGGTCGCCTCCGCGAGCGCATTCGGATCACGGTCGACGCCAATCACCCGTGCGCCGGGGAACGTGGTGAGGAAGTGCTCGGTGTGTCCGCCGGCGCCGAGTGTGGCGTCGATAAGCACAGCATCAGTGCCCACCGCCGGGGCGAGCAACTCGGCCATCCGCTCACGCATCACTGGCACATGCCCGTGCATCTGCTGATTCGTCACCCGAGGAACCTCCCTCCGTCACACTTGCCGCTTCCTTCACACTCACACAAGGGGAGCGCATAGAGCCCTGCCCGGGGCGGCTGTTCTGATGTCGGGGAAGTACACCAGAACGCTCCACGCCCCAGACAGAGTCCGTACACGCTCTCCGTCAGTAGTCACGCCCACTGCCGGGGAGTCAGCCCTACAGCAGACCGGAGAGAATGTCGTCATCATCCGCCGCCGAGAAAGCGGCTTCAGTCTCTTCTTGGTACTGAGCCCACGACTCAGCGTCCCAAATCTCGAGAAAATCCACCGAACCAATCACCACGCACTCCTTAGTCAGGGAGGCGTACTCCCGGTGCGCCGGCGACAACGTAATACGACCGGACCCATCCAACGTCTGCTCATCCGCACTGGCAGCCAGGTTACGAATAAACGCGCGCGCCTTCGGGTTCGTCCGGGACGCCGCCGCAGCCTTTCTGGCCCTGGCGGTGAACTCCTCCCGCGGGTATACCGCGAGCGAATGATCCTGCCCCTTCGTCACCATCAGCCCGTCCGCAAGCCCCTCACGGAACTTCGCGGGCAGCGTCAAGCGACCTTTGTCGTCCAGCTTGGGAGTGTAGGTTCCCAGAAACATCCGGCGACCCACCTTCCCTTCACCTTCGGAATCGGCTCTGAAATTTTCTCTACGGCGATTCGCGCCGCACACGTAGTCAAGATGTACGCCACTGCTCGCCGCTACGCCCCACCTTAACCCACTTTGCCCCACAAACGCCACACTACGGGCGAACTTTCCGCGTTTGATTTGTGTTTGCGCAGGTAAACTGCATGTTTTTCGGTGGGGAGAAATCCCCGGAACCCGGGCATTGAGCGCGGTTTTCGACGGCACACGGGGCGGATTCCGGGGCGCGCACACGCCGGATCACACGCCCCAGGGGGCACGAGTGGGTGAAAGTGGGGAATTTCGGGCGGGCACGAAAAAGCGCACCCCCTACGCGGGGATGCGCTGCGATTTACAAGAAAGGCGCTACTGGCGGTCCTCGAAACGGCGCCGGAAGCTCTCCTCCAACGAGGTGCCACGCTGCGAGCGCTGCTTCGCGCCGCGCTGCGGCTGCACGTGCGCAGTCGGCGTCGACGGAGTGCGCAGCGCCATGACGCCGCCCGCCATCATCACACCGAAGCCGACGATGCTCAGCGCCACCATCCACACGCTCACCGAGGCGAGCGCCACTCCGCCCAGCAGCAGCACGAGGCCGAGCACCATGAGCGCCACGCTGCGGAGCGTGAGCTTGCCCGCTGGGTGCTCGCCGCCAAAGCTCACCTCTTGCGCTACGGAGCTGCCGAACTTCGGATCCTCGGCGAGGAGCGATTGCTCAATCTCGCGGAGTGCGCGCTGTTCCTGTTCAGAAAGAGACAATGGTTCACTCTCCAGCTACCCGACAGACATTGTTACTTATACAACGGTCATCCTACCCAGTTTGTTCCCGCCGCTGAATTCTTTTGCGCAAAACCTTTCCCAACCTACGCAACCAGCGGGGCACCGGTGCCGAAATCGGGTCGCGCAAACTCGTAGAAGCGCTCGGCCTCGCCCAAAAGCTCCGCCACGCGCGCCGCGGGAACCTCGCGCTGGATTCCCGAGACGACGCGCCCCCGCAGCGCCGAATACTGCCGAAACGTTCCCGCCCAGCGCTTGCCGTCCGCCCCCGTGATGGCGAGCTTGTCCCACGCACTGGTGGGCAGCCGCTTCCTTTTACGTATCGTCGGCGAAGTCGCGCACACCGCGCCCGCGATCCTCAGCGCAGCGAGGTAGGCCTGCTCTAACGCGACGTCTTCGCGGCCCGCCTCGAGTTCCTCGTGCGCTTGGGCAAGAAATCCGTCGGCGGCGGCGAGGAAGCGGTCCCGCTTGCTTTCCGCCGAGCTGGCGCGGGAGACGGTGGCAGAGACGACGCTGGTGTTGGTGTGCATGGTTGTGCTCCTTTTGTAGTGTGTGTTGCCCCAAACTCTAGGAAGCCGACCGAACATCACCCCGCGCATGTTCGCTCACGTGTTCTAACTTAGTGATTCTCCCCCGCCCCGCGCGCAGCCGTGGTTCCATGGAAAGCGTGACCGTCACTATCCGCCGCCTCAGCGCCGCCGAGTTCAGCCAGCTCGCGCCACAGTTCGTGGACATCTACCTCGACGCCATGGACTACCCGCGCACCATCCGCTCCGAGCGGATCCGCGTGTGGCGCCGCGACGTGACCACCCCGGGCTTCGAAGCCTTCGCGGCGATCGAGGGCACGCGCATCCTCGGCGTCGCCTACGGCTTCCTCGGCCAGAGGGAGCGCTGGTGGGACCGCCAGCTCATCCGCGCGCTGACCGAGAACAATCGCCTCGACGACACCGCCCGCGAGATGCTGCGCAGCTACTTCGAGATCGCAGAGGTCCACGTCTCCCCCGCCGCGCAGTCCCGCGGCATTGGCACGCGCCTTCTGCGCTCGCTTCTCGACGCCGCGCCCGCCCACTGGGCACTCCTGTCCACCCCCGAAGCGCCCGGGGAAGCCAACGGGGCCTTCCGTCTCTACCGCGCCTTCGGCTTTGGAGACCTCGCCCGCAACTTCTACTACTCCGGCGACCCGCGCCCGTTTGCCATCTTGGGACGCCGCCTGCCCTGTGGGTAACCTGGGGCAGAAGATCTACCTCAGCAAAGGAGCCCCACCGTGGCCACAAGGCACACCTCACTCGAGACGATCCCGGCAGCAGTCGAGGCGCAGCTGCGCGAGTTCTTTGCCGACCAGCGCGACACCGTCGGCCGCATCGGGGCACCCGTGTCCAACTCCGTGGGCTACCTGGAGCGCTTCGTGCTTGGCGGCGGCAAGCGCATCCGCCCGCTCTACGGGTGGGCAGGCTTCGTCGGCGGGGGCGGTCTCGAGCGCACCGACGAGAACCCGGACGCCGTGCTGCGCGCCGTCAGCTCGCTCGAGTTCATTCAGGCCTGCGCGCTTGTCCACGACGACATCATCGACGCCTCCGATACCCGCCGCGGCAACCCCACCGTCCACCGCGCCGTCGAGGCTGCGCACCGCGAAGCGGGCCGGCGCGGCGACGCCGCCGAGTTCGGCCGCAACGCCGCCATCCTCATCGGCGACCTCGCACTCGTCTGGGCCGAGGACATGTGGCGCTACTCGGGCGTCAGCGCCGCCGCCTTAGCGCGCGCCGCCGAGGCCTGGCGCGGCATGCGCACCGAGGTCATCGGCGGCCAGCTCCTCGACATCATGCTGGAGGGCGAGGGCAGCGAGTCGATCGAGCTGGCCGACCGCGTCAACCGCTTCAAGACCGCCGCCTACACCATCGAGCGCCCCCTCCACTTAGGTGCCGCACTCGCCGACGCACCGCAGGCCACGATCGACGCCTTCCGCGGCTACGGCCGCGACATCGGCATCGCCTACCAGCTGCGCGACGACATCCTCGGTGTTTTCGGCGACTCCGCGATCACCGGCAAGCCCGCCGGCGACGACATCCGCGAGGGCAAGCGCACCGTCCTCTACGCCACCGCGCTCGAACTCCTCGACGACTCCGACCCTGCCGCCGCTGCGGAGCTGCGCGCCGGCATCGGGACTGCGACCGCGCCGCAGGAGCTCGCGCGGCTGGCGGAGGTGATTGCGGAAAGTGGGGCGCTTCAGGGCGTCGAGAAGCGAATCGAAGCACTGACTGCCTCGGGCCTGGCGCACCTCGAGCGAGCGGACATCGACGCCGACGTTGCCGACACGCTGCGCCAGCTCGCGATCCGCTCCACCGAACGGCGCGCCTAATGCGGCGAGTACTCGCCCTCGGCACCGCCGCCGCCACCTTAATCGCGCTCGGCTCGTACGGTGCCGGCGCCACCCGCAACCGCAGCGGCATCATGCGCGAGCTCGGCCTCGACCCGCTCATGTACGGCCACGGCCGCGGGCTGATGGAAGCGCTTTTGACCATCGGCATCATCGGGCTCGTCGCCGCCTGGCTTGTGCTTGGCCGCGCCCGCCCGGGTTTACGCACCACGCGCCTGGCCACCTGGGCGTGGACCGCGCCGCTCGTGCTCAGCGCCCCCATCCTCTCGCGCGACGTCTACTCCTACCTCATGCAAGGAGCGATGCTTCGCGACGGCTACGACCCCTACACCGAAGGCGCAGCCGTCAACCCCGGGCCGTATTTGTGGGAGGTCAGCCACGACTGGCGCAACACGACGACCCCCTACGGGCCCGCCCACCTCGGGCTGGGCAAGGCGATCACTTCCCTGGTTGGCGACGACGTCACCGCAGGGCTGATCGTATATAAGCTCGTCTCGCTGTTGGGGTTCGCGATGATCGTGTGGGCGGTACCGCGGATTGCCGAAGCGCTCGGTGCCAACCCCGCGTTCGCGCTGTGGATCGGGGCGGCGAACCCGCTCATGCTGCTGCACATGGTCGGTGGCATGCACAACGAATCCATCATGGTCGGCCTCGTCTCCGTCGGGCTGCTCGCCTGCATCGCGCCGACGCGCCGCCGCTTTGCGTGGGCGAGCGGCGGGATTGCGCTCATCGCGCTGGCGGTCTCGCTGAAAGCGACCGCGGCGATCGCGCTGCCGTTCGTCGTGTGGATCATGCACGCACGCTTTGCGACGGGCAACTGGCCCCGCCGCCTCGGCGTATTCGCCGGCTGTGGTGCGTGGGCGCTCGCGCTGACCCTCGCGGTCGTGGACCTGGTCACCGTGGTCTCCGGGGCCTCCTGGGGGTGGGTCGCGGAGATCTCCGGCAACTCCAAGGTGGTCAACCCGCTCGCCGGGCCGACGCTTTTGGCTGAGCTCATCACCCCCGTCGCCCAGCTGGTCAACGAGAACTTCCACTACAACACCGCCCTCGCCGCCACCCGCGCCGCCAGCGGGGTGGTCATGCTCGCGGGCCTGGTCGTCGCGTGGTGGTACTTCCGGCCGCGCAAGAGCGGCTACCCCGCCCGCGCGATCGCCGGCACCTGCGCCGCCTACGCCGTCGCGTTCGTGGCAAACGCGGTCACCCTGCCGTGGTACTACGCCTCGCTGGTGTCCTTAGTGGGCACGTTCCGGGCACCGGCGTGGGTGCAGCGGGTCGCCGTGGGGGCCTCGGTGGTGGTCTCGCTCGCGTTTACGGGTAGCGGCAACCACCGGTTTTACGACCCCTGGTTCCTCATCCTCGCCCCCTTCGTCGCCCTTGCCGCCGTGGCGTTCGTGTGGCCGCGCACCGCTCCTGTTGCGGAGGCCCAGGGCCTGCGCTAGGTTGTGGGCTTATGGGGGATCAACAACAATTACG
>NZ_KV818007.1:0-298 GCF_001814825.1 Corynebacterium sp. HMSC071B10 | reverse complement strand
CCACTCGCGCTACCAACTCGAAGCACGCGCCGCGGCCGAGGCCAACCGGCACTGCATCGAAACGCTCGAACTGATTGAGCGCACCGCACGGCGGATCACGAATCCGACGAAGCGCTGGGAGTACACCGCCGAGTTGTGCGCCACCGAGGGGGATACCACCACCATCAGCAAACGCGCTGCCCGGCTGCGCAAAGACTACCTGCCACCGCGCCCACCACAGGACGGGGTGCGCATCCAACGCAGCGAACAACACGACAAGTTCATCATTCGGCTCACCGGCCCCACCAACGACTTACAG
>NZ_KV818006.1:0-199183 GCF_001814825.1 Corynebacterium sp. HMSC071B10 | reverse complement strand
TCGTGGCGCATCCACCGCATGATCGGGCCCGATTTTTTGGACTTGTTCGTCAAGGTGTGTTCGTCATTTAGCCCAACCACCGACGCAACCTACCCCAGCGGCTTGCCCTGCTGCTCCGGCAGGACGAACGCCGCTGCCGCCGCCACCGTGAACGCGGCGGCGAAGACCGCGAAGACGCCGGCGTGGCCGCCAAACGCCAGCACCGGCGGGACGATGAGCGGCGCGAGAATAGAGCCGACACGCCCGAAGGCCGCGGCAGCGCCGGTGCCGGTGGCACGGATCTGGGTGGGGTAGAGCTCGGGGCCGATGGCGTAGAGGGCTCCCCAGGCGCCCAGGTTGAACAGGGAGAGCAGGCAACCGGCGGTGATGATCTGCCAGGGCACCGCAGCAAACCCGTACAGCCCGGCGGAGACGGCGGAGCCGGCGAGGAAGACGGCGAGGGTGGTGCGGCGTCCCCAGACCTCGATGAGCCAGCCCGCCAGGGCGTAGCCGGGCAGCTGGGCGAGCGTGATGATCAGGGTGAAGCTGAAGGAGCGGACGAGGCTGAAGCCTTGGTCGACAAGCAGTGAAGGGATCCAAGTAAACGCACCGTAGTAGGCGAGCGAGACGCAGAACCACACGGTCCAGAAGGCAGCGGTGCGGGCGCGCAGCTCGGGGCTCCAGATGTGGGTGCTGGTGCTCACAGACTCATCCGGAACCGAGACACTGGCCAACTGATCCGGAGCCACGCCCTCCTCGAAGCTGCGCACGACCGCCTCTGCCTCTTCCTCGCGGCCGCGCGATTCGAGGAAGCGCACCGATTCTGGCAGCTGCATGCGCACGTACAGCGCATACGCAGCAGGAACAGCGCCGAGCGCCAGGCCCCACCGCCAACCGTTTTCGCCCTCGGCGACGACGAAGGTGCCGATGATCGCGGCCAGGATCCAGCCCGCCGCCCAGAACGCTTCGAGCCACACCACCATGCGTCCGCGCACTTTCAGCGGCGCGAACTCGCTGACCAGCGTGGAGGCGACGGGCAGCTCCGCGCCGAGCCCGAGGCCGGTGAGGAAGCGGAAGACGAGCAGGACGGCCACCGAGCCAGCCAGCGCGGAGGCGCCCGTGGCCACGCCGTAGAGCAGCAGGGTGATGGCGAAGACGTTGCGCCGCCCGATCTTGTCGGCGGCGAGTCCGCCCAGGGAGGCGCCGATGGCCATGCCGATGAAGCCGACGGACGCGATCCAGCTGGTGGTGGTCTTCTCCAGATCCCAGTGCACGGCGAGCGCGGCGATGACGAAGGAGACGAGCCCGACGTCCATCGCGTCGAGTGCCCAGCCGATCCCTGATCCGAACAGGAGTTTTTTGTGCTTGCGCGTGACGGGGAGCCGGTCGAGGCGTTGCGTGCGGGTAAGTGCCTGTGTCATGGAGGAAACTCTAGACCACACCTTGGGCGCGGCTGGGTAACGACTGCTAATCTGCTGGTATGAAGAAGCATCTGGGACTCGTGTTGGCCGCGACCTGCTCGGCCACAATCATGGTGGCACCGCAGGCGGCGGCGGAGCCAGTGACGCAGGAGCGCTGCGTCGCGCTTATCGACGCCGTGCAGGACGCCACCGGCGCACAGCGCACCGCCGAGGACACCGAGCGTGCAGCGCAGGAGGCACTCGCGCAGGCGCAGCGCGACGTCGACGCAGCCGAGCAGGAGCGCACCGCCAGCGCGAACATGGTCGCGGATGCCGAGCGCGCGCTTGACGCCGCGACCAAGGAGCGTGATGCGGCAAAGGGTGCGGTGCCGGAGGGGGTGACGGTGGCGTCGGCAAGCGAGGGGCTCGAGGGCGCGAAGGCGGCTGCGGAGACAGCAGGCGAAGCGCTCGAGGCGAGCAAGGCCGAGGCGCAGACGCAGTTTGATCGCGGCTCGCTCGGGTTCTTCGAGGCGATGGGGGCCGACGATGCGGTCGCCGAGCTGCACACGGACTACCGCTACCCCAAGAAGGACCCGTTTACGGGGCAGACCGGGTACCGCATCGCGGACGACACGCGCATCGGTGCGGCTGACGACGCGACGCACCTGGACAACATGAAGACGGCGATCGAGTGGCTGCCGGAGGCGAACGAGCTGCGGCAAAGCGACGGCCAGCCCGCGCTGCCGGTCGCGGATGTCCTGATGGCGCAGGCGCAGGTGAACATCAACTGGTCGCAGCAGCTGCCGCGCGGGCACTCGGAGAACGGGTGGGACAACCTTTCGTGGAACTACGAGAACCCCTTCGACGGCTGGTTCCACAAGGAGCGCCCGCTGTACTTCGAAGCAGTAGAGAAAGGTGAGAACCCGTTCTACGCGGGCGCGGGCCACTATATGGCGCTGGTGAACCCTGACATGCACGCGACCGGCTTTGCGGTGAACACGGAGGAGTTCTACCACGACGGCTACCCGTGGTCTGTGGCGCACGCGCAGACCTTCGCCTACAACTGGACACCGGATACGACCTATTCGGTTGCCGAGTACACCGAGCGCTTTAACACCTACTACGACGGGCTCGTCCACGCCATCGAGCATGGCGACGCGGCGAAGCGTGAGGCGCTCGCTGCGCGCGAGGCCGAGGTCGGCCAGGCGCAGGACACGCTCGCGGCGGCCCAGGCGCTGCAGGCAGCACAAGACGTCGTGACCACGCGCACCCGGGAGCTCGCCGTCGCGAAGGAGGCGCAGCCCGCCCGCGAGGCCGCCGCCGCACAGGCGCTGAACGAGGCGCAGCAGGTCGCGGCCACGCGCGCGCAGGAAGCCGAGGCAGCCCGCACCGCCACGGCCGAGGCCCGCGCGAACACCGCGGCGGCCGAGTCCGCCTACCAGCCCGTAAAGCAGGAGTGCGCGAAGCTGACCGGCGCGGACAAGGACGGCTCTTCAACCGGCGGCATCATCGCCGGCGTGGTGCTGGGCCTGCTGGCCATCGTCGGGATCGTGGTGGCGCTGAACCCGGGCCTGCTCCCGCAGTTCTAGCAAGCAGTTCTAACCCGCAGCGCACAAGTAGGTAGACTTCCTGCCTATGTCGAGCGAGGAACAGACCAGCCCCCAAGCTGAGCCGGAGTGGTGGGAGCAACCAGGCATGCCCTGGAACGAAAAGCCCACCAAGGCGGACTACTGGTGCCTGGGCTGGTTCGGCTTCGTCGGCCTGTTCGGGCTGGCGATGATCCCGCTGCGCGCCTGGCTGCTCGGGCTGGATCCGCCGATTCTTCTGGCGGTGACGGGCTCGCGGATTGGTGCGGCGTCGACGGGCGCGTTGGCGTCGGTAGGCGAGGCCCAGCACTGGCTCTTCTACCTGCTCATTGGCTCGCTGGTGGCGATCAAGTTCGACTGGATCTACTGGTGGGCCGGCAAGCTGTGGGGCCGCGGCATCCTGGAGGTGCAGGCCCAGAATTCGAAGCGCACCGCGAAGAACATTGCGCGGGTGGAACAGTGGGCGATGAAGCTGGGCTGGCTGGGCATCTTCCTGGCGTATGTGCCGATCCCGCTGCCGATCGCGTTTGTGGTGTTTGTGCTGATGGGCATGACGAATATGCCGCTGTGGAAGTTTTTAGCCCTGGACTTCGTGTCCAAGACGATCTGGTCGCTGGGCTACTTCGCGTTGGGCTGGTCGATTGGCGAGCCGGTGGTCTTCGTGCTGGAGCAGTACGCGCGGGTGGCGAATTGGATCGCGATCGGCCTGCTGGTTGTCATCTTCATTGGCATCTTCCGCAGGCAGGGCAAACAAGCCAAGTAAGCCGGATGGCCTAGGATTGGCGGGTATGACTACTTCGGCCAAGTACCCAACGTCCGCTCATACCTCCCGCTCCGCCGCGCTGTGGGAGCGCGCGCAGCTGACCACGCCGGGCGGGGTGAACTCGCCGGTGCGCGGCTTCGGCTCCGTGGGCGGCCAGACGCGCTTCATCGAGAGTGCGCATGGCAGCTCGCTTATCGACGTCGACGGCAACGCCTATGTCGACCTCATCAATTCTTGGGGGCCGATGATCCACGGCAATGCGCACCCGGAGATCCTCGCGGCGGTCGAAGAAGCGATGGCCAAGGGCTTGAGCTTCGGCGCGCCGACTGAGGCTGAGGTAGAGATCGCGGAGATGATCGTGGGCCGTACCTCGGTGGAGGAGGTGCGCATGGTCAACTCGGGTACCGAGGCGACGATGTCGGCGGTGCGCCTGGCGCGCGGCTACACGGGACGCGCCAAGATCATCAAGTTTGACGGCTGCTACCACGGCCACGTCGACGCGCTGCTCGCCGCTGCAGGCTCGGGTATTGCGACGTACTCGCTGCCGGACTCGCCCGGCGTGACCGGTGCGCAGGCCGCAGACACGATCGTGGTGCCGTACAACGACATTGAGGCGGTCAAGGCCGCGTTCGCGGAGAACGAGGGCGAGATCGCCGCGGTGATCGCCGAGGCGGCAGCGGGCAACATGGGCACGGTCGCCCCGCAGGACAGCTTCAACGCGAAGCTCAAGGAGGTGGCGCACGCCAACGGCGCGCTGCTCATCCTGGACGAGGTGATGACGGGCTTCCGCACCTCGTATGCCGGTTGGTACGGCGTGGACAACGTCGCCGGTGACCTGACCACCTTTGGCAAGGTCATCTCGGGTGGCCTGCCGGCAGCTGCCTTTGGCGGCCGCAAGGAGATCATGGAGCGTCTCGCCCCGAACGGCCCCGTCTACCAGGCGGGCACCCTGTCCGGTAACCCGGTGGCGATGGCCGCGGGCATGGCCTCGCTGCGCTTGGCCTCGGAGGACATCTACCCGGTGCTGCAGCGTAACGCGGACACGCTGGCGAACATGGTCTCGGCAGCGCTGGAGCGCGAGGGCGTGGCGCACCACGTGCAGCGCGCGTCGACAATGCTGTCCTTCCGCTTCGCCGAAGGCGAAGGCCGCAACTTTGCCGACATGAAGGCGGCGGATACCTTCCGCTACGCCCCGTTCTTCCACGCCCTGCTGGACAACGGCGTGTTTGCCCCGCCGAGCCCGTTCGAGACCTGGTTCGTCTCCACCGCGCTGACCGACGAGGACTTCGGCCGCATCGAAGAAGCCCTCGTGCCTGCGGCCAAGGCCGCCACGCAGGCGGTGGCGCCGAGTGAGTAAAACCACTGTCCACCTCGTGCGCCACGGCGAGGTCTACAACCCGAAGAAGGTACTCTACGGGCGCATGCCCGGCTACCACCTAAGCTCGCGGGGCCGCTCGATGGCGGCGGTGACCGCGCAATTCTTCGCCGGGCGCGACGTGACCTACCTGGCGGCGAGTCCCTTGGAGCGCGCCCAGGAGACGGCCGCGCCGATCGCGGAGGTCACCGGGCTCGAGATCCAGACCCGCGAGGACATTATCGAGGCGGGCAACACCTTCGAGGGCCTGCGCACGAAGGGATGGCGCAGCCAGCTTCTGCACCCGGTGCGCTGGCGGCACATGCTTAACCCCTTCGAACCGAGCTGGGGCGAGGCCTACGTGGATATCTGCGAGCGCATGTGCGCCGCGGTAGAAGATGCCCGAGACAAAGCGGAAGGCCACGAGGCGGTGATGGTGAGCCACCAGCTGCCCATCGTGATGGTGCAGCGCTACGTGCAGGGCAAACGTCTTGCGCACGCGAGCCGCGAGTGCGATCTGGCCAGCGTGACGTCACTTGTGT
The DNA here is from genome assembly GCF_001814825.1 of Corynebacterium sp. HMSC071B10. Taxonomy (NCBI): domain Bacteria; kingdom Bacillati; phylum Actinomycetota; class Actinomycetes; order Mycobacteriales; family Corynebacteriaceae; genus Corynebacterium; species Corynebacterium sp. HMSC071B10. The sequence goes on along the minus strand of NZ_KV818006.1, from coordinate 193,559 downwards.
TTGACGGCGACGTTGTTGTTGACTGGTCGTATACCACCCCCGCCGAGAAGATTTGAGAGGTACTCACGTCATGCGCAGAAGCTTCGGCCTGCTCGCGGCCCCCATGGCGGCACTGCTGCTGCTCACCGGCTGCTCGTCCGATGGCGGGTCGGAGACCTTTGCGTTCCACTCGCCGGGCGGGCAGACCGAGATCTTCTACGAAGAGGCTGAGCGCAAGCCGGTGGAGGACTTCCACGGTGAGTCGCTGAGGGAGCCGGGCGAGGAGATCCGCTTAAGTGACTACGAAGGCGAGATCGTCATCCTGAACGCGTGGGGCCAGTGGTGCGCCCCTTGCCGCGCCGAGGTGGACGATCTGCAGGAGACACAGGACGAGCTTGAGCGCCGCGGCACCGGCACGGTGCTGGGAATCAACGTGCGCGACTACCAGCCGGAAATCTCCCGCGACTTCCTCACGGATAACCACACGACGTACCCCTCCATCTACGACCCGCCGTTTAAGACCGCCTCCTTCCTCGGCGGCGTGCCCAGCTCGGTGATCCCCACCACGATCGTGCTGGACGCGCAGCACCGCCCGGCCGCGGTGTTCTTGCGCGAGGTGACCGCCCAGGATCTGCTGGATGTGGTGGACAGGCTCGAGCAGGAGGACGGCGCTTAAGGTGGGCGAGACGTTTGCGGACCTCGTAGCGAGCGGCCCGCTGCTGCTGGGCATGTGTGCCGCAGCAGCAGCCGGGCTGGTCTCTTTCGCCTCGCCGTGTGTGATCCCGCTGGTGCCCGGCTACATGTCGTATCTGACCAGCGTGGTCGGCGGCGAGATGCGCATGGATGAGCACGGCCCGCAGGTGCAGTCCCGCAAGTGGGCAGTCGCGGGCGCGGCAGGGCTCTTCGTCGCCGGTTTTACCGTGGTGTTTCTCTTAGCCACGGTGTCGGTGTTCGGCGCGATCAGCCTGATCAGGCTCAACGCCGAGCTACTCATGCGCATCGGTGGCGTGGTCACCATCGTGATGGGCATCGTCTTCTTAGGCGCCATCCCGGCCCTGCAGCGCGATACGCGCATGCAGCCGAAACGCGTAGCCAGCTGGCTTGGCGCGCCGCTGCTCGGCGGCGTGTTCGCCCTGGGCTGGACGCCGTGTCTGGGCCCAACGCTCGCGGCGATCATCTCGGTGTCGGTGGGCACGGAAGGCATGACCGCGGCGCGCGGCGTGTTGCTGGTGGTGGCGTACTGTCTGGGGCTGGGCCTGCCGTTCGTCCTGGTGGCGCTGGGTTCGGCGAAGGCGGTGCGCAGCGTCGATTTTCTGCGCCGCCACTCGCGCACAATTCAAATCATCGGCGGCGTGCTCATGATTCTCGTGGGCGTCATGCTGGTGTCGGGCCTGTGGGACCTGTTTGTTGGCTGGTCGAGGCAGTGGATCGTTGGATATGGAGCGACGGTGATTTAGGTGAAGCAAGTGTGGACGTGGCTGCGCAAGGCGTGGCACTGGCTGACCAGTATGCGCACGGCACTCGTGCTGCTTTTCCTGCTCTCGCTGGCCTCGATCCCGGGCTCGCTGTTGCCGCAGCGCAACGTGAGCGAGTCGCTGGTCAACGACTACCTCGACGCCAATCCGACGATGGGGCCGATCTACGATCGCCTGCAGCTTTTCGACGTCTTCAGCTCCACCTGGTTCGTCGCCATCGTCACCCTGCTCATGGTGTCGCTGATCGGCTGCATCATCCCGCGCTCGATCGACCACTGGCGCGCCTACCGCGCCCAGCCCACACGCGCCCCGCGTTACCTCTCCCGCATGCCGCTGCACGCACAAGGCGAGGTCGTCGGCAGCCGCGAGGAGGTCGAGGCGAAGGTCCGCGGCCTGCTGAAGCGCTGGCACGTGGCCGCCTACTCGCCAGAGGAGGACCGCGCGGGCACCTATTCCATCTCGGCGGAGCGCGGGTATACGCGCGAGCTGATGAATCTGCTGTTCCACATCGGGATTGTGGGCATGATCGTCGCTTTCGCCGCGGGCCGCATGGTCTACTACGAGGGCCAGGTCATTGTGGTGACGAACTCGGAGTCGGAGTACGCGGTGCCGGTGGAGCAGTCCACCGAGTTCTGCAATACTTCGCCCGCCAACTTCGACGTCTTCCGCGCCGGCCCGCTTTTCGACGGCACCGGGCTCACCCCTTTCTGCATCGATGCCAAAAACTTCCGCGCCGAGTACCTGAACAACGGGCAAGCGAACGGCTTCTGGTCCGACATCTCCTACACGGACGATTTGAGCGCGCCGAAGGAGGACTGGCAGGAGACCACCCTGGCGGTGAACCACCCGCTGCGTATCCACGGCGACCGCGTGTACCTGCAGGGCCACGGCTTTGCCCCGCAGGTGACGGTGACGTGGCCGAACGGCGAGTCGCGCACGCAGATGATGCAGTTCCGCCCGAATGATTTACAGACCTTCCTGTCCTCCGGTGTGATGCGCTTCGACCCGCCGGCAGGCATGTACCCGGACCTTCAGGAGCGCCGCCAGCACCAGATCGCGCTCGAGGGCAACTTCGCGCCGACCGCCGAGTGGGGCGGGGAGAACGGCGACACGTTAGCTTCCGGCTTCCCCTCGATGGATAACCCGGCGATCTCGATGGACATTTACCGCGGCGACTCGGGGCTGGACTCGGGCCGCCCGCAGAACATTTTCGTGCTGGACCAGATGCTCATCGCCGATGGTCGCCTGCAGAAGGTGGAGCGGGTCAACCTCGCCCCGGGCGAGGAGGTCACCATTGACGGCGGGGTGAAGGTGCGCTTCGACGGCGCGGCCGAGTATGCCAACTACCAGATCTCGCGCGACCCGACGCAGATGTGGGCGCTTTTGGCCTCCACGATCATGCTGGTCGCCCTGGCCGGCTCGCTGACTATTAAGCGCCGTCGCATCTGGGTGCGCCTCACGCCGGCCGCAGGCGGCGTCACCGCCGTGGAGATCGCCGGCCTTGCGCGCACCGACCGCGCTGGATGGGGCCCGGAGTTTCGGGAGCTTGCCGCCGAGATCCTTGGGCAAGCGGAGGAAGATGACCCCGAAGAGGTGGATGACCTCGGATAACCTTGGAAAACAAGGTGTCGATAAGGTAAGTTGACAACCATGCTTGTCAACACCACCATGGCGGAGCTGTCCGATCTCACGTTTCGCACTGCATTCATCATTTACATCGTCGCGCTTTTGATGTCGTGCGTGTACTACGGCCGCGTCCTCGCGGTCGTGGACGCGCGTCGTGAGCGCAGCGAGAAGCGTGCGCAGGAGCGCACGGAAGAGAGGATTGCGGTCGGCGCGGGCGGTCCCGCGGTCGTCGAGAAGCAACTGCCCTCTGAGCAGGACCTGGATGAGGCGTACGAGGCGCGGGTGGCTAACGCCCGCAAGTGGTCGGGCATGACGCAGGCCCTGGTGTGGTTCGGTGTGGCCCTGCACCTGGTGGCTTTTGTCACCCGCGGTATCGCGGCGCAGCGCTTCCCGCTGGGCAACCTGTACGAGTACATCCTGTTTATGACCGCGGTGATTATGGTGGCTGCCGCGATCGTGATTGGGCGCAAGGGCTGGCACACGATTTGGCCGTGGCTGCTGTTCCCGATGGTGGTGGCGATGTTCCTCAACTCGACGGTCTTCCACATGAAGGCCGCCCCGGTGGTGCCGGCGCTGCAGTCCTACTGGCTACCGGTGCACGTCTCCACGGTGTCGATCGGTGCCTCGGTCGGTATCGTCTCCGGTGTGTTCGCGCTGCTGTACCTGCTGCGCATGTGGCAGCCGAAGGGTGAGGAGCACGGCTTCATTGGCAAGATTGTGCACCCGTTGCCGTCGGCAAAGACGCTGGACCAGATCACCTACAAGACGGCGATCATTACGCTGCCGCTGTTTGGCATCGGCATCGTCTTCGGCGCGATCTGGGCCGAGGTGGCCTGGGGCCGCCCGTGGAACTGGGACGCGAAGGAAACCGTGTCCATGATCACCTGGATCCTGTACGCCGCCTACCTGCACGCGCGCGCAACCGCGGGTTGGAAGAATTCGAAGGCTGCGTGGATTAACGTGTTTGCCCTGGCCATGACGATCTTCAACATGACCTACGTCAACACCGTGATCGCCGGCCTGCACTCCTACGCCGGGCTGAACTAGGGAGGCGCGTTACATGAAGGTCCTCATTACCGGTGGCGCCGGTTTTATCGGCTCCACCATCGCTTCCTGCTGCGAAGACAACGGGATGACCCCGGTGATCCTGGACGACTACTCCACCGGCCTGCGCGTCTTTGCCGAGCGCTTCGCCCACTACGAGGGCGACATCGCGGATGTGGCGCTGCTGCACCGCATCATGGACGAGCACCCGGACATCGAGGCCGTCGTCCACTGCGCGGCGAAGATCATCGTGCCGGAGTCCGTCGCCAAGCCGCTGTACTACTACGAGAACAACGTGGGTAAGGCGACCACCTGCGTGCGTGCGCTCGCCGAGCGCGGCGTGAAGCGCGTCCTGCTCAGCTCGACCGCGGCGATGTACGCGCCCGACGAGCGCCTGCTTGTCGACGAGCAGAGCGCCTGCGACCCCTCGAGCCCGTACGCGGCGTCGAAGTGGATGCTGGAGCGCGTGCTTGCCGACGCCGCCGCGGCCGGCCTCATCCAAGCCACCTCCCTGCGCTACTTCAACCCGATCGGCGCGGACCCCAAGCTGCGCACCGGCCTGCAGAACCCGGCACCCTCGCACGCACTCGGCAAGATGATTTCCGCATACCAAGCGGGCGAGCCGTTTACCGTCACCGGTGTCGAGTGGGCCACCCGCGACGGCTCGGGCCTGCGCGACTACGTCCACGTGTGGGATCTGGCGCGCGCGCACGTCGCGGCGCTGCAGGCGGACCTTGCCGACTACGAGGTGATCAACCTGGGCACCGGCCAGGGCACGACCGTCTTCGAGCTGGCCGACGCGGTCGGCGAGGCGACGGGCACCCCGCTCGAGGTGCGCACCGCCCCGCCGCGCGACGGGGACGTCGCAGGTTGCGCTACTCGCACCGACAAGGCTGCTCGCCTGCTTGGATGGCGCGCGGAGCGCAGCGTCGCTGACGGGGTCCGCGATTCACTCGCGTGGGCAAAGCGCCTGCCCGAGGTGCTTGAGCGGGGCTAGTTCTCGCCGTTTTCTTCGCGGCGACGGCGGCGTTCTTCCTCTTCCCGGCGCTTGCGCTCTGCTTCTTCGCGGGCGCGGCGCTCTTTGAAGCGGTTTTTCTCGATGTTCCAGAGGAAGTCTTCATCATCGTCGGGCCCCTTAATCTGCGGGCGCTGCTGGGCCTGCTCGATGCGTTGCTGCGAGCCGGGCCCGAACGCGCGCCACATCAGGTAGATGGCGACGACGATGAGCACGAGGAGTAGTAGCCTTCCCATAACTTCCAACATACTTGGTTGCCGTCTAGGGTTAGGTATATGCGACAACAAGCCCCCGAGCTCGACCCCGCCGCCCGTTCCCGCGCTAACAAAGCTGCCGCGGTGTATGGCCTGTGCCGACTCGGGCTGTTCATCGCGCTGACCGTGGTGATCCAGGGGGCCGCGCTGCTCATCGGCGCTCCAGTGCCGCTGATTATGTCCGCACTGCTTGCCCTGATCGTGGCGTTCCCGCTGTCCATGCTGGTGTTCAAGCGCCAGCGCATCGAGGCCACCGAGGCGGTCGCCCAGTGGCGCGAGCAGCGCAAGGCGCGCAAGGAGTGGATCGCCAGCGAGCTCGCTGAGCGCTAGTCTTAGCAGACTAGCGTTATCCGAAAAGTGCCGCGATGACCAGCATCGCGGGCAGTGAGAGGAACGTGGTGAGGAAGACGGTGTCGCGTGCGACTGTCTCACCGACGCGGTAGGTGGCCGTGTAGTTGTACACGTTCTGTGCCGTGGGCAGCGCGGAGAGGATGAGTGCCGCGTAGAGCTGCGTGCCGTTCAGTCCCATGGCCGTGCCGACGAGCAGGGCGAGGGCGGGCATGGCGACGAGTTTGAGGGTGGTGGCGGTGAGCGTCGGCAAGCGCTCTTGCGAAAGCACACCATCTCCCTTGAGCGAGGCACCGAAGCTCATGAGAATCATCGGGATCGAAGCCCCGCCGAGGATCTCCAGCGGCGCCATCACCGGCTCAGGCACCTGCCAGCCGGAGGTCGAGACGGCGAACCCCGCGAAGGCCGCGAGCACGACTGGGGCGGTGAGGCCGGCGATAAAGGAGCTGCCGATCGAGCGCAGGCCGCCGCCCTCGGCGTTGAGCCCCGCGATGATGATGGGGGAGAGCACCGCCATCTGCAGGACGAGCGCGGGGATGACGTAGGTGGCGTCGCCAATCACGTAGGTGGCAATCGGCAGGCCGATGTTGACCGAGTTGTAATAGCTTGACGACGCCGCCCCCGCCATCGTCTCTGCAACACTGCGGCGGAAGAACAGCGCGCTGAGCCCCCAGTAGATCGCCATCGTCGCCACCGAGGCAATGGCGATGACCCCCACCACCGGCGAGGCGAACGCCGAGGTGTCCGAGGTTGCCACGCTGGAGAAGATCAGCGCCGGGGTGGCCGCCCAGAACGCGATGCGGTTGAGTTGCAGGCGCGCCTCGCCCTTGCCAATCACGCCTTTCTGCGCGAGCACGAAGCCCACACCGATCACGGCGAAGATGATGGCGAAGCCCGTCAACACGTCCAGCACGAGAAAAACAACCTTTCGCGAGACTTTCAGGATTACGTGAACATTGTTCCCTACGCTACTGGGCAATGCGTCAAGGAGGTGCAAGCATGAATCAGCGCACGCGGCTGCTGGCCGTGAGTATTGCGGCCGGCCTCGGTCTGGCGGGGTGCGGCAACTACGTCAACGTCGAGGTCATCGGCGCATCTGGGTTCTCCCACAACGAGCAAGGCGAGATCATCGCTCACGTGCATACCTGCGGGGAGTCGATCAGCCAGCTCGACATCGCGGCGGATCGGCTGGGGCTGGTTGACGACGAGCCAAACGAGGTCCTCGCACGCTACTTCGCCCCCGAAGCACAGTCCGGGCACATCCAGGTGAACTTGAGCGATCCCGCGCCGTGGGCCGAGCAATTGCCTCTCGACGCCACGTACCCCGACAACCGCGCCCTCCTCCTTACCCCCGCGCCTGACGACGACGGGGGCAACGGCGTCTTCCGCCCGGAGAGGACAATTGCGTCTGCGAGCGCGACGAAACGCGAAATCCTGGAGCAGCCAGCTGGTACCGTGCTGAGCGTAAGTGCCTACGATGGGAGTGTGCAGACGTGGACTCAAGCAGAATTCGACGCGGCGTGCTAGCCGAGTCGGCTGTGTTTGGCATCTTCGCCGTGGTGTCGCTGGTTATGCTGCTGGCGTCGTCTGTACTTGGGCCTGCGGGGTGGGCCGTGGTGCTGCTGCTCGGCCACCCGCTGCTGGCGCTCGCGCTCGCAGCGTGGGACACGGTGCGTGCTGAGAAGGTCAACTGGCTGTGGTGCGTGGTGCCGCCGGTGGTGCAGGCGCTGGAGATCCTCGTGATCATGAACCCGACTGCGCTGCCGTTTGTGGCGCTGGTGGTGCTCGGCGGCGCGCTCGGGCTTGGGTTGGGCTACGTGATCCTGCGGGGCAAGCGGCGCTAGGCGGGGGAGTCCGCGGCCGCGGACTGTTCTGGGGGCCGTCCGCGAGTCTGCGGCCGCAGACTTTTTGAGGTTCCTCATCTGCCATTCCAAACTCGCGTGGTGTGCTTAATCGAGAAATGTCACATTTTAATCACAACGTCCACTACCTGTTGCGCTCGAACATGTGTATGTATATAACGGAAGGCAAAACCACCCACCCAAACCGCCGTGCCGCAGAATTGAGAGACCGTCATGGACCTTGTCATCCCGGAAGAAGAAAAACTCGCTGCTCAACTAGCAAAGAATATCCACGTCAACCACGATGATTCCACTGTTGCCCGTGCGCGGATGCTTGATGCCGTCGGGCAGTTCGATGAGGAGGAGTGTGCGCCGCGCCTAGGTTCGAAAACTACCGCCGCTTGGTTAATACGTGATCTACGTATCCCCCGTAGTACTGCATTCGAGTATGTATTCGTTGCCAGAGGGATACGACGATATCGCATGCTTTATGAGTCATTCGAAAAAGCGCGGATTAGTTACACCACCGTCAGGTGGCTGTTGAACTACATGAATGAGGAGAACGAGGGCGAACTCGTCGCAGCCGCCGAAGCAATGTGCTTCTCCGAGCTTCAGCAGAAGCTTGCCGGTGTGGAGCCGAACGATGATAAAGACCCCACCGAGCCGTACTTCCGGCTCAACAAGCGCAAAGACGGGATGGTCCACCTCGACGTCCTCCTGCCAGCCGTCACCGGTGAGGAACTTCTCGCCGCGCTCAAACTCGCGCAGCTGGCCAACCACGGTCTTGACGGCGCGACACCCGAAGAGTTGGACGACCCCGAAGCGCTCGACGCGCTCCTGAAACAGGCGGAAGCCACCGAAGAGGCCTGCCCGGCGAAGAAAACCGCCCCGCCAGGTGCCAACCGCAAGAGCATCTGGGAGGACATCAAATCGACCGCCGAAGCGCTTGACGGGGAGCACAACGCCTCGCGCTTCGGCCCGCCTGAGCCTCGCAACTTTTATTCCGCCTTCATCGCCATGATCAACATGGTGCGCACCAGCCCCTCAAGCCCGCTCCGCACCCCAGGCGCCCACGTGAACATCATGGTCACCGAGGACGGCCGGGCCTGGATGCCCAACAACCTGCAGGCCAAATCCTCCGCGGTGGAAAGCTACATCGCCAACGCCATGGTCCGCTTCCACGTGCTGGATAGCCAGGGGCTCACGCTCAACGTGAGCCGCCAACAGCGCTTCGCCACTGACGGTCAGGTCGCTGCACTCCTGGCCAGCTGGGACCACCAATGTGCCATGCCCGGATGTACGCATACCCGTTTTCTCCAGATGCACCACATCAAAGACTGGTCCCGCAACGGGGAGACCAACATGGACAACCTGCTTCCCCTGTGCTCGTCCTGCCACTCGCTAGTGAGCAACAACTCGGTGCACATCCGGCAGCGAGGTGGCGACATCCACTACCGCTTCGCCGACGGCACCCGCTTCACCGCTTACAACCGGGCGCACCCCACAGTCCCGCCGAAACCCAGCCCCCGCACGTGCGCCGCCACCTGCACGGCCTGTACGGACGAAAAACAGCCCCAACAGTCTGCGGCCGCAGACTGTCAGGGCCAGGAAAACCGACAGCGCCAAGAGCGGCGCACACCTAGTGCGTCGTGTACGGCACCACCATGCCGGAACCCCAAAGCTGTAAACCCGTCACCGTGAGGGCGGCAGCGGTGAGGATGGACCACAGCAGCATGGCACGACCGTTCATACCTAGTACCGGGATGAGGTCCTTGCCCTGAGCGTGCTGACGTTGCACGGTCAAGATGGAGGACACGGCAAAGGGCAGCGCGGCGAAGCCGAGCAGCGCAAGCGAGTTGCCCAGCAGCAGCGTCACCGCAAACGGCGTCAAGGTCAGCACGGTAAACAGGCGGCGCGCACGCACCTCGCCGATGCGCACCGCCAAGGTGTTTTTGCCTGCAAGCGCGTCCGAATCCAGATCGCGGATGTTGTTGGCCAAGTTCACCGACGCCGAAATCGCGCCGACCGCGATGGCCACCAGCCACCCGTCCACGGTCAACCAGCCCGCCTGGGTAAATTGCGTGCCCAGCACCGCGACGAGCCCGAAGAATACAAACACGGCCAGCTCCCCGAACCCGTAGTAGCCGTAAGGCTTCTTCCCGCCGGTGTAGAACCAGGCCGCAGCGATGCACACCGCGCCGATCAGCACAAGCCACCACGCGCTCATCACTGCGAGAATCACACCCAACACCGCAGCAACAAAGAAGGAGGCAAACGCCGCAAGCTTCACATCCTGCGGGCGCGCTAACCCCGAGGCGGTGATGCGGGTGGGGCCGGTGCGGTCATCGTCGGTGCCGCGGACCCCGTCGGAGTAGTCGTTGGCAAAGTTCACGCCGACGATCAGGGCCCACGCAACGCCGAGCGCCAACAGCGCCTTGCCCAGGTGCATGCCGCCGTTGTACGCAGCGAGGCCCGTACCGGCGATGACGGGCGCGAAAGCGTTCGGCCACGTGTGAGGACGCGCCGCTTGCCACCAGTCGTGAAAAGTCGCAGTCCCGTCAGCACCGCCACCAGTCTGCGCAGAGTCGTTTCCATTGCCCGTCGTGTCAGTCATGCCTCCTATCATGCCCCGATTTGCTCGTGTCGGCTAAAGTTTTGGCTCATGTGGATCGACTATGCGCTTCGGCAAGCACTGGGCGGGGTAGGTGCGCTACTGCGCGCGCCTCAGCTGCGGGTGGTTGCGCGCAAGTCTCCCGCACGCTTCCCTAAAGAGGGCAGCACGGTCATCTCGCTCACTTCCCACGGCCCGCGATTGAAGTCGGCAGTGGTGGCGATTTCCTCCCTCCTCGTTGGTACCAAGCGCCTGCCGGTCTACTTGTGGCTGGATAAAGAGGACTACGAGGGCGAGTGGCCGAAAGGTCTGCACGCGCTCGTGGAACACGGCCTTAAGGTGCGCTGCTCGGACGGGCATTACGGCCCGCACACGAAGTACTACGGCACCTTCCAGGAGTTCGCCGGCACAGGCACCCGCGTCATCACTGTCGACGACGACATGATGTACCCCAAGTGGTTCGCCGAAAAACTCCTCAACGCCTCCGACGCTGACCCCAACAACGTGGTCGCTTACCGCGCTCACGAGATCGTGCTGCAAAACGGACAGCTGGCTCCCTACAGGCAGTGGAAGTCTGTGCAGGACACGGATCCGGACCCACGCCACTTCGCCACCGGGGTATCGGGCGTGGCGTACCCGCCGGCGATGGTGGATGCTGTCGCCGCACAGGGCACTGCTTTTTTGGAGTGCGCCCCGCACGCCGACGACATCTGGCTCAACCGGTGCGCGCTGCGCGCGGGCCACTACGTGCGCCAGGTCTTCCCGCACCCGCGCGAGTTTTCCATGGTGCCGGCCTCCCAGGGCGTGGCGCTAGTGCGGGGCAATCTGCGCGGCGGCAACGACGCCCAGCTGCGCGCCACCTATGCGCAAGAGGACTTGGTTTTGCTTCTCGACGCCGCGTTGTCCCTCAACAAACCAGCACGCTAATCTCCGGCGTATGTAGCTACCTGCAGATCTGGTTGAAGCTGAAACCTGAGTGTGGGCGGGAGTGCTTGGCATGCGCTGCAGGAAGCATCAATCTCGACATGTGTTTTAAGCTTCCCTAAAGTGTTCTGTAGTGCAGCACCTCGCAATGTGAGATAGGTGAAGTGCGCATAACCAAAGACTGGTAGCGGGCCGCACATGCCAGGCCCTGTTCAGCAGCTTGATTGAGGAGTACCCATGGCCGGAGCATCTCGGCGTTTTCGTAAATCAACTTCTACAGGCATCGCAGCCTCTTCCATCATTGCGCTCGCGCTCGGTGGCGTGAGCGTGGTCGCCCCCGGCCCGCTGGCGCCTTACGCTGCTGCGGCATCCGGCTTCACCGGCGGCATTCGTGACAAGTCCGGCGCGGTGGAGAAGGACGTCCAACAGGCGTCCGACCTGCCGGCCGGGTCGTGTGTTGTTACAGCGACAAACAAACCGGATGGTAGCCAGGCTGGTTTCAGCTGGAACACCCAGGAGCCGAGTGGGAGCAGCCCCTCGAAAACCCTGTGGGGCCTGAGCGTCTCCTTTGATAACTCGAAGGACCGCACATTCGCCGATTGGTACTTCACCAATGCGGGGAACCTTGCCGACTACTTGGATGTCGGCGAGGTGCCTTCCATGGAGGCCGGCCAGACCTTCCTTGACAAGAGCGTCACTCACAAGGCCGACGAAAGCATTGACATTACTGCTTCTCGCACACAACGAAACCTGAATCTCTCCGCAGAGATGACCGAGGAGAAGGTCGGGCAGTTCGCTTCGGCCACTGCCGACAATCCCGTGCGCTACGCCTGGCAGGGCAATTACAAGAAGGACAATCCTTCGGGTGTGCTGCAAGCCACACAAGGTCGCAGCTCGGAATTCAGCGCTACTGTAAACCCGTGGCCGAGCGAGAATATTGAATGTAACCCAATCACGGTCTCGTGGGAGAACCGAGAAAAGCTGGTCATTAGGCCCGGCGAGAAGCTCAAGGTCGGCAAGATCAACGTTCCCAAGGTGGAGAACGGCGGCACGGACGATTCCATGTCCCGCATGGTTGTGGAGGCTTACGACGCCCAGGGTAACTTCATCGGCACGAGTGACCCCGACGCTTCTGGTGGTGGTAAGTCGAGCGTACGTATTGATCAGGACACCGGCGAGATCTTCTACACCATGCCGGAGTACAAGGGCACGAACCTGAGCGACCAGCAGGGCATGCGCTTTAACGTGCTGGCGAAGCCCCGTACCGTCGACCAGTTGCAGGCTGCTGCTCGCAACAACGCCTTTGGCGGCGGCGGGGTCTTCGACAGCTCCAACTCGCTGACCCGCTACAACCAGGCGAACGTTATTGCCAACCACCAGTGGAGCTTCGACGACACCCAGTTCCATGACCCGAAGTATGACCCTGCCCAGCAGGCAATTATTTCCGGCGTGGAAAACAACGAACCCGCTAAGGACCGCCAGGTAATCACGTTTAAGGAAGCCGGGGACAAGATTACGGACCTGGTGAAGAAGCGCGAGGACGGAGGCTTTGAGGCCGAGGTCAAGCTGGATAAGAAGAACGTCTACTCGGGTTGGGAAGCCAAGATGGACCCCGACACCTACGAGGTCACCGTCACCGCGCCGCTGAACCCGAACCCGGGTACCTTCGCGCAGCCACGCGTTGTTGTGACGTATTCCAACGGTTCCCGTGACATCATTCCGCTACTTGTTGTTGTGGACCCCAATAACACCCAGGTCACTACGCTGGTTAGCCCTGGAACTACCACGGGTGTTCCGGGCCACCCCATCGAGGCACAGCTGACTTGGGATCCTGCCTTTGAAGACCACGACCCCGTCCAGCCGGAGCGCTATGAAGTCGATCCGAACACCGTGCCTGAGGGCTGGACTGTCACCGTGGATGACAACGGCAAGGTCACCGCGACCTCGCCTTCAGATGTTCCGAACTTCTCCACAATCTCCCCAGAAATCAAGGGCATCTACCCGGATGGCACCAGCGACACTGTCAAGCTGACCTTCCAGGTGATCAACAGTGTGAAGGTGCCGGACTACACCGCGGTCTCCGGTAAAAATAATGAGGAGGTGTCGCTCCAACCGGTTATGCCCCCGGTGGGGCAGGGCGGCAAAGACACGGACGAAGAGCCGAACCGCTACACGTTCGAGGACGGCTCCACCGAGTACACGACCGGCGGTTGGACGCTCAAGATCGACCCGGACACAGGTGTACTGTCTACCACCATCCCGCCTAATGTTTTCCCTGGCGCGCAGCTGACCGTGCCGGTGAAGGCACACTATGCCAGTGGTGCAAACCCGCAGATCACCACCGGCACCATCAGTGTGATTGGTGATAAGTCGGGTGAGGATACCGCGCACTACCAGCCGAAGCTGACCAAGGCAGGGGAGCCGGTGAGCACAGAATTCCAGAGCCTCCTGACCGATCCGACGTTGGCTAAGTACAAGCTGCCGCCGGAGAATCAGTGGCCGAAGGACTGGAAGTTCACTATCGACGGAAGCGGTACCGTCACCGCGACCCCAGGCCCAAGCGTTCCGAATGGTCAGTCCGTCTCCATCCCGGTACATGTCACCTATCCGGATGGCTCTACGGCTGAGGTACCGGCAGACTTCACGGTGGTTGGGACCTACGCGCGTGCCAACCAGCCGTCGTACCCGACGGTGACGGGTAAGACCGGAACAACGGTGACAAGCCAGGTTGATCGCAAGAACCTCAGCGACGCATCAGAGCCGCGCTTCTCCCTGGTCACTGACCCGAACGACCCGGACTACATTGCGCCGCCACGTAACCTCACCTGGGACCAGGTGCAGATTGACCCTGTTACGGGCGAGATCAAGACGCCAATTGCTGCTCACGTGTTGCCGGGCTCGGCCGCAGACATTCCTGTGCGCGTAACGTACAAGGATGGTTCGACGGACTTCACCATCGCCACTGTGGTGGCGCAGGGCGCGCACCGTCAGATCTATGAGCCGAAGTATGAGCAGAAGACCACCAAACCGGGTGAGGGTGTCGCCTCCTCCATCACGGAGGATACGAAGGTCCCTGATCGCGACCTGGCTACGGACGTGTCGAAACGCTACAGCGTCCCTGACACTGTTGATGGCTGGGCAGTCAAGGTTGATGAAACCGGCATTGTCACCGCAACACCGCCGAAGACGGCCAAGGCGGGCGACGGCATCCAGGTGCCTGTGACCGTGACCTACCTCGACGGTTCCCAGGACGTTGTCTTGGCTCCGTTCAAAGTGAGAGAGTCGCAGAAGGACGTCTACGAGCCGTCTTACTCCGTTCAGGATGCGGGCCCAGGCGAAGAGGTGACGCGAAACGTCAACCTGAATAACATTCCGGATGGTTCGACTTTCTCCTTCGGTATGCAGGGTGATGAGCCGGTCACTGAGACTACTGTCGACGGCTGGACGTACAAGATCGATCCTGACACCGGCGTAGTTTCGGTGACCCCGCCTGCAAACGCCAAGCCTGGCGACAAGCACAGGTACAACGTCTCCGTCACCTACCCTGACGGCTCGATTGATGAGGTCCCCGTTGCCACCGTGGTGAAGATGACCAACAACTGGGAGGCCAACCCGACCTTCCCAACTGAGACGGTCAGTCCGGGCGGCACGGTTACCTCGCCGATCAGCGTGGACAAGCCGCAGGGCATCAATTTCGCGGCTGTAGACCCGTTTGTCATTGACCCGGCGGGGCTCCCAGCAGGTAGCGCACCTACCGGTGAAACTAATGAGTACGGCAACCCGACCTACAAGATTGCAAACGCAAACGGTGACTGGATTGTCGGCTTGGACAAGCAGGGCAACGTCATCTCCACCGCGCCGGCAACCGCCAAGGCAGGCGACAAGATTAACGTCCCGGTCATCGTGACGTATGAGGATGGCTCTAAGGACACCGCCACCGCAACTGTGAACGTGGAGGACGCTCCTACGCGCGAGGTTCCGTTTAAGGTTGAGTACAAGTACGACGCCACCGTCAAGCAGGGCACCTACCAGGTTGAGACCGAGGGTGAGCCAGGTGAGGACACCTTTAACAGGGAAACCGGCAAGTGGGAGCGGACCAAGGGTCCGGTGAATGAGGTCGTAGTCATCGGCACGAAACCGATGAGCGAGAGGGTCGAGTGGACCGAGCCTATTCCGTACTCCACCATTGTGCGCGAGAATCCCGCGCTGGCTCCGGGTGAAACCCGCGTCGTGCAGGACGGCTCTAACGGCGAGGCGTCGTACTCCGCCATCTTCAACGGCGTCAACGGCGAGGCCACCGTCCAGGAGACCAAGGCTCGCACCGAGCCGACAGACCGTATCGTCGAATACGGCCCGCGTCTGGCCGACCAAGAGCTGGTTACGGAGACCGACCGTAAGATCCCGTTCGAAACGACAATCATCTTCGATGACACGTTGGAGGCGGGTGAGCAGGTCGTCGATAAGCAGGGCGTTATCGGCGAGGAGAAGGTTACAAGCACTCAGAAGCTTGTCGACGGCAAGCCGTCTGGTGACCCAGTAGTGAAGACCACCACGGTGACCGAGAAGCAGGATGCCGTTATTCGCGTGGGCACGAAGACCACTGGTGAGACCACCAAGACGGTCGAAGCCGAGGTTCCGTTTGGTGTGAAGGTCGAGTTCGACCCGAACATGCCTGCAGGCACCTCCGAGACCGTGACTGAGGGCAAGCCGGGCAAGAAGACTGTCACCGTGACGCAGAAGGTGACCAACTCCAAGCCGGATGGTGAAGCCACCGTCAAGGAGGAGATCACTGAGCAGCCGGTGGATCAGGTGATCAAGGTCGGCACCAAGCCGTCTGAAACCTCCGAGGAGGTCACCTGGGCTGCCCAGGTTCCGTTCGACGTAGTAACCCGTCCGAACCCGGCGCTGAAGCCGGGCGAGATCAAGGTTGTCCAGAAGGGCGTCCCGGGTGAGAAGACCTACACTGCGGACTTCACCTCCAAGGGCGATGAAGCAACGGTGAAGCCGGAGGAGAAGCAGACCAAGGATCCGGTCAACCAGATCATCGAGTACGGTCCGACCCCCGAGGACCAAACGCTGACGTCGACGAAGACCCGCGAGGTTGCGTTCGAGACCGAGTTCATCGTGGATAACACGGTGCCGGTCGGGCAGACAAAGATTGAGCAGGAGGGTGAGAACGGCGAAGAGCTGATCACCTCTACCCAGAAGGTCGAGAACGGCAAGTCTGTCGGCGAGCCGACAATCACCATCGAGGAGACGAAGGCACCGAAGAAGCAGATCGTCCGTGTCGGTTCCATGACCGACGGCACGTACGAGCTGGAAGAGAAGTTGCCGATCCCGTTCGATACCCGGATTGAGTACGACCCGGAGATCCCGGCCGGCGAGTACAAGGTTGTCACCGAGGGCAAGCCTGGTGAGCAGATCACCAAGATCACGCAGAAGATCGTGAACAGCAAGGTTGTCGAGGCCACGCGTGGCGAGACGACCACTACTGAGCCGGTCACCAAGGTGATCAAGGTCGGTACCAAGCAGGCAACTGCGTCCGACAAGGTGGAGTGGAAGGAGCCGATCCCGTACCCGACCGAGCTGCATGCGAACCCGGACCTTGCTCCGGGTGAGGTGCGTGTCGTCCAGGAGGGCAAGGATGGCGAGGTGACCTACACCGCGACGTTCAGCGGCACCAACGGTGAGGCCACGAAGACCGAGGAGACGGGTCGCACCGAGCCGAGCCCGCGGATCGTCGAGTACGGCCCGGGCCTCGAGGACAACGAGCTGGTGTCCAAGACGACCCGTTCGGTTGACTTCGAGACCAAGGTCATCGAGGACCCGAACCTCGAAGAGGGCAAGCAGGTCGTCGAGCACGGCGAATTCGGCGAGGAGGTTGTGACCACCACGCAGAAGCTTGTCAACGGTAAGCCGTCTGGTGATCCTGAGGTGACAACCGAGCGCACCAAGGAGCCGAAGGACGCGGTGATTCGCATCGGCACCAAGAAGGTTGAGCAGCCGACGCCTCCGACGACTCCGCCGACGGATGAGCCGACGCCTCCGACCGACGAGCCGACGCCGGATCCGTCGCTGCCTCCGAAGGAGGTCGAGCTGCCGTTCACTACGAAGATCATCTACGACGAGACGCTCAAGCCGGGCGAGGAGATCGTGGAGCAGGAGGGTGAAAACGGCAAGATCGAGGTGACCGTTGAAAATGGTGAGCCTTCCGCAAAGACGACTAAGGAACCGATTCAGCGGATCGTCCGCGTCGGCACCAAGCCGGCGGATGGTGTCGAGTGGAACGAGCGGATCCCGTTCGAGGTGAAGGCCAAGCTTGATCCGACGCTCGAGGCTGGCCAACACAAGGTCGAGCAGGAGGGCAAGCCGGGCCTGGTGCACCACAAGGCCGATGGCTCGGAAGAAACTCTGATTGAGAAGCAGGATCACATCATCCACATCGGCACGAAGCAGCCTGAGGGTGAGCCGGAGGACCCGACGCCGGTCCCTGAGGGTGGCATCGAGATTGAGGTCCGCTACACCACCAAGGTTGTTTTCGATCCGAACCTGGAGCCGGGCGAAGAGGTCGAGGACGTTGCTGGCAAGGACGGCAAGTACGTCATCAAGATCGTCGACGGCAAGCCTGTCGCCGAACTGGTGGAGCAGCCGGTCGAGCGCGTCGTCCGTGTTGGCAGCAAGCCGCCGAAGGGCACCAGCTGGACCGAAGAGCTTGCCTACGACTACGAGGTTGTAGAGGATCCGAACCTGGAGTCGGGTAAGCACGAGGTTGTGCAGCCCGGTAAGCCTGGTGAGCGTATCCACGGGGAGGACGGCAGCGTCGTCGAGGTTCCTGCGCAGAAGCTCATCATCAAGGTGGGCACGAAGAAGACCAAGCCCACCGAGCCCACGGAGCCGACGGAACCGACGGAGCCGAGTGTTCCGGCTGATCCGCAGGATCCGTCCAAGGGGTCGTCTGAGAAGGCGAAGCGCTGCGTCGCCAACGCGTTTGCAGCAAACAGCCCGATCCTGTGGCTGCTGCCGATCGGCCTGCTGGCGGGCGTTGGCTACGGAGTGAACGAGGCGTTCGGCCCGCAGATCCAGCAGGCGGTTGGCCAGCTTAACCGCCGCGTGCAGGAATCCCTGCCGGACAACAGCTTCGGCCGCGGTGGCCACGGCCACAACGCTGAGCAGCCCGAGTGGATGCGCGAACTGCAGGCGCAGGCGAACGCCATCAACCGTCAGTTCGCTGGCTACGGTGAGCAGCTGCAACCGCTGGGTATCGCGCTCGGTGCCATCGCCGCGCTCAGCCTGACCGGTGTGCTCATTGCGCAGGCCTGCCGCGAGGAAGGCTTCGACAACGGGCTGACCGTGTTGGGCTCCTCCGCGGAGGGAAAGACCTCCTCTGAGAAGGATGGTTCTTCCGCGCAGAAGTAATCCGCGCTAAGCATAAGTAAAGGGCGCTACCCGGCTACTCGGGTAGCGCCCTTAACTACGTTTTGTAGTCACCTAAAGTTCATCTGGGTTTTCCGTATTGGAAATTTGCTGGATTTATGGTGTGTGGCGGTTGAACAACCATCCGATTTTCTTGGCTTTTCATGTGAAGGAACCCCACATGCGTATTCCGTTTAAAACTCTGACCGCCGTGGTCAGCGCTTCCGCGCTGGCTCTGGCGAGTCTCCCCACAGCCTCCGCCGCGCCGGCGGAGCAGAACTTTAACGGCAAAGAGTCCTGTGTGACCCTTGACGCCGAAGGCAACTTGGTGCACGTCCCGCAGCCGGGGGATTGCACCCAGTTTGGCAAGGGCGGGCAGGGCAACACCGACGCCCAGGCCCGCAACGTGATCTTCATCCTGGGCGATGGCATGGGCCACCAGGAGATCACCGCAGCGCGTAACTACCTCAAGGGTGCGAACGGCCGCTTC
This sequence comes from Corynebacterium sp. HMSC071B10, assembly GCF_001814825.1. Taxonomy (NCBI): domain Bacteria; kingdom Bacillati; phylum Actinomycetota; class Actinomycetes; order Mycobacteriales; family Corynebacteriaceae; genus Corynebacterium; species Corynebacterium sp. HMSC071B10. The sequence goes on along the minus strand of NZ_KV818006.1, from coordinate 174,539 downwards.
GAGGGTCTGGACGAGCTGACGGCTTCGGGTGCGTACACCACCTTCGCCGTCTCCCAGGAGGGCAAGCGCCAGTACGTGACCGACTCGGCGGCGTCCGCCACCGGCTGGTCCACCGGCGCGAAGACCTACAACGGTGCGCTCTCTGTCGACGCGGCGGGCACACCGCACGAGAACCTGATTGAGATGGCGAAGAACGCCGGCATGCGCACCGGCAACGTCTCCACCGCCGAGATCCAGGACGCCACGCCGGGCGCGATGCACTCGCACATTTCCCAGCGCGGCTACTACGCGCCGTCGGGCGAGAAGAAGGTCGTGCAGGGCAAGGAGGCGCGTGAGAACGGCGGCCTGGGCTCGATCTCCGAGCAGATCATCGACACCCGCGCGGACCTCACCCTTGGCGGCGGCCGCAAGTACTTCGACACCGAGGTGCAGGCGGGCGGCGAGAACCGTAACCCCTTCCTCACCGAGAAGCACGACGGCGGCGCGGAATGGGAAGCCGGCAAGACTGTGCGCGAGAACGCGGAGGCCAAGGGCTACACCATCGTCGATGACAAGGCTGGCCTCGACGCGGTCACCGTGGCTAACCAGGACGCGCCGGTCCTCGGCCTGTTCAACGACGGCAACATGACCCGCCGCTACGAGCAGACCGTCCCGGGCAACGCCTCCGACAAGGAGCCGGAGACCTGCACCCCGCAGGACACCGGCAACGAGCCTACGGCAGCGGAGATGACGAAGAAGGCAATCGAGCTTCTCGACGACCCCTCGTCCGACAAGGGCTTCTTCCTCCAGGTGGAGTCCGCATCCATCGACAAGGCGGACCACGCCGCTGACGCCTGCGGCATGATCGGTGAGACCGAGCAGATCGACGAGGTCATCAAGGAAGCCCTCGACTTTGCCAAGAAGGACAAGAACACGCTCATCGTGGTCACGGCTGACCACGCGCACACCGCAGAGATCGTGCCGGACGGCCGTCCGTCGGTATCCGCAGTGACCCGTCTGAAGTCGCAGAAGGATGGCGGCGCGGTGATGTCCATCGGCTTCGGCACCCAGCCGTGGTCCATCAATGAAAGCGGCGAGCTGGAGACCAAGTCGATGATGCACACCGGCACCCAGGTGCGCATCGCTGGCTTCGGCCCGGGCTCCGAGAACGTCAACGGTCAGCTCGACCAGACTGACGCTTTCTACGTCATGGCGAACGCGCTCGGCCTTAACGGCGGCACCGAGGGCGGTCAGGATCCGTGGGAGATCAACAAGGGTAACAAGGTCATGTCGCTGGCTACCCGCTCCAAGGCGAAGCCGGGCGACCAGCTGTGCTACCTCGTCTCTGAAGGTGCCGCACCGAAGGTCGGCGACTGCGCCCAGTTCGGCACCGCCGGTCAGGGCATCGATAACGCGAAGGCGAAGAACGTCGTGCTGCTGATTGGCGACGGCACGGGCGACTCCGAAATCACCGCCGCCCGCAACTACCTGAAGGGTTCCGCGGGCCGCTTCGACGGCCTGGACAACCTGGACTACACCGGCTACCTGACCACCTTCTCCCTGGATAAGGAGACCGGCCTGCCGAACTACGTCCCGGATTCCGCCGCGACCGGCACCGCCTGGAACTCTGGCGTGAAGGCCTACAACGGCGCGATTGGCGTCGATAGCAAGGGCAATCCGGTTGCTACCCTCGGCGAGCTGGCCAAGGCGAAGGGCATGAAGATCGGTAACGTCTCCACTGCGGAGATCCAGGACGCCACCCCGGCGGCCTTTGCCGCACACGCGCTTGATCGCTCCTACTACGCGCCGTCCGGTGATAAGAAGGTGGCGCAGGGCGAGCAGCTGCGCGAGAACGGCGGCCTTGGCTCCATCTCGGAGCAGATCGTCGACCTGCGCGCCGACGTCACTCTCGGCGGCGGCATGAAGTACTTCAACACCGAGGTCGTGCAGGGCGGCCAGTGGGGCGAGGACGGCAACACCTGGACCGCAGGCAAGACGGTGCTGGAGAACGCGAAGGACAACGGCTACCAGGTCGCGACCAATCTTTCCGAGCTCAACGCCGTTGACAAGGCAGACGCAGAAAAGCCGGTGCTGGGCCTGTTCTCCGAGGGCAACATGCCGCGTACGCTGAACCAGTCCATCCCGACCACCGACGGCGGCGACATGGCTCCGGCGACGTGTGTGGCAAACCCGGAGTTCACCGCGGAGACCCCGCGTCTGGCGGACATGACCACCAAGGCGCTGGAGCTGCTGCAGAATGACAAGGGCTTCCTGCTCCAGGTCGAGTCCGCCTCCCCGGATAAGGCCGACCACGACGCAGACGCCTGCGGCCTGATCGGCGAGGTCGGCCAGCTCGACGAGGCCGTCCAGGCCGTGCAGCAGTGGGTGGAGAAGACCGGTGAGGAAACCCTCATCGTCGCGACCGCAGATCACGCGCACACCGCGCAGATCACCTACGAGGACAGCAACACCGCTGGCCGCGTGACCCAGCTGACCACGGTCGAAGGTTCCACCATGGCGGTCAACTTCGCCACCTCTAAGACCAACGAGGACGAGGACGCCCTCGGCGGCCAGCAGCACACCGGTGCCCAGCTGCGCGTCGCAGCTTCCGGCCCGGGTGCGGCCAACCTGACCGGCCAGATCGACCAGACTGACCTCTTCTTCGCCAGCCTGAACGCCCTCGGCATCGACCCGATCAACCACGACCTCACCTTCGAGAACAAGATGCAGCAGGTCGACGAGCAGCCGGGTACCACCACTGGCTCCTCTGCCGAGTCGCCGTGGCTGATCGCGTTGCTGACCATCGCGGGCCTGGCGGGCCTGCTGTCCCTGATCGCCCTGCTGCTGCCGCAGCAGGTAGATAGGGTGCTCGGCCCGATCGCCAAGCTCTAAGCGCTACTTACTTGCCCAGCATCGGCAGCTTCGGCAGCTTCAGGCCGAGCTGTGGCAGGGCAAGCAGCCCGAGCAGCGCCAACAGCGCTGCGACGACCCCACCGATGATGGCTGGAACGTTCAGATCCGGCTTCGCGGTGGGGTATTCCACATTTGCCTGGGTGCCCTTGGCGCAGGCTGCGGCAGCGGCGACGTCGGCGTCGCTAAGCTGCATCTGCTTCACAGCGACTTTCCCGGCAGGCGTGGCGGACCAAGCGTCGTACAGCTTGGCATCGCTCTTCGCTACGGCGAAGGGCAGTTCGACAGGCTTCGTCTCGGGGCCGACGTGCCAGGAGTCCGTGTTGATGTCCTCCAGTGTGCGCTCCGTCGTCGGTTCGGTTTCCTTGAGCGTTTTCTGCGCGCTTGCGTACTTCTCAGCGAGCTGGGCGGGAAGCACCTTGGTCAGGTCTGCCTCCTCGCCCTTGAGCGCCTTCTCGTTTTCTGCGATGACGCCGGGATAGACGGACTCAACTGCGGCGACGAGATCGCGGGCTTGCTCGTGCTCGCCGATGGCCTTGGACTCGTCGAAAAGCGTGGAGATGAACTGCTTCTCGCCGGCAGTGAGGCTGACCGCACAGGTGCCGTCCTTGTCCTTCTGGGCGACGGTTGCGGCGTGGGCGGGTGCGGCGAACGCGGAAAGCGCGATCGCGGATGCGGCGACGCAAGCGGTGAGACGTTTCATGGTGTCCTCCTTGTGTGAGGGATGGGTATGTACAACCCAAAGTGTGCAGGACCCCGTGTTGCGAGAGCGTAAACGTCGGAGACTAGTTCCCGCCGAACAGCTCCGCCACCGCGGCGCGATCCACCTTGCCCGGGCCGAGCTGGGGGAGTGCGGGGATGGGGCGCAGCTCTTTTGGCACCTGCCAGCGTGGCAGGTCCTCGAAGGCATCCATGAGTTCGGCGACTGACGCGGAGCCGGTGTAAGCGGCGCAGATACGCTGGCCGAAGCGCTCATCGGGCACGCCGACGACGCAGGCACCGGTCACGCCGGGCTGGGCGAGCAGGAAGTGCTCGAGCACCTCCGGTTGCAGCTTGAAGCCACCGGAGGAAATCACGTTGTCCAGGCGGCCCTCAACGGTAAGGGTGCCGCCATCGATGCGGCCGGCGTCCGAGGTGGTGAACCACTGCCGGCCGTCGGCGTCAGTGGTAAAGGGGTTCGGCTCCACGCGGCCGCGGTAGCCCTTGGCCACCATCGGGCCGCCAAGGATAATGCGGCCGCCGTCAACGCGTACGCGCGCGCCAGCGATGGGCACGCCGTCGTAGACGCAGCCGCCCGCAGTCTCCGAGGAGCCGTAGGTGGTCACCACGTTGATACGCAGCTTGCGCGCGGAGTCGAGGAGGCGGGGGTTGGTGGCGGCGCCGCCGACGAGGACGGCGGTGAAGCGTCGTAAAGCATCGATGCCCTGCAGGCTCGAAGTGGCCTTGGCCAGCTGGTGGGGCGACAGCGCGGTGTAGCAGCGCTCGCCGGTCGCCGCGAGCTCCTCGGCGCGCTCGGCGAACTGGTTGATGCTGAAGCCGTGGGAAAGATCCAGGTAGGCGGGCTCGACGCCGGCGACCATGCTGCGCACCAGCACCTGGATGCCCGCGATGTAGGCGGCGGGCATGGAAAGCAGCCACTGACCCTGGCCGCCGAGTGCCTGGTGGGTCGCGTCCGCGCTGGAAATGAGGTTCGTAGGCGAAAGCATCGCGCCCTTCGGGCGGCCCGTGGACCCGGAGGTGGCGACGACGAGGGCTACGTCATCGTCGATAGGCTGGCCTATGCCCTGCGTGTTGCGCAGCAGGTCCGCACGCGCCGGGTCGTCGGCGGGCACGGGCAAAAGCGCGCGCTGGCCGGTCAGCGCTTCCTCGAGCGCGGGCATGATGGCCAGCGGGTTCGCGGGGTCGACGGGCAGGATCTCAAGGCGCTTGGTCACGGAAATAGCCTAGCAGTGCTTATGGATCTTTATGACTCGGCGAGTCATAAAGAGGTATAAAGGTGGCATGCAGCCCAGCCCGTACACCCCAGGCGAAATCGCGCCCGAAGTCTTCGGCCGCGAGCAGATCCTTGAAGACATCCGCCGCGACCTCGCCTTCATCATCGTCGAGCCGCGCTTGGTCGGCCGCATCCAAGTCTTCGCCGGCCCGCGCGGCGTGGGCAAAACGAGCCTGCTGCGCGCCGCGCAAGCCGACGCCGCGGCCAAGGGCTTCGACACGCTCTGGGTCACCGCGGGCGACGGGCCGCTGCTTGGAGCGCTCGTGGAAGCGCTCGAAGAGATCTCCAGCACCTGGCAGGGCTCGCTTGTCGACGCCCTGCGTACCCTCATCAAATCCGCAAAAGTCGAGGTTGCCGGCGTCTCCGTGAGCGGGGCGGCCCCGCGCACGAGCCCGGAGACGGGCAGCCAAGGCCGCCGGCTGCAGAAACTGCTTGCCGCCGCAGGTGAAGCGGCGCGACAACGCTCCCGCGGCCTCGTGCTGTTTATCGACGAGATCCAGAGCGCGGACGCCGACGGCATCAAAGCGCTCGCCTACGCCTGGCAACACATGCAGTCCGAGCAGCGCGACCTGCCCATGGCCGCCTACACCGCAGGCCTGAGCCACACCCAGGACGTGGTGACAGACGCAGTAAGCTTCGCCGAGCGCTTCGGCTACCAGCACCTGCACAACCTCACCCGCGCGCAGGCGAGTAACGCGCTGGATAGCCTCGCCGCGGCGAAGGGGGTCCGCTGGTCCGCCGACGCACTCGAGGCGGCACTCGGGTTCGCGGGCGGCTACCCCTACTTCATGCAGGTGATCGGTGATGAGGCATGGCGCGCCGCCGGCTTCCCCGGCCCCGGCACCGTGCTGGAAGTGCCGCAGGTGGAAGCGGCGGGCGAGGGTTTCAACCAGATGCGCCAGACCTTCTTCCGCGCCCGCTGGAAGAAGGCCACACCCGCGGAAGCGCGGATGTTGCGCGCCATGGCTGCCACTGGTGAGGCTGTCGGAGACGGCCCCGTCAAGCGCAGCGCGATCGCCGAGGCAATGGGGCGGGACTCCAACGATCTGAGTATGGCGCGACGCTCCCTGCTGGACAAGGGGCTCATCGATACCTCTAGCTACGGTTACCTGGAGTTCACCGCGCCGGGCTTCGCCGAGTTCGTCCGGGGGCTGTGAGCGGTGCGGTGGCGTACGGTCGACGCAGTGCTCGCCGCACCTGCCGCAGTGCTGGCGCTCGTATACACCGCCGGCGCGTGTGCGGACCCGAGCGACGTGTTCGGGTGGGCGCAAGCTTTGTTGTCCTGGGGTTTCGTCGCGGCGTTCGGAGCGTTGCGGGCGCGGGTGAGGTGGGCGTCGGCAAGCATGATTACCCTGAACGCGACCTGGTCGGCGGTGTGGATGCTCGCGCCGATCAACCTGGGCTACACGGTGTGGGTGCTCGCCGTGCCGGTCGCAGTGTTCGTCGCGCGGAGGTTTGCGGGCGGGCGCTTCGCTTACGGTGTGCTTGCCGCGGCGATGGCGTGGTCCTTTGCCTCGCCGTTTATGTGGACGTGGGACGAGAGCCTCGTCCTGTTCTACCGGCGCGGGATCGACTGGGGGCTCACGCTCGCGGCGCATTGGGCGGTGTGCGCGGTGGCGTATTTGGTGGCGGCGAATCTGGCGCAGGAGGATCGGGCCAGGCGGGAGCGGCTGCAGAAGGCGCGCGAAGCTGAGCGGCTGGCTATCGCCGGCGATGTGCACGACCTTCTGGGGCACACGCTCACCCTGATCAAAGTGCAGGCCAACGCGGGGCTCGCGGCGGGCAACGAGCGCGAAACGCTGACGCAGATCAGTGAGGAGGCGGGTGCTGCGCTTGCGGACATGCGGCAGCTTGTCCGGGGCCTGCGTGACGACGGCGTGGTGCTCTCGCCGACCGCTGGCGTGGATGAGCTGCCGGAGCTTATTCGCCGCTTCCGGGAGGCGGGGGTGGGCGTGTCGCTTGAGGGCACCCTGCCGCAGGTCCCTGCCGTGAGCAGCGTGGCTGCTTACCGCATCGTCGCCGAAGCCGTGACCAATGCCGCGCGCCACCAACAGGACCCGGAGGTGCGCGTGCGAGTCGATGCGGGGCAGCGGTGCACCGTGACCATCACCTCGACCGGGCCGATCCGCCCTCGCCCCGGCACCGGCACGGGCTTAGAGGGGTGCCGCGAGCGCGCGGCAAGCGCAGGTGGCACGCTTGAGACCATGCAGCACGGAAACACCTTTATTGTGCGCGCGGAGCTGGGCCGATGATTCGCATCTTGCTTGCCGACGATCAACCGCTCCTCCTCTCCGCCCTGTCCACCATCCTCTCCACGCAGCCGGATATGGAGGTGGTTGCCACAGCCAAGGATGGGGCGCAGGCGGTAGAGCAGGCGCGGGCGCACCGCATCGACGTGGCGGTGATGGATATTCGCATGCCGGTGCTCGACGGGATCGCGGCGGCCTCTGAAATCCTGCCCTTGGGCACGCGCGTGATGATGCTGACCACGTTTGACGACGACGCCCTGATCCAGTCCGCCATCGCCGCCGGCGTCCACGGCTTCCTGCTCAAAGACGCGGACCCCGAGGTGCTCGCGGACGCGGTGCGCACCGTCGCGCGCGGCGAGTCCGTGCTGGCCAGCGGCGTGACGGGGCGTGTGATGCAGTGGGCGCGCGAAGGGGCAGGCGAGCCGCCGGCCCGGGCGCAGCTCGACGGGCTGACCGCCCGCGAGATCGAAGTCCTCGCCGAGATCGGCCACGGGGCGACTAACGCCGAGATCGCGCAGCAGCTGTACATCGCCGAGACCACCGTGAAAACGCACGTGTCCAGCCTGCTTTCCAAACTGGACGCGCGTGACCGGATCGCGCTGGTGCTCATCGCGCAACGCGCCGGCATCTCCTCCCACGGGAGGAGCTAAGTTCCGCCCGCGGGGCGATGTGGCGCGGGCGTCGGGCCGCGAGAATCGGGGGCATGACTTCATCACAGCTGGCCTGCGCGGGCGTGTCCGTTTCCTACGACAGCCACCGCGTGCTTACCGACGTCTCCCTGCACACCACCCCCGGCCGCGTCCACGCCCTGCTCGGTCCCAACGGGGCAGGCAAGTCGACGCTCATGAAGGTCCTACTCGGGCTCCTCGCGCCCGACGCCGGCGAGGTGACGCTCATGGGGCGCCCCTTTGACCGGGCCAACCTGCGCCACGTGGGCGCCTCCATCAACGACCCCGCCTTTTACAGCCACCTCAGCGCCCGCAACAACCTGCGCGTGCACACCACGCTGCTTGGCCTGCCGGAGTCGGAGGCGGACCGCGCCCTCGCGCTCGTCGGGCTGCAGGACGCGGGCAAGAAGAAGGCGGGCGCGTTCTCCACCGGCATGAAGGGCCGACTGGCGCTCGCGCAGGCTTTGCTCGGCGAGCCCGAGGTGCTCATTCTCGACGAACCCCAGAACGGCCTCGACCCAGAAGGCATTGCCCACCTGCGCTCCTACCTGCGCGAATACGCCACCGCGGGCCGCACCGTGCTGGTCAGCTCCCACCAGCTCGGCGAAGTGCGGCACATGGCCGACGACGCCACCGTCATCGCCGGCGGCGGAGTCCGCTTCGCCGGTGAGCTTGCCGAGCTGGGCCCGAACCTGGAGGAGTCCTTCTTCCGGCTCACCGCCGACGGAAGCGGGGGAGCACAGTGAACTACCTGCACGCTGAATGGATCCGCTCGCGCGGCTCGACCCTGTGGTGGCTCGCCGCGGCGGGCCTTGTCCTCGGCTGCGTCTTCGCGGCCTTCTCGCTCGTCGGCCAGGTGGAGACGGCCCGCGACCTGATGAACTGGCAGGGGCTCTTGGTCACAGCCCTCGCCGCACCGGTTGCGGCACTGTTTGCCGGTGTGGTGGAGGCCCGCGAACGCTCAGCCCGCTCGGGCGGAACTGACTGGCGTCCGGTGGATCCGCGCTGTGTGCGGGCGGCTCGTCTCGCGATGGTGTGGGCCGCGCTCGGTGGGTTCTGCCTCGCGGACTTCGGGGTGAACTGGCTGGTGGCTGCCGTCTTCGGATTGGAGAGCGCAGGCGCGGTGCTCGCTGTCGGTGCCGCAGTCTGGGTCGGCATGTGCGGTGTGGCGGGCGTGGCTGCCGCGCTTGTGCGTCGGATCGGGATACTGCCCACCTTGCTCGTTGCGCTGCTCTACCAGGTCGAGCTCGGCTACTTCTGCGATCGCGACTGGTGGTGGGCAAACCCCGCCGCTTGGCCGCTGCGCCTCGAACTGCCACTGATGGGCCTGCAGTTCAACCTGCTGCCTTTGGAGCCCGGCTCGGCCCTGGACGGGCAGTCGCCGTGGGCACCGCTTGCGCTGTGCTTCCTGTCTGCCGTCGTCGGCGCTGCGTGCGCGGTGTGGACACCTCCGCGCACGCAGCGCAGGCGTCGCAAAACAACTCACGCTGTGGCTGCACCGCGGGCGGCGCAGCCTGCGGTGACGCGCCCGCCGCACGTGAGTTTCGTAGCGGCGCTGCGGGGTGTGCAAAGGGCGGGGAGTGTGGCGTCGTTAAGCGTACTGCTCCTGCTCACCGCGTTGGTGATGCTGGCGGCGATGCGCTACCCCGTCGACGTGCGGCGCGCGTTGAGTATTTACCTGATCCTGCCGGTCGGCGTGGGACTGCTGCCCACCCTAGTGTGGCCGAGGCTCGCGCCCGCGTGGCAGCTCATGCGCATCGAGCACCCGCGCGTGGTCACCGCGCTGCTGGTGTGGGTGTGTGGCGTGGTCGCTCTCGTAGTGGCGTTCGGGGCGCTGACCGGCGGATTCAGGGTGGCCGGAACCGTGATCGCGTTGCTTACTACCAGTGCGCTCGCCCTGCTTGCGCTGGCTATTACTGCGCGCTTCGGTGTCGCGTGGACGCTCGCGGCGACGCTTGCGTGGACCGTGCTTTCCGTAACCATCGGCGGTGACGTGTTGGCGGGTAGCTGGCTGTGGGTGCTCGCCGTGCCGGCCTGGGCCGAGACCGCGACGAGCCCGGTGCGCGTGGGGGTCGCGCTTGTCGGCGGGGCGGTGCTTGCAGCCGGGGCGTGGGCTGGGGCGCGCCGGGTGCTGGTGGGGCAGGGGGCGGGGCGTTCATAAAGAACGCCTGCGGCGGGGGTAGGGGAGCGCTCGCTGTAAACAGGTAAAACGACGAAAGTTTACCCCCGAGGGAACCGGAGGGATGTGATCTGCGACTACTTGGTGTCCCTCACGATCAACCGAAAGTATGAATGTGACAGCACCAACAAAAGCGGCGATGCGAAAACCGGCGGAGGCTTTGAGTACGCATCGCTCACCGAGGAGCGGGCTCCCCGCCTTCGTTCGCCGCATCCACTTCTACGCAGGGCTCTTCGTCGCCCCGTTCATCCTCGTCGCTGCCATCAGCGGTGGGCTCTACGCGCTGGCTCCCACGATGGAGAACATGTTCTACCGTGATGTGCTCACCGTCGAGACGCAAGAAACTTCCACGCCCCTTGCCGACCAGGTTGCCGCCGCGCAGGCATCGCACCCCGAGATGGAAGTCGCGCAGGTCTGGCCGTCTTCCACCCCAACTGAGTCGACGCGCGTGCTGCTTATCGACGAATCGATCGCCGACAACGACGAGCTGCGCAGCGTCTTCGTGAACCCCCACACTGGTGCTGTGATCGGCGACGAGCCGAGCTACTCGGGAGTGGGTGAGCTGCCAATGCGTCACTGGATCTCCGCGCTGCACAAGAACCTCCACCTGGGCACTCCCGGTGAGCTGTATTCGGAGCTGGCGGCCAGCTGGCTATGGGTCATCGCGCTTGGTGGCCTGTACCTGTGGTGGCGCACCGCCGGCAAGAAGGTGTTCACTGGACTGAGCAACACCTCAGGCAAGCGCCGCCGCGTGCTGAACCTACACGGCGTGGTGGGCGCCTGGCTGCTCGTCGGAATGCTTGCTCTTTCCGCAACCGGGATCACCTGGTCCCTGTTTGCGGGGCAAAACGTGGATAAGACTGTCGAATGGCTCGGCGGCGACGCGGAGCCAATCGAGACCACGGTCAGCAGCACTCCGGGGAATCCGCTGACTGACCAGCAGGTCGCAGAGCAATCCGCTGTCGTACTGGACGCCGCCCGCGCTGAAGGGCTGACCGGGCAGCTGCGCCTGTTCATCCCGGAGGACACCTCGCAGGCATGGCAGGCCAGCGAGCGCTGGATCCCCGGCCGCATTACCTCCGACGCGGTGAGCGTCAACGGGGCGACCGGCGAAGTGGTGGATAAGCTGCCGTTTTCTGAGCTCCCGCTGTTCTCCAAGCTCACGTCCTGGGGCATCTACCTGCACATGGGCATGATGTTCGGCCTGCCGCTCCAGCTCGCGCTCTTCGCCCTGGCTGTGGGGATCTGCGCCATGATCGTTATGGGCTACATGCTGTGGTGGCGTCGCCGCCCGACGAAGGGCGCGCTCGCAGGCGTGCCCGGCCGGGCAGACCTGACCGGCACTGACTGGGCAGTACTCGCCTTGTTCACCGTCGCCGTCGGGGCGTTCCTGCCGCTGTTCGGGGTGAGCTTCGTGGCGATGTTGGTGGCAGACCGTCTGCTGGCAAGGCGCCGAGGCGCATACGCGGCCTAGTTTTCCAACTTCTTTGTGAGGCCTGTTCCACTATGCTTCTAACGGAAATAGCCTGAGAGAAGGAGGCGGGACGTTGAGTGCGGATACGGCGCATCTCAGTGAGCTACGTTTAGGCGCTTTCAAGTCGTTCCATGGTGCTGTGGTGCCTATCCGGCCTGTGACATTTCTGACGGGTCTGAACAGTTCCGGTAAATCGAACGTTTTGGATGGGCTCGAAGTGCTCGCCCGACTTGCAACAGGCCTAGACATGGTCGAGGCACTGGACGGGGCTGGATCTATTCGAGGGCCAGTGCGCGGAGGTTCCCGGGGGTGTGCGCCGCATGGGACAAAGAGCTTCTCTATCGGCTGCACAGTGGTGAATCCCGCGACGAAGGATCAGTACGTTTACGATGTCGAGGTCCAGGTGGAGCCCGAACTTCGGCTGATATCCGAGAAGCTGACGGGGCCGGGCTTAAGTGTGAAAAGCGGTTCGAAATCACCGAGTGCAAGCTTGTTTCAGACGAAGAAGCAAGAGAATACCGCTGCGTTCATTACCGCAGAGGTATTCAGCGGCAAGCGAGGGGCAGATCCGAGCTTCCATTTCCGCGATACCAGGCTGATCCTCGTGCAAATTCTGCAAACCCTGCCTGGCTCCAACCGAGCCGAGAAATCGGTCATTGAAGCGGCAGAGACTGTGCGGGGAGTGCTGCAGTCTGTGTACCACCTCGACCCAGTTCCTTCTCTGATGCGAAACTACGTCCCTAAGGGCAACGATGAGCTGCGGCGCACCGGCGAGAATCTTTCAGCCACGCTCCTTCAGGTTCAGCAGAGTACGCCCGAGATCTTTGCGGAGATCGAGCAGCTTGTGAGCGACGTCGCGGGAAAGAACATTCAAGGATTGAGTTTCTCCAGTTCTGATCTGGGTGATGTGATGCTCGCCTTGGCTGAAAAAGCTTCGGGCCGGACACCCGCCAGAGAAATGAGTGACGGCTTATTGCGTTTTCTCGCAATTGCGACAGCATTGAAGTCTCCGACGGACAACCTGGATGTGAACTTGCCGGGAGTCGCGGTCGGAAGCGGACCCAGTCCTGCAGTGCAGCTAGTTATCGAGGAGATTGAGAATGGCCTACACCCCTCGCAGGCGCAGCGAATCATCTCGCTACTGGAGGCAGCGGTGGCAGAGAAAGGGACGCAGTGCCTCGTGACAACGCACAGTACAGCGATCCTCGACGGTATCGAGGGCCGATTTAACGACAGTGTGCTCGTCTGCTTCCGCGATGAGCAGACAGGGCAAAGTCACGTGAGCCAGTTGCAAGATCTGCCTGACTACACCCGAGAGCTGTCGAAGCAATCTCTTGGCAAGGCAGTTTCGGATGGCAAGCTCATCGATGATTCATCGACTGAAACACGCTTCGCGGATCTGAATACACTATTCGGTATTAAAAGCGGGGCTTGAGATGTCCCGACGTGCGATCTTTATCGATACCAGTGTGCTGAGCAACCTTTTGCGCATACCGGGCAAGAACCAGGACATGGAGAAAGCGCAACAGGACTTTGTTGCACTTCAGGAGGATAATTCGGTTCAGTTCGTGCTACCGGTGACGACGGTCATCGAGACGGGGAACCACATCGCCCAGATCAAAAACGGTGATAGTCGGCGTGATATTGCTCAGCGATTCGGCAAAATGCTCGAGAGTATTTGTGAACGTGAAGCTCCATGGGTTCTGCACGACTTCGAGTGGGGAGAGTCGTTTCTCCGCTCTTTCCTCGACGGTGCCAATTCCCAAAGAACCTGGTACGACCTTGCTCAAGAGCGAGTCGGTGGGGGCGATCTGTCGATCCTGGTTGAAGCCAATATGTACCAGAACCGGTTGCAGATTGACTGCGAGATCTGGACTTATGACGCAGGGCTGAGGGCATACGCCCCCACCACAACTCCTTAAACCCCTAGTAGTAGAACGGGAACTCGTCCCAGCGCGGGTCGCGCTTTTCCAGGAACGAGTCGCGGCCTTCGACGGCCTCGTCGGTCATGTAGGCCAGGCGCGTGGCTTCACCGGCGAAGACCTGCTGGCCCATGAGCCCGTCGTCGACAAGGTTGAACGCGAACTTCAGCATGCGCTGCGCAGTGGGGGACTTGCCGTTGATCTCGCGCGCGACCTGGATGGCCTCGTCCTCCAACGCCCCATGATCTGCGACGATGTTCACCGCGCCCATGCGCTGCATCTCCTCCGCGCCGTAGGTGCGGCCGAGGAAGAAGATCTCGCGGGCGAACTTCTGGCCCACCATCTTGGCCAGGTACGCGGAGCCGTAGCCGGCGTCGAAGGAGCCGACGTCGGCATCCGTCTGCTTGAAGCGCGCCTCCTCGCGGGAGGCGATCGTCAGATCGCAGACCACGTGCAGCGAGTGCCCGCCGCCGGCGGCCCAGCCGCCCACCACTGCGATGACCACCTTCGGCATCGTGCGGATCAGGCGCTGCACCTCCAGGATGTGCAGGCGCCCGCCCTCCGCCTTCACGCGCGCGGTGTCGACGGTCTCGGCGGTCTCGCCGCCCGCGTACTGGTAGCCGGATCGACCACGAATGCGCTGGTCGCCGCCGGAGCAGAAGGCCCAGCCGCCGTCTTTCTCGCTCGGCCCGTTGCCGGTCAGCAGGATTACGCCCACGGAAGGATCGCGCCGCGCGTGGTCGAGCGCCTGGTAGAGCTCGTCGACCGTGTGGGGGCGAAACGCGTTGCGCACTTCGGGGCGGTCGAAGGCGATGCGCACGATGCCGTCCGCGCGCGATTCGCCGACGTGGCGGTGGTAGGTGATGTCGGTGAAGTCGAAGCCTTCAACGCTGCGCCACTGGGTGGGGTCGAAGGGCTGGTCAGTGGTGTAACTCATGGGGGAGAGCCTACCTACCCCCGTATGTAGGTTAGGTATTGCTTACCTAAACCATGGGGGAGTTAAATAGAACTATGAGATCCCAGACCATCACAGCAACCCCCACGCTGTGCCAGCTTTGCGACGTCCACGTCGGCCAATGCGCCACCATTTGCGCTGTCAACGCCGCACCCCAAGCAACCCGCCGCCTCAGCGAGCTGGGCTTGCGCCCCGGCGTACAGGTCACCATCGCGCAGAAGACTTCCGGCGGCGGCCGCGTGGTCAAGCTCGGCAGCACCCGCTACGCGCTTGGCACCGAGGCGCTGCGCCAAATCGAGGTCGAAGCCTGATGAGCGAGCTGCACACCGTGCCCTCCTGCTGCGCGCCAGCCCCCAACGGCACGGTCACGGGCCAGCCCACGGTCGCGCTTATCGGCGCGCCGAACGCGGGCAAGTCCACCCTCTTTAACGCGCTGACCGGCGCGAAGGTGAAGACGGGCAACTGGCCGGGCACCTCCGTCGAAGTCTCGCGCGGCGTGTGGAAGCACGGGGGCGAGGCCTTCAACGTCATCGACTTCCCGGGCGCGTACTCGCTCGACCCGCAAAGCCCCGACGAAGAGCTCACCCGCGAGCTGCTGCTGGACCGCCCAGCGGCCGAGCGCCCCGACCTGGTCGTGGTGGCTGTGGACGCTTCCAACATCGCGCGCGGGCTCTACATGGTCGCGCAGCTGGCGGAGGTGGAGTATCGCATCGTCGTCGCGCTGACCAAGATGGACGTGGCCAACGCCGCCGGCGTGCCGGTGGACCCGGAGGCGTTGCAGGCGGCGCTCGGTGTGCCGGTGGTCGCGGTGGATCCGAGGAAAAGGGAACTGGGGCGGCTGCAGGGGAGCGTCGAGAAGCAGCTGGCCCTGCCCGCGTACACCTTGCGCCCAACCGCGGACACGGATGAGTTCGCCCTGGCAGACGCCCGCTTCGCGTGGGTGGATGCGGCGCTTAAAGAAGCCAAGCTTGGCGACGAGCCCCGCGAGACCGCAACCGAGCGCATCGACAAACTCGTGCTGCACCCGGTAGCCGGGCCGCTGATCTTCCTCGCCGCGATGTGGCTGGTCTTCCAGATCACCACCACGGTGGCCGCGCCGCTGCAGGACGGACTCGAGGCCTTCTTCACTGGGCCGGTGTCAGACCTCGCTGCGAGCCTTTTGCCCGACATCGGCTGGCTGCAGGGCCTGGTCATCGACGGGCTGATCGGCGGCGTGGGCATGGTGCTCACCTTCGCCCCGCTCATGGCGCTCATGTTCTTGTGTCTCGCGGTGCTGGAAGACTCCGGCTACATGGCGCGCGCGGCCGTGGTTGCCGACCGTGTGATGCGCGCGATGGGGCTGCCGGGCAAGGCGTTCATCCCGCTGATCGTGGGCTTTGGGTGCAACGTGCCCGCCATTTCCGCGACGCGCGTGCTGGGGGATAAGCGCCACCGGCTGCTTACCGCGCTGCTCGTGCCCTTTACGTCCTGCTCGGCAAGGCTGACGGTCTACGTCATGCTGGCGGCCACCTTCTTCCCCGAGCACGCGGGCTCGGTCGTCTTCCTCATGTACCTCATCTCTATCGCCCTGGTGGTGTGCACCGGCATTGTGCTGCGGCGCACGCTGTGGGCCACGATGGGGTCCGAGCCGTTGGTCATCGACCTGCCCGCCTACCAGCTACCGGGCGCTCGCCTGGCGCTGAGCGTGATGTGGGTGCGCCTCCGTGGCTTCTTGGAAACCGCAGGCAAGATCATCGTGATCACCGTGGTCGCGGTGTGGGCGCTGCAGTCCACGCCCGCGAACTTCGCCGCCGACGACGCGCCCGCTTTCGGCGAAGTCGCGCCCCAGGAGTCGGTCTACGGCGCAGTCTCCGAGACCATCGCCCCAGTCTTCGCGCCCGCGGGCTTCGACTCCTGGTCGCTCGCCGGCCCCTTGATCACCGGGTTCGTGGCCAAGGAGGCCGTGATCTCCAGCTGGGCGCAGACCTACGGGCTGGGCGAGCCGGTGACCGCGGGTACCAGCACCACTGAGGATGCAGCTGCGGCCATCGAGACCACCGACGCCTCGCTGGCTGCCGCCATCCGCGAGGACTTCGACGCCGCTTCCGGCGGGCACGCCACCGCCGCGGTGTGGGCGTTCATGCTCTTCCTGCTCGCCTACACGCCGTGCGTGGCAACCCTTGCCGCGCAGCGCCGCGAGATCGGGCTGAAGTGGACCGTCTTCGGCTTCGCGTTGCAGCTCGTCATGGCCTGGGTGCTGGCGGTCGGTGCCTTCCAGATCCTCAAGGTGGTGCTCTAGATGGCGAGCCCGATGCGCGCAGTCGTGTCCGCCATCGAGGACGGTGCCGTCAGCCGCGCCGACATCGCCGCGCGGGCAGGTTTGCGGCGGGAGACGGTGGACGCGGTCGTCGAAAAGCTTGAAGCCCTGGGGTACTTGCAGCGCGAGTACCTGCAGGATTCCTGCGCGGGCGGCTGCGGCGGCTGCCCGGCCAAGGGCGCGTGCCAGGCATCGCAAGGGCCGGTGGCCCTGGTGCTGGGGCGGCGCTAACGTCAAGGGCATGTTGCCCACCGCTGAAGAAATCCTGGAGCGCGCGCACGTCGTTGCGCTCCCCATGGCCGTGCGATTCCGCGGCATCACCACCCGCGAGGCGCTGCTGATCCAAGGCCCCGCTGGCTGGGGCGAGTTCGCGCCCTTCCTTGAGTACGGGCCAGAAGAGTCCGCCGCCTGGCTGCGCGCCGGGATCGAGGCCGCATTCGAAGGCCTGCCCGAAGCCGCAGGCGACGTCGAGGTCAACGGCACCGTCCCCGCCGTGCCCGTCGATCAGGTCAAAGCGGTCCTCGCGCGCTACCCGCAAGGGGTGTCCACCTTCAAGATCAAGGTGGCGGAGCCCGGGCAGTCGCTTGCCGACGACACCGCTCGCCTTTCCCGCGTCCATGCCCTGCGCCCCGACGCCCGCCTGCGCGTGGACGCCAACCGGGCCTGGAGCGTTGACGAGGCCTGCGCGGCGATCGACGCGCTCGCGAACGTGGCCGAACTCGAATACGTGGAGCAACCCTGCGGCAGCGTCGAGGAGCTCGCCGAGGTGCGCCGGCGCGTGGCCACCCCGATCGCGGCGGACGAGTCGATCCGCCGCGCCAGCGACCCCTACCGAGTCGCCGAGCTGGCCGCAGCAGACGTGGCCGTGTGCAAGGTCGCCCCGCTCGGGGGAGTGCGCCCGTTGGTGCGCATCTCGCGCGAGCTGGGCCTGGACATCACCGTGGCCAGCGCGCTCGATACGGCGGTCGGCATGGACGCCGGCCTGGTCGCGGCGAAGCTCACCGGCTCGCGCGCGGCCGGCCTGGCCACGCAAAACCTGTTCGCGGAAGACGTGGCCGAGCCCCGCCCGCTTGTCGACGGCCGCCTCGCCGTCACCAGGACTACACCCGACCCGGAGCGCCTCCACGGCCTGCGTGCGACACCCGAACGCGAAACGTGGTGGTTCCAGCGGGTGCGTGCATGCCTCCCCTACATACGGGGGTAGCAGGTGTGGGGTACGCGGGGGAGCCACTGCCCAAATGTTTGGTTTTACACCCGGTGCGTTAAAATTTTCAGTACAGGTGAATGTGAAAAATCACACCAAACACCCTGTAAACGCTGTATTGGAACGGTAGGAAAGTAGGTGGGGCATGTCTACCCCCGTTGTGCACGATTCTTCCGCGCTGTCGGATGGTGATCTGGCCAAAGCCCCAGAACCAGGCGAATGGCGCCGCCAACTCATCGGCTTGATTGTGGGCGTGGCGCTCGCCGCGCTCATTTGGTTTATCTTCCCGGCGAACGCGCCTGAGACGGTCGCCCAGTCCTCCGGTGCTGACCCGGAAGCGGAGTACACCGCCCAGGCGATGCGCGTCGTCGCCGCCACCACCGCGCTCATGGCCGTGTGGTGGATGACCGAGGCGATCCCGCTGGCGGCGACCGCCCTTTTGCCCATTGCCATCTTCCCGGTCATGGGTGTGGCGGAGTTCTCCAAGGTGTCCTCCCCCTACGCCTCCGCCACGATCTTCCTGTTCATGGGCGGCTTCCTCATGGCGCTTGGCCTGCAGCGCTGGAATCTGCACCGCCGACTTGCGCTCGTGGTGGTCAAGATCGTCGGCACCAGCCCAAAGCGCATCATCTTAGGCTTCATGCTGGCCACCGGCTTCATGTCCATGTGGGTCTCTAACACGGCAACCGCCGTGGTCATGCTGCCGATCGGCACCTCGGTGCTCATGCTCACCGCAGACTCCGTCGGCGGGATGCAGAACCAGAAGAAGTTCGCCACAGCGCTCATGCTCGCCATCGCCTATTCCGCCTCTATCGGCTCGCTGGGCACCCTGATCGGTACCCCGCCGAACGCGCTGCTGCAGGGCTACATGAAGGAAGCCCACGACATCAACATTGGCTTCGGGCAGTGGATGATCGTCGGTATGCCGGTGGCAATTGTGTTCACCATCATCGCATGGCTGGTACTGATCACCGTGTTCAAGCCGGAGATTGACCAGATCCCGGGCGGCCGTGAGCTGATCCAGGACGAGATCCGCAAGCTCGGCCCCTGGACCTTCGCGCAGATCGCCGCCGGCATCATCTTCGCGCTCGCGGCCCTGACGTGGGTCTTCCTACCACTGGCGCGCGACCACTACGGGTGGGACTTCCCCTACCACGACGCCATCGTGGGCATCATCGCCGGCCTGCTCATGTTCATCGTGCCGGGCATGAAGAACGGCAAGCGCCTGCTGGACTGGGAGACCGCGAATGAGATGCCGTGGGACGTACTCCTGCTCTTCGGCGGCGGCCTGTCCTTGTCCGCAATGTTCACCTCTACCGGCCTGTCCCTGTGGATCGGTGAAGCAGCGAAGGGACTGGCTGTGCTACCGACATTCCTGCTCATCTTCGCGATCGCCGCGCTGGTGCTCATCCTCACCGAGCTGACCTCCAACACGGCAACCGCGGCGACCTTCCTGCCGATCATGGGCGGCGTCGCCGTGGGCATCGGCTTGACCGAGGCCACCGACATGAACATCCTGTTGCTGGCCATCCCGGTTGCGCTGTCCGCAACCTGTGCCTTCATGCTGCCGGTGGCAACCCCGCCGAACGCGATCGCGTACTCCTCGGGCTACGTCACCATGGGCGAGATGATCAAGGGCGGCGTGTGGCTCAACGCCATCGCACTGGTCCTGATCTCCCTGGCCACCTACTTCCTCGCAGTCCCCGTCTTCGGGCTGGTGCTGTAGATTACAACCCTGCTACAACTGGCGCGTTAGGCTATCCACATGGATAACCAGACGCGCCAGTTTGGCGTTCCGGAGGAAGAACCGCGCAGGCCCCGCCCGAAGCAGTACTTTCCGGAGCCCGCCGAGCAAGCACGGCAGCAGCCGGAGTACCCGCAGCAGCCCTACCGGGACCAGTACCAGGATCAGCAGTACTACGACTACGGGCAGTACGAGCAGCCCCAGTACACGCAGCCGAACCCGCCCGGCCCGCCGCCCGCGCCGGAGGAGCGCTCCAACACGCTGGCCACGGTGCTCGGCGTCCTGCTCGCCATCGCGCTGGCCGCCGGCATCGTCTTATTCTTCTTGTGGCGGGGAGCTTCCGCCGAAGCCTCCAAGCCGCCGGTGACCGTGACGAATACGCAGACGGAAACCATCACCACGACCGCGACCACCACGAAGCGGCCCTCGCTCTTCGGCGACCGCGACAGCAGGGACACTCGCGACACAGACAACGAGGAGCCAGTTCCCACCGAGCTGCCGGAGGCACCGCCGGTAGAGGTCCCCGACGACGTGCGCGATAGCGCCCAGGACATCTTCGACGAGCTGCGCCAGGGCGCCGAAGGGCTGCTTCAGGGCCAGTAGGCGGCAGCTAGAATGGGCCACCATGGAATCGCTTGAGCTGGCCCGCATCATCGCCCAACGCTTGGCAGACAACGTCACCGACGTGGTCATGAGTCCAGGTTCGCGCAACTCGCCGCTCGCGTACGCGCTCTTGGCGCGCCGGGACATCCGCGTGCACATGCGTATCGACGAGCGCTCGGCCGCCTTCACCGCCTTAGGCCTCGCGCGTGTGCAGCGCCGCCACGTCGGCGTGGTCATGACCTCCGGCACCGCCGTCGCCAACGCGCTGCCCGCTGTGGTGGAGGCGCACATGTCGCACATACCGCTCGCCATCATCAGCGCGGATCGTCCCGCCCGCCTGGTGGGCACCGGGGCATCGCAAACGATTTGGCAGGACGGCATCTTCGGCCGCTACGCCGCTACCCAGCAGGTGGCAACGCGCGAGGAAGCCGAGGCCGTCTCCTTTGCCGCCGACCAGGTGCACATCAACGTTGCGCTGGATACCCCGCTCGTGCCCGAAACCCTGCCCGCGCCGGTGGGCGAGCCGCGCCGGGTCGGCCCGGGCAGGCTCGAGACTGCGCCCACCTGGGTCGACCACGGCGCCGTGGACGTGGACTTGACCCGCAACACCCTGGTCATCGCTGGTGATGAGGCCTGGGACGTACCCAGTCTGGAGCACGTGCCCACCATCGCGGAGCCGACCGCGCCCGCCCCCTTCCACCAGGTGCACCCGCTCGCCGCACGCTTCTTTGCCAAGAGCGAGGTGGCGATCTCGCACGACGGCGGCGACTTCGCCGCGGAGACCAAGCCGGAGCAGCTCATCGTGGTGGGGCACCCGACCCTGCACCGCGACGTCATGGCGCTGATGGCCGATCCGGACATCGAGGTCATCGGGATCTCGCGCACCGAGACGTTCACCGGCCAGCCGGATCGCCGCGGATCGCGCGTCAACGCCACGGGCCAGCCCACGGATAGCTGGATCAAGATCTGCGAGGCCGCAGGCGAGGTCGGCGCGCAGACCGTGCGCGATGCGCTGCAGGAGGACAACTTCGGGCTGACCGGCATGCACGTCGCCGCCGCGGTGTGCGACACCTTAGGCGTGGGCGACACGCTCGTGGTGGGGGCGTCCAGCCCGGTGCGCGACGTGAGTCTGGTGGGCATGCCTTTCGACGGCGTGTCCACCTATGCCGCGCGCGGAGCCGCGGGTATCGACGGCACGCTCTCCCAAGCTGTCGGCATCGCCCTGGCCACCCAGGCGCTGCACCCGGACGAGATCCGCGCCCCGCGCACCGTCACCCTGGTGGGCGACCTCACCTTCCTGCATGACATCAACGGCCTGCTCATTGGCCCCGACGAGCCGCGCCCGGGCAACCTCACCATCGTGGTGGCCAACGACAACGGCGGCGGCATCTTCCACACGTTGGAGGCCGGCGCGGAGTCGGTGGAGCGCGACTTTGAGCGGGTGTTTGGGACAAGTCATGACGTGGGCGTCGAAAAGCTGGCCGAGGCTTACGGGGCGGCCTATGCGCACGCGGACACCCTGCCGGAGCTTTTGGAGACCTTGATTGCACTCGAGGCGGAGCCCAACCCGATCACCATCGTCGAGGTGGATACCACGCGCGCGACGCGGCGGGCGCTGGCGCAGAGGCTGACCAAGTGATCCAGTGGCAGCGGCGCGCGAAGCAGGTGGTGCTGGGACTCTACCTGGCGGCCATGCTGGGCGCGGTGGCGATGGTCGGCGGGGCCGCGATCAACGACGCACGCATCATGGCCGATCCTGGCCGCGGCATCGCCACGGTGACCGGGGTGAGTGCGTGGCGCACCTCGATCGAATACCAGGACGCCGAAGGTCGGCACTTCTCACCGCCGAGCGGGCTGCTGTACCCCTCGGGGCTGGGGGAGGGCCAGCAGGTCTGGGTGACCTACGCCAAGAGTGATCCCAACCTGGTCAAAGTGGAGGGACGCGGCTGGGCGCTCGCGCTGATCCCTGCCGTCTCGGTGGCGGTGGTGGCAACATTGGTGTTCGCGGCCGTGTGGCTGGCGGTGCGCCGCTGGGTACCACAGCGTTCACGTTGAGTTATAACAAAGTTTGCGCAACGGTTGAGTGGTGTTCGCGCGGACATGGGAAGGTAACACAGTATGCGAGTCGGAATAGTCGCGGAATCATTCCTCCCGAACATCAACGGAGTGACCAACTCGGTGCTCCGGGTGCTCGAGTACCTCAAGGCCAACGGCCACGAGGCGCTCGTCGTCGCCCCGGGCGCGCGCGACTTCCAGGAGGAAGTCGCTGACTACCTGGGGTTTCCCATCGTGCGCGTGCCCACCATGCGCGTGCCGCTGGTGGACTCGCTGCCGATCGGCGTGCCCACCACGAATGTCACCGCGGCGCTCGCGGACTTTGACCCGGACATTATCCACCTGGCCAGCCCGTTCGTGCTCGGCGGTGCGGGCGCGTTCTCCGCGATGCAGCTGGGGGTGCCCGCGGTCGGGCTGTACCAGACTGACGTGGCGGGCTTTGCCACCAAGTACCAGCTGTCCGCAGTGGCGGCGCTGGCTTGGGACTGGACGCGCAACATTCACAACCGCTGCCAGCTCAACCTCGCGCCGTCCTCGGAGGCGATCCGGGAGATGGAGGCTCACGGCATCAAGAACGTGAAGCGCTGGGGCCGCGGCGTGGATGCGGAGCTGTTCCACCCCACGAAACGTTCGGACATGCTGCGGTATCAGTGGGATCCCACGGGGCAAAAGAAGATCGTCGGATTCGTCGGCCGGCTGGCCAGTGAGAAGAGCGTGTGCCGCCTCGCGGTGCTGGAGCAGGACCCAGACATCCAGCTCGTCATCGTGGGCGACGGCCCGGAGCGCGACGCGCTCGAGCACCTCATGCCGTCTGCCGTGTTCACCGGCGCGCTGTCCGGCGAGCAGCTGGCCCGCGCGTACGCCTCGCTGGACCTGTTCGTGCACACCGGCGAGTTCGAGACCTTCTGCCAGGCCATCCAGGAGGCGCAGGCCTCCGGCGTGCCCACCATCGGCCCGAAGGCCGGCGGGCCGATCGACCTGATCCAAGACGGGGAAAACGGCCTGCTGCTGGAGGTGGACACCTTTAGCGAAGAGCTTCCCGACGCCGCCCGCTACCTGCTCGACCCCGCCCGTCTGGACGAACTCAAGCACAACGCCCGCGAGTCCGTGGCTGATAAGACCTGGGATGCGTTGTGTGAGCAGCTGCTCGGGTACTACGAGGAGGCGCGCGCTGGCTACCGCTCGAACGTGGTCAGCATCTTCGGGCGCGATATCACGCTGCCGAAGTGGGCGGGGAGGCGTCGGAAATCGCGCGGGGCTTAAGGCCAGGTAGACTGACCAACTATGTCAGTCTCGGATCTGTCTGCAAGCACCCAGGATTACCTCAAGACGATCTGGGAGCTTGAAGAGTGGTCGGACGAGCCGGCCACCACCTCAATGATCGCGAAGGCGCTGGGCGTGAAGCAGTCGACGGTGTCTGACACCGTGCGCAAGCTGGCTGACCAAAAGCTCGTCTCGCATAAGCGCTACGGCTCCGTGCAGCTGACGGAGCAGGGGAGGGCGCACGCGCTGCAGATGGTGCGTCGCCACCGCCTGATCGAGACTTTCCTGGTGCAGGTGCTCGACTACTCGTGGGACGAAGTCCACGACGAAGCCGAACAGCTCGAGCACGCCGTCTCCGACCTTTTAGTGGAACGGGTGGCGGCCCTGCTGCACTACCCGACCCGCGACCCCCACGGCGACCCGATCCCCGCCGCCGATGGCTCGATACAGGCCCCCGACGCCGTCACCCTGAGCACGGTGGAACCGGGCAGCGACGTGGTCATCGAGCGGATCTCCGACGAAGACCCGGAGCTGCTGCGTTACCTCCACGCCCACGGCCTGAACGTCGGCTCGCACCTCCACGTGGCCGAGGGCGCGCCCTTTTCCGGGGCGGTGGAGGTGCAAAACGCGGCCGATGGCGTGACTATTCCGCTGGGGCGTGCTGCGACTGACGCGGTGTACGTGAGCGCGCCCGGGCACGCACCAGCCCCCGGGGCCCAAAAAGATACACCAGCGTAAACACGCAGGCCTGCGCGAGCACCATCATCGCTCCGGTAGCGGTGTCCAGGTAGTAGCTGCAGTACAGGCCCAAGACCGCGCAGCCGGCGGCCATGGCAGGCGCGATGAGCAGCATCTTGCCAAAGGAATCGGTGAGCAGGTACGCCGTCGCGCCGGGGATGATCAGCATGGCAACAACAAGGATCACGCCCACGACCTGCAGCGCAACCACCGTGGTGAGCGCGAGCAGGGCGAGCAGCCCGGCACCGAGTGCGCGCGGGCTCAGCCCGATCGCGTGCGCGTGGATGGGGTCGAAGGCATAGAGCGTCAGATCCCGCCGCTTGAGCAGCAGCGCGCCGAACACGAGCACCGCAAGCCCGATTACCTGCAGCATCTCCGCGCGGGACACGCCCAAAAGGTTGCCAAAGATGATGTGGTTTAGGTCCGTGTGCGAGGGCGTGACCGAGATGAGCACCAGCCCGAAGGAGAAGAGCGAGGTAAACACGATGCCGATCGCGGCGTCCTCCTTGACCCGCGAGGTGTTGCGCACCAGGCCGATCAGGGCGACCGCGAGGAAGCCGAAGAGCACGGCGCCGACGGCGAAAGGTGCGCCCACGATGTAGGAGAGCACCACGCCGGGCAGGACCGCGTGGGAGACCGCGTCGCCCATCAGCGACCAGCCGACCAGCACGAGCCAGCAGGACAGCATCGCGCAGACGATGGAGGCGGTCAGCGCGGTGGCCAGCGCCCGGCCCATGAAGCTGTAGTTCAGCGGATCCAATAAGAGTGACATCATGCGTGTTCCTCCGTGTGCGTTGGGGTCATGCCGAAGCCGCGGGCGAGGTTTTCCGGCCGCAGCACGTCCTCGGTGGGGGCGTGCATGAGCACGCGCTTATTTAACAGGACGGATTCCTCGGCGAGCGCGGGCAGGGCAGCGAAGTCGTGCGTGGAGACAAACAGCGTGGTGCCTTCGTCGACGAGTTCGCGCAGCAGTGCGGTGATCGTCGCTTCGGATTGCTTGTCGACGCCCGCGAACGGCTCGTCGAGAAGCATGATGCTCGCGCCCTGCGCAATGCCGCGGGCGACGAAGGCGCGCTTCTTCTGCCCACCCGAAAGCTGGCCGATCTGGCGATCGGCGAAGTCGGTCAGGTGCGTGCGCTCCAGGGCCTCATTGACGGCGTCCTCATCGCGACGGTGCGGGCGGCGTGTAAAGCCCATGTGGCCGTAGCGGCCGGTCATGACGACTTCGCGCACGGTGATTGGGAACTGCCAATCCACCTCTTCGCTTTGCGGGACGTAAGCGACTACCTGGGCCTTGCGTGCGGCGGCGGGGTGCGTGCCGTTGATCTGCACTGTGCCCGTATCGGGTTTGACCAGCCCCATGATCGCCTTGAACAGGGTGGATTTGCCAGAGCCGTTCATTCCGACGAGCCCGCAGGCGCGGCCCGGGGCGATGGACACGCTGGCTAAGTGCAGGGCCTCCACATCGCCGTAGCGGACGGTCACGCCTTCGACGCTGATCGCGGGCGTCATGATGCCTGCCCCGTCAGGCCCTCGATGATGGCGGAAGAGTCGTGCTTGATCAGGTCCAGGTAGGTGGGCACGGGACCGTCCTCAAGAGAGAGGGAGTCGACGTAGAGGGTGTCGCCGAGCTGGGCACCCGTGGCGTCGACAACCTGCTGCATGGCCGCGTTGGAGACAGTCGACTCGCAGAAGACGGTGGGCACTTCGTTGTGCTTGACAAACTCGATGGTGCGGGCGATCTGCTGCGGGGTCGCCTCGTTTTCTGCGTTGACCGGCCAGATGTACTGCTCCTGCAGCCCGGCGTCGCGGGCGAGGTAGGAAAACGCGCCCTCGCAGGTCACCAGCGCGCGCTGCTGCTCGGGGAGTGCCGAAAGTTCGCGCGTCATCTCGTCCTGGACTTCCTGCAGCTGCGCCTTGTAGTTCTCCCCGTTTTCCGCGTACTGCTCGGCGTGCTCCGGGTCGAGCTCGCTGAAGGCGTCGACGATGTTGTCCACGTAGGTCTGCACATTCTTCGGGCTCATCCAGGCGTGCGGGTTGGGTTTGCCTGCGTAGGCGTCTTCGGTGATGTCGATCGGCTCGATGCCCTCGGAAACCACGGTGTGCGGGACGTCGAGCTCTGCCACGAACTGGGCGAACCAGTTCTCCAGGTTGAGACCGTTGTCCAGGATGAGATCCGCCTCGGAGGCCTTGGCGATGTCACCCGGGGTGGGCTCGTACCCGTGGATCTCGGCACCAGGTTTGGTGATGGATTCCACCCGCAGGTGTTCGCCGGCGACGTTGGCGGCGATGTCTTGGATGACGGTGAAAGTGGTCAAAACGACCGGTTCATCGCCGGAGGAGGGGGTGTTTGCGCAGCTTGTCGTGCCGCATGCGAGGAGGAGGGCGGCGCAGACGCCGAGTGCCCGTCGGATCATGGTGTGTCTTTCCTTCCAGTGTGTATCGGTTAGGGAAATATTAAACTTCGACAAAACGAAGTTGCAACAGCGGGCGCAGGGAACACCCGCGGAAGTGGGGTGGAGCCGTACAATGCTTTCCTATGGCCAAGGCAGATCTGGAGAAAAAGCCCTTCGACGTCGCCGGAATGTTTGACGGAGTGGGCGAAAAATACGACCTCACCAACACCATCCTGTCTTTTGGGCTGGACAAGTACTGGCGGCGTCGTACGCGCAGGCGTCTCCGGCTCGCCCCGGGGGAGAAGGTGCTTGACCTGGCCGCGGGCACCGCGGTTTCTACCGTTGAGCTGGCCAAGTCGGGTGCCTGGGTGGTCGCCTGCGATTTCTCTCAAGGCATGCTCGCCGCCGGCCGTGACCGCGACGTGCCCAAGGTGGTGGGCGATGCGATGCACCTGCCTTTTGCCGACGCCACCTTCGACGCCGTCACCATCTCCTACGGCCTGCGCAACGTCTACGACTTCGAAGCGGGCTTGCGCGAGATGGCGCGCGTGACCAAGCCAGGCGGTCGCCTTGTAGTCAACGAGTTTTCCACCCCTGTCGTGCCCGGCTTCCGTACCTTCTACAAGGAGTATCTGCCGGTCGCGCTGCCGCTTTTAGCCAAGGTCTTTTCCTCCAACGCGGAGGCCTACGAATACCTCGCCGAGTCCATCCGCGCCTGGCCGGACCAGGAGGAGCTCGCCGCGGCGATCAACCGCAACGGCTGGCAGGACGCGGGCTGGCAGGACCTAAGCGCCGGGATCGTGGCGCTGCACAGCGCGACGCGGGCTGGTTAAGCTACATCCCACAGCGCGCTGCCGCGCGGCGCGATCTTTCCGGCTGCGCGCCAGGCGCGGGCAATGAGGTCGGTGTCTTCTTCTGTAATCAGGTTGCCCATCAACCGTGCTGCAGCGGGCATGAGGTAGCGCCCGCCGAGTCCGCGCAGGGCGAGCGGGCCCGCCGCAGGTAGGAACTGCGGGTAGGTCAGAAGGCGTGCCGCCGTCCGGGCCAGCGCGAAGGCGTCGCCGTAGGCGCGGCGCAGCACGTAGGGCCACGCGAGCGTGAGGTCGGCGCGCTCGGCGAGTAGCTCGACCGCCATGACCGCCGTTTCCATCCCGTAATCGATGCCCTCGCCGTTGAGCGGGTTGACGCAGGCTGCGGCGTCGCCGATCAGCGCCCAGTTCGGGCCCGCCACGTTGGAAACCGCACCGCCCATGGGTAACAGGGCCGAGGTGACCTCTTGTGGTTCGCCTAAGCCCCAGTCGGCGGACTGCTCGCGGGCGTAGTGTGCGAGCAGCTTCTTCGTGTTCACCTTGGCTGGTCGGGCGTCGGTAGATAGGGCTCCGCAGCCGAGGTTGACCGTGCCGTCGCCAAGCGGGAAGATCCACCCGTAGCCCGGCTGGATCTCACCAGCCGGGTCGCGCAGCTCCACGTGCGAGTGCATCCAGGGCTCTTCGCTGTGCGGGCTTGTGCAGTAGGAACGGGCGGCGATGCCGTAGACCTGGTCTTTGTGCCAGGTGCGGCCGAGGCGCTTGCCGAAGGGGGAGCGCACCCCGTCCGCCACGATCACCCAGCGCGTACGCACCGGACCACGGTCAGTGTGGACTGCGGTGATTGCGCCGTGGGCATCAAAGTCGGCATCGTGTGCCGCGCACCCGGTCCAGACGGTCGCGCCGACGGCGGTGGCTTGGTCGATGAGCGCGGCGTCGAAAAGCTTCCGCGGGCTCGCCGAGCCCAACGTGCCGTAGTGGCTGTCAGGCCAGGGGGCGGTGACATCCCCGCCGTAGCCGTGGAGCTTGGGTCCCTGGTTGCGGTAGGCGGGCAGTACCTCTTCGAGGCCGAGCGTGCGCAGCGTGTGCACCGCGCGCGGGGTGAGTCCATCGCCGCAGGTTTTGTCGCGGCCGTGCTCGGCGGCGTCGACAAGCAGGGTGGAAAAGCCCGCACGCTGGGCGGCAATCGCCGCGACCGCACCCGAAGGGCCCCCGCCGACGACAACGCAATCAAAGACATCCATCACGGCCAACATTGTGCCAGGCTTGCCGGCACGGACTACCCCGGCCCCGCTGATACACGCAGGGAGCGTGTTGCACTACGGTTGAGGGCACTACTCGTGGGTCGCTGCGTGCTGCCATAAAACTGGTGCGCGGCGGCCGTCTCGCCCAACCTTAAAGGATGGTATCGATGACCAACGCCAACCACGCGTCGCAAAGCCATGCGTTCACCATGGATCTTGGCGACGACGCCCTCAACCAGCGCATCGCGCACGGGATGGGCGAGGTGGAACGCGTGCTGCTCGAGCGGCTCTCACAAGGCGAAGACTTCATCACCGACAAAGTCACGCACCTCGCCGTCGCCGGCGGCAAGCGCTTCCGCCCGCTCATGGCGCTTTTGTGCAGTGAGTTCGGGCCGCACCCGGAGGCCGAGAACGTGGTCAAGGCTGCCGCGATTACCGAGATGGTGCACCTGGCCACCCTGTATCACGACGATGTGATGGATGAGGCGGACCGGCGGCGCGGCGTGGAATCCGCCAACAGTCGCTGGGACAACACGGTGGCCATCCTCGCGGGCGACGTGCTGTTCGCGCACGCCTCCCGGATCATGAGTGAGATCGACACCGCCACCGTCGCCCACTTTGCCGATACCTTCCAGGACCTGGTCACCGGCCAGATGCTGGAATCCATCGGCGCGCGCGGTCAAGACCCCATCGAGCACTACCTCAAGGTAATTGAGGGCAAGACGGGCGTGCTGATCGCCTCCGCCGCCTACTTGGGTGCTACGCACGCCGGGGCGAGCCGCGAGGTGGTGGAAAGCTGCCAGCGCCTCGGTGCCGCGGTCGGCATGATCTTCCAGATCGTCGACGACATCATCGACATCTTCTCCGACCCTGAGCAGTCCGGGAAAACCCCCGGCACCGACCTGCGCGAGGGCGTGTTCACCCTGCCTGTCCTCTACGCCATGGCGGAAGACTCCGAGGCCGGCCGCGCGTTGCGCGAGATGCTCACCGGGCCGCTGCACACCGATGCGGAGGTCGAGCGTGCCCTTTCCCTGATCGGCCAGACGCAGGGGCGGGCACGCGCGCTTGAAGACGTCAACGCCTACCTCGCCGCCGCCAACCGCGAACTCGACACCCTGCCCCAGGGGCCCGCCACCGAGGCGCTGCGCCAGCTGTCTCGCTACACCATCGACCGGGTTGGTTAGGCTTCTTTGTGGTTGATGACCTGCTGATTTGTTGTTTGCTAGCAGGGGTGTTGTAAGGTAGTCAACGCACTTAAGGTGCACGCCAGGTTGCCCGAGCGGCCAAAGGGAGCGGACTGTAAATCCGCCGGCATTCGCCTTCAGAAGTTCGAATCTTCTACCTGGCACAGTGTTCACCCACTGCCTCGTTTGTGAGGCGGTGGGTTTTTGCGGTTGCGGGTTGGGGTTGCTCGGTGGCGGTTGGGGTTGCTCGGTGGCGCACGTGAAAGATTCGACCACTTTTCCAGTTGTATATACAAGTTTCCTGGGGAAACGGTGCGGGGTGAAAAAATCTTTCACGGCTCTTCGCGGGGTGCCCGGGAGGGGCGGTTTATAGTGCGGATAAACATGCGTGAAAATGTGTACTGTGCAGGCGATTTGTGTTCTATAAGCAGTTCGGGTTAATCTTTTCAAGGCTTCAACGGAGCGGGTCACACCGAAAGGTAAGACTCACAACAGCGAGGCTGTGCCCCCTTAGCTCAGTCGGCAGAGCGTTTCCATGGTAAGGAAAAGGTCGACAGTTCGATTCTGTCAGGGGGCTCTGTTGTTTGCCGGGGCCTTCCCCGGTAGGCGCAGGGCGGTGTAGCTCAGTGGTAGAGCAAGCGACTCATAATCGCTGTGTCGAGAGTTCAATTCTCTCCATCGCTACTCAACCTTTGAAGCGGGCGCGACGGTGTCCGTGGTAGGGTTAGGCTCCTGTACGTGTAAAGCAAAGCAGGAACCTAGGGGCGTGGCGCAATTGGTAGCGCAACGGTCTCCAAAACCGTAGGTTGCAGGTTCGAGTCCTGTCGCCCCTGCCAAAACATCAACGTGGAGGAGTTTTCTTGACTAACCCCAACGGTCAGAACCCAGCACAGCCGACCGGCAAGCGTCAGCTGCGCGGGGTTTCTCCTGTTTCCACGGACGCTTACGAGCAGAAGCGCACGCCCGCGCAGCCCGACACCGACGAGGACTCGAAGAAGAGCAGCGTCGCCGCGTTCCCCGGCGAAGTCGTCGAGGAGATGCGCAAGGTCATCTGGCCGACCGGCAAAGAAATGCTGAACTACACGCTGATCGTGTTCGCCTTCCTCATCGTGCTGACCATCATGGTGTGGGGCACTGATCGCCTGGCCACAATGCTGGTTGAATGGATCTTCATCCGTTAGCTATAATGCTTGAAGGTTATTTAATATCCCGCCGCCTCGGAAAGACTCGAGGGGCGGGATAAGTTTTTGGCCCGCACTCGTACCCGCCAAGGTGGGTACGCTTGGGTGGGACGTGTAAAGGATCGAAGGAGACTGACCATGGCAGAGGACAACGAGCTGGAGATGATCGGGGAGGGCGCGCCCGTGGAGGCGCAGACCGATCCGGAAACCAACCCGGAAACCAACGCGGACGACGCCACGCAGGAGCCTGACGCAGAGGCAGCAGAGGCCGAGCGCGAGGCAGAGCTCGACATGGTCGAGGAGGGTGCCCCGGTTGCGCCGGAGACTGATCCCGAGACCGAGCCAGCGGCTGAGACTGCAGCAGAAGGCGAGATCGCGCAGGGTGACGTCGACGCTGCGGCTTCCGCGCTGGGCGACGACGAGGCGGCCGAGGCGGACGCCGAGTACAAGCGCCGCCTGCGCGCCTACGTGCGCGAGCTGAAGAAGCTGCCGGGCGATTGGTACATCATCCAGTCCTACTCGGGCTACGAGAACAAGGTGAAGACCAACCTGGAGATGCGTATCCAGACCCTCGAGGTGGAGGACTCCATCTACGACGTGGTCGTGCCCATCGAGCAGGTCATGGAAAAGAAGGACGACAAGCGCAAGCTGGTTAAGCGCAAGCTGCTGCCGGGCTACGTGCTCGTGCGCATGGAGATGAACGACGCGGCGTGGTCCGTGGTTCGCGAGACTCCGGGTGTGACCAGCTTCGTGGGCAATGAGGGGAATGCGACGCCCGTCAAGCACCGTGACGTCGCTAAGTTCCTGATGCCCAAGGCCGCCCCGGTCGAGGGCCAGTCGGCGAAGACCAACGCCGAGGGCGAGACCGTCGTGGATCTGCCGCAGGAGGAGAGCACACCGAAGATCTCGCACGACTACAAGGTCGGCGAGGCCGTCACCATCCTGTCCGGCGCCTTCGCTTCTGTCTCCGCGACCATTTCAGAGATCGACGACGAGACCGGCAAGATCCAGGCGCTCGTGTCCATCTTCGGCCGCGAGACCCCGGTGGAGCTGACCGCAGACCAGATCGAGCGGATCATGTAACAGAAGCGTTTTGCTTCTGAAGCTCTACCTGCCGTAAGCTGATACGTCGCGCGTGCCCACACGTGGGTAAGGCGCGACGTTTTTGTTCGTCTCCCCGGTGGCTCTGAACGAAATAGGGCATCCGGAGGCGCGCCACCAAGCATCGTGGGTGGAGCGTCGTACCAAGGAATTGAGGTTTAACGATGGCAAAGAAGAAGGTCACTGGCCTGATCAAGCTGCAGATCGAAGCAGGCATGGCGAACCCGGCTCCGCCGGTTGGTCCGGCTCTCGGTGCGCACGGCGTGAACATCGTCGAGTTCACCAAGGCCTACAACGCCGCTACCGAATCGATGCGCGGCAACATCATCCCGGTGGAAATCACCGTCTACGAGGACCGCTCCTTCGACTTCATCCTGAAGTCCCCGCCGGCAGCTTCCCTGCTGCTCAAGGCTGCGGGTATTCAGAAGGGCTCCGGCGTCCCGCACACCCAGAAGGTCGGCTCCGTCACCTGGGATCAGTGCAAGGAGATCGCTGAGACCAAGAAGAAGGACCTCAACGCCCGCGACATCGAGGCTGGCGCCGCGATTATCGCTGGTACCGCCCGTTCCATGGGCATCACCGTCGAGAAGTAAAACCTACTCGACGTTTCCCCGGTGGGAGGGCCGGCCAGGCCCGGACCACCACTCCTTGAAATCACATTCGAAGAAAGGAACGCAACATGGCTAAGAAGTCCAAGCGTTACAACGAGACTCTCGCACAGGTCGACCGCAACGCCCTGTACCACCCGCTCGACGCCGTCAAGCTGGCGCAGGAGACCTCCTCCAAGAACTACGACGCCACCATCGACGTCGCCATGCGCCTGTCCGTCGACCCGCGCAAGGCAGACCAGCTGGTTCGCGGCACCGTCAACCTGCCGCACGGCACCGGTAAGACCGTCCGCGTCGCCGTCTTTGCCGAGGGCGAGAACGCCACCAAGGCAAAGGAAGCTGGTGCCGACATCGTTGGCACCGACGAGCTCATCGAGCAGATCAACGCTGGTCAGCTCGACTTCGACGTTGCGATCGCAACGCCGGACCAGATGGCCAAGGTCGGCCGCGTCGCTCGCGTGCTCGGCCCGCGTGGCCTGATGCCGAACCCGAAGACCGGCACCGTCACCCCGGACGTGGCGAAGGCTGTCTCCGAGTCCAAGGGCGGCAAGATCGCCTTCCGCGTCGACAAGGCTGCGAACCTGCACGCGCTGATCGGCAAGGCTTCCTTCACCGCTGAGCAGCTCGCCGAGAACTACGGTGCCCTGCTTGATGAGGTGCTGCGTCTGAAGCCGGCATCCGCCAAGGGCATCTACCTGAAGAAGATCGTGGTTTCCGCGACCCAGGGCCCGGGCGTCCCGGTTGACCCGTCCGTGGAGAAGGACTACGCCAAGAAGGCATAAGTCCCACGCACGTAAAGCGCCCCGGTGCCAGACTCTGTGTGTCTGGTGTCGGGGCGCTTTTTGTGTTTGGGGGTGTGTTGGGTGCGGGGGTTGGTGGGGTTGGCGTCCGGGTCTAAATGGAGCTAGCTCCGTTTGGGGTTGCGGTCGAGTGGCGACCTGGGGTTTTGCAGGCAGCGTTGGTGTAAATGGAGCTAGCTCCATTTGGGGCATCGCCCGGCGCAACGTTTGGGGCCGCCGGTACGCCGGTACCCAGGCTGGAATCATCCCAAGGTTCCGCACGTGCGGAATTAGTCTGGGAACAACCTGTGTGCCTGGCGATTTGCCTCACGCACTTAATGAAAATAGTGTTCATTAGGTGCAAACTTTTGGAGATGTGCGGCGCGTGTTGGCGTCGATAATGGCGATCCTTGTCCTAGTGCTCACCGTGCCGCGCGCCGCCGCGGCCGAACTGACCCTGGAGACGGGCCACGTGGACGCGTTCGCGGTGCATCCAGATGGCGACACAGTTGCGCTGAGCCTGCAGGAGGACGTCACCGGCACGCACGTGCGTCATGCGCCGGAGGATGTGGAGCTCGTGGTGGGTGAGCACGCATACACGGAGGAAACTGCCTCCCTGGAGGGCATCGGTGAAGTCGGCTACTTTCTGCCGCAGACTCAGCAGGCGGATCTGCTCTGGCCCGGCTGGGATACGCAGGCGCTCGCGGGCTCCAACGACATTGATATCGAGTTCCTTGAGATCGACGGCCCGGGGTCCGTGTATCTCTTCCAGACGCAGGGCCTCGGTGGCATTGGCCCGGTGCTTGCAAGCGGTGCGCTCGAGGTCACCGCTGGCGAGAAGATCCACCAGGATGCGCCCGCCCATGCACACGCGAACTGGCTCTTTACTCAGCCCGGCACGTACACCATGCGCGTGGTGGCGCACGCGGATGGCGCGACGTCGAACGAAGCGACGTACACCTGGCGCGTTGGTGAGCAGGCTGAGGCGGCGGGAATGGGGACGCTGGCGGAGACCGACGCGCCTGAGCTCCAGGTAGAAGAGCACGCGAACGAGGTCGCGCAGGAAACCGTGCAGAAGACGGAAACCGCAGCGTGCAAGCCGGGGCTGCGCCCGCAGGTCAAAGACGATCGCCAGGTGCCGGCCACCTGGAATGACCCGGCCGACATGGTTTTCGGACTCGGGGAGGCCGCGCAGACTGAGCTGCCCGAGGCGGTTGGGCCGATCCCGGCTGGCAAAGCCTGGATGATCGGCGCAACTCAGCAGGCCGGGGTCCCTTGGTTGGGTGCGAATACGCAGCACGAGTCGCTTCTCGAGCACACCACGGGTGACGTGACCTGGGAGGTAACCAGCTTCGACGGACCCGGCAGCATGTTCGTCTTTACCCAGGGCGGACTGGGTGCAATCGTGGGCGAGGAGTGGTTCCGCGCTGAGAACGGCAGCGCGCAGGGCAGCCACACCATCCCGGCGAACTCGCACGTCCACCCCAACTGGGTCTTCAGCGCCCCGGGCACCTACCACGTAGGAATCCGCCACACCGCTACCGCCAAGGACGGCGGCGAGCTCAGCGGTACCGCGACGCTCACCTTCGAGGTGGGAGGCACCGGCAATGCTGACGACGGGCACTTCGACTTCGGCTCCGTCTACGACGCGGAGGGGGACTGCGGTGAAACGCACGCGGCGGGTACTGCAGGCGGCGCAGGCAGCGCAGGCAGCGCGAGCGGCGCAGGCAACGCAGGCACCGGTGATAACGCCGGCACCACCAGTACCCGCAACGGCGCGCTCGCCGAGACCGGCACGACCGTGATGACGCTGCCGATCGCGGTGCTCGGCCTGGGCATCCTCGTCTTCGGCGGTGGCATGTTGTGCCTGGACACGGCGCTGCGCCGTCGGCTGCTCGCAGCATTCGGGGTCGACCAGTGAAGCCGATACACGCAGCCGCAATCGCCGCCGCCCTCGCACTCAGCGCGTGCAGTCCGGCCACCGGCACACCTGAGACGGACAAGCTCCGCGTGGTGGCGTCGACCTCCATCCTCGCGGACGTAGTGGAAAACGTCGGCGGGGAGCACGCCGAGGTCACGCCGCTCATCGGCGCGGGCGTGGACCCGCACACCTACGAGCCGAGCCTGCACGCCACCCGCGACATCGCGTACGCCGACGCCGTCTTCACCAACGGTCTGCTGCTGGAACCGCAGTCGCTGACCCACACCATCGACGCCACAGCAGCCGAGGACACCCCCGTGGTGGAGGTCGCTGAGCAGGCGCAGCGCTACGGCTTTTCGCCGATCCGCCTGGTCGAGGATGCCAGCCTGGACACCGTGTGGCTGGGTCTGCGCGTAGATACGGGCAAGGAACTGCCCGTCACCGGCATCACGGAGCTTTCGCTTGTGAGTGCCGACGGCCCAGGCGATATCTTCGCCTTCATCCTCGGCACCTTCGGCACTCCGGAGGTGGTCTTCGATTCGCACGACGGCATCGATTCGCGCGACGCGACCACGCTGCCTGTCGACGCCCACACCCACGTCAGCTGGGCCTTCTCCGCTCCCGGGGTCTACGAGTTCACGTTGCGCGGCGAGGTCCGCGACGCGGTCGCTGACGAGGAAGTCCGCGGCAGCGCGGAGGACACCTTCACCGTGGTGGTGGGCCAGGACCCCGCCCAGGTAGCGCCGGGCAAGACAGTGCTGGACCAGGGGCACGTAGACATCACCACCGTCTACCACGATGGGAAAGCCCACCTCACCCTGCGCCACGACGACCTGGGTGATGTGGACCCGGCCGACGCGGTGATCGCGGTGCCGACCACGACGCTGCAGCCGGTTCCGCCCGAGCGTGCCTTCCGCTTCCTCGGCGATCCCGGCGGCGAGACCTACCTGCTTCCGCAGGCGGTGCTGGGCAACCACGTCCACGGCGAGTTGGACCCGCACTTCTGGCACGACGTGCGTGCCATGCAGGCGGTGGTCAAGGTCGTCCGCGACACGCTGAGCAGCGCGGATCCTGCGCACGCGGCCGACTACGCGCGCAACACGGACGCATACCTAGAGGAGCTGGACCGCGCGGACGAGGTGATGCGCCAGGCCGTGGCGCAGATCCCGGAAGCCAACCGCAACCTGGTCACCACCCACCACGGCTACTCGTATCTGGGCGAGGCCTACGGGCTGCGGATCGCAGGCTTCGTCACCCCGAACCCGAGTGTGGAGCCGAGCCCCCGCGACGTCATCGCCTTTACCCGCACGCTGGAAAACCTGCGCGTACCCGCGGTCTTTTTGGAGCCGCAGGTCGCGGGCGCGAGCAGCGTGCTCACCGAGACCGCGGCGCAGTTGGGCATCGAAGTGTGTCCGATCCGCGGGGACACGCTCGACCCGCCGGGAGCGGGGCCGGCGGGGACGTATGTGCGCCTCGTGGAGGAAAACGCGGCGTCGATAAGCAAATGCTTGAGTGAAAGGAAACCTTAAATGAAAATGCAAACGATGCTCCTGGCGGCGGCGATTGCGCTTGCGCCCGCGGCTGGCGCGCAGACAGATCCGGCGCTGCAGCAGACTGTCAGTGGTGACGAGCAGATCGCCCACGGCGATGCTGTCATTAGCGCAGGTCACGTCGATCTTGGCACGATGTTCGTCGACGGCGAACTCACCATGCTCGCGCGCGACGATTCGCAGGAACCGCCCGTGTGGCGCGAGCTTGACGACGTAGTGTTGCAGGTCTCCGACGCCGCGAAGCAGACCCTGCCCGAGACCGGGGATTTCGACTTCACCGGCGCGGGCGCGGGCGAGGACGTGTGGGTGATACCGCAGACCGAGGTACAAGGCGTGCCCTGGCTGGGCTGGAACGCGCAGGCGCCGTCGTTGCTCGAGCGCTCCTCCAACGGGGTGAGCCTGGAGTTCGGCGGACACGAGGGCGAAGGCGAGTTTTCCCTGTTCCTGCAACCCGGCGGGTTCCACGAGCCGCAACTGCTGTGGACCTCACAGGTCGACGGCACCCAGCCGATGTGGGTGGAGCCGAACACACACACCCACGCCAACTGGGTCTTCACTGAGCCCGGCGTCCATCTGGTCGGCGTTCGCGCGGTCGTCAAAGACAACGAGGGCGTGACACATACCGATGAGCAGGTCGTGCGCGTGGCGGTAGGCGACGGCACCGATCCGGCGCAGGCGCGTGCCGCCACGTTTGCAGGCCCCTTCCGTGGCGGGGAGGCCGCGGCGGAGGAAGAGACGCAGGCAGGCGGTCAGTACACCGGGCTGCTCGTCGCGCTTGGTGTCGGCGTGCTGGTCATCGCACTTATTGCGTTGCTGCTCGTGCGCGCGCGGAAGGGGAGGGAGTAAGTGAGCGAAGCAGCATTGATCCAGGTGGAAGGGCTCGACGCCGGCTACCCGGGCCGCAGCGTGATGCGCGGGGTTGATCTGCGCATTGGCCGCGGCGAGTTCGTCGGCCTCATCGGCCCGAACGGCGCGGGCAAAACGACACTGCTGCGCGCCATTCTCGGGCTCATCCCGGGTGCGCGCGGTACCGTGAGTGTCGCTGGTGCGCGGGGTCGGCAGGTGCGCAAGCGCGTTGGCTACGTCCCGCAGCGCCACGACGTGGCCTGGGACTTTCCCATCGACGTCGCCTCTGCCGTGGAAAACGCCACCCTGGACCTGCGGCCTTGGTACAAGCGCGCGGGCGCGGACACGCGGGCGGCGGTCGCCGAGGCGCTCGAGTGCGTGAACCTCGCTGAGCTGGCCCGCCGCCCCATCGCGGATCTCTCCGGCGGCCAGCGCCAGCGCGTGCTCGTCGCCCGCGCCCTGGTGCGCAAGCCCAAGGCACTGCTTCTCGACGAGCCGTTTACCGGCCTCGACATCCCGTCCACCGAACAACTCCTGGGGCTATTCCGCGAACTGGCCGACCAGGGCATCGCGATCGTGATGTCTACCCACAACATCGTCGAGGCCGTCGACGCCTGCGACCGCCTTGTGCTGTTCAACCGCGGCATCGTCGCCGACGCCGCGCCGCACGCGCTCACCGAACGAGAGGCATGGATGGACACCTTCGGCGTCGGCCCGGATTCGCCATGGCTGGCCGCGCTTCAGACACACGTGCGGGAGGCCGCCAGTGCTTGAGATCGGTTTTCT
Source organism: Corynebacterium sp. HMSC071B10 (assembly GCF_001814825.1). Classification (NCBI taxonomy): domain Bacteria; kingdom Bacillati; phylum Actinomycetota; class Actinomycetes; order Mycobacteriales; family Corynebacteriaceae; genus Corynebacterium; species Corynebacterium sp. HMSC071B10. Next base: position 135,905 of record NZ_KV818006.1, on the reverse strand, counting down.
GCAATTCCTTGCCGACGTGGCCAACCCCCAGCTGGCGTTTCTGCCACGCGCGCTGGCCGCGGCGGTGTGCGCCTCGGTGCTGTGCGCCGTGGTCGGCTGTTTCGTGGTGCTGCGCGGCATGGCGTTTATCGGCGACGCGGTCGCGCACGCCGTCTTCCCGGGCGTGGCCGTCGCCTTTGCGCTGCACGCCTCCGTCTTGCTCGGCGGGGCTGTGGCCGGGGCGCTGGTGGCGATCCTGATCGCGGTGTTGTCGCAGCGCAGAACGATTAAAGAGGACGCGATCATCGGCATCGTGTTCGCGGCAGCCTTCGCGCTGGGGTTGGTCATTATTTCGCGGGTGGAGGGCTACACGGCGTCGCTAAGCGCCTTTCTTTTTGGCTCCCTGACTGGCGTAAGCCCCCGCGACCTCGCGGTCAGCGGGATCACCGGGGCACTGATCATCGCGCTGATGGTGGCGCTGCGGCCGTGGCTGACCGCGGTGGCGCTCGACCGCGAGACCGCCCGCGCGATGCACCTGCCGGTTGCCACGCTGGACCTGGCGCTGTATTTGTGCGTGACGGCCGCGGTGGTGGTGTCCGTGCAGACCATCGGCAACATCCTGGTCATCGCGCTTTTGGTCACGCCCGCTTCTGCCGCTCGGCTGTTTACCGACAACCTGGAAACCATGATGCTGCTCGCCGCGCTCATCGGGGTTGCGGGAAGCGTGCTTGGTGTGTGGCTCGCGTGGTCTTTCGACTCGCCCACTGGCGCCACGATTGTCCTGTGCGTGACCGCCATCTTCGGGCTGAGCTGGCTGTTCGCCCCGCGGCGCGGCGTGCTGCGCACCATCCGGAAGGAGACCGTCTAGATGCGCTCTTTGAGACTCGTCACCGCAGCGGTGCTTGTTGTGGTTAGCGCTCCGGTAGCTTTCGCCGCCGAGCTGACCGACACCGGGCACGTTCCCGGCGATGTGGGCTTTGGCGTCGACCTGCCCGCCGACACGGAATGGGAGGGGAAGACCCACCCGTGCGCGGGCCGCAAGCTGCTCTACCACTCGCACAACGACGCGCTCTACGGCACCAGTGTCGCCGATGAGCTCAAAGTCATGGCAGTGGACGGGCAGCAGGTCGTGGACCAGGATTCCATCTGCTTCCGCCTGCCGCGCGACGCCGACGCAGAAGGCAACGAGGTCTCCCGCATTCAGATCCCCGACGACGGCTCCCTCGACTTCCTCGGTACCCCGGGCGAAAGCGTCTGGATCGCCCCGCAGTCCGTGGACTGGAGCGACAACTGGCGGCCCATCTGGTCCGGCATCGGTGCCTTCGACCCCGCCCACGAGGGCGACCCGGAGACCATCCCGTCCAACTATAAGGACGACCTGATGTACTTCGACCTGACCGAAATGGAGGGGCCGGGTGATGTCCAGATCTTCTTCAAAAATGCCATCTCGCCTGCGGAAATCCTCTTCAACAGCGCCGACCCCGCCGCCCAGAGCATCGAGTACGAGGTCGGCGGGCACGGCCACTTCAACTGGACATTCAGCAAACCCGGCATCTACGCCATGACGTGGCAAGGCAGGGCAGTGCTTGACGACGGCACGAGCCAGCTCACCGACCCCATAACCCAATACTGGCTCGTCGGCGACGACAGCGACGTAGGCCTTGCCGACGGCACCACCACCGAGCTGCGTGAGGTGAAGCACTACGTCGGCGGAGACGCGGGGGAACCGGCCGAGCCTTCTACGTCTGTTGAGCCTGCGCCTACTGAGCCGTCAGTGCCGTCGGTGCCGCCTGCTCCAGCCGAGCCCGCGCCGCCTGCTCCAGCTGAGCCCGCGCCGTCTACTTCTGCCGAGCCTGCGCCGCCCACCTCCCCGAAACCGGCGCCCGACGCGCGCTGCGAAGCCGCGAGCGCGCTGCACACCAAACCCTCGGCGCTGATTAGTACGGGGCATATGGATATGGGCCTGGTGGACGAGGGCGGTATCGCCGCGAAACTCATCGACGACAGCGACCCCCGCGCGCCAACCCCGCGTGACTCCGGAACCTTCCTCTTCGAGGTCCCCGATCCCGCGAAAACAGAGATCCCCGCAAACTTCCGCAGCACCTTTCCAGGCGAGCCCGAATCTATGTGGGTGCTACCGCAAGCACAGGTGAAAGGGCTGCCGTGGCTCGGCTTTTCCACCACGCGCCTGTCGGGGGACAGCCTGCAGCAGGGCAGCAAAATCACCGTGACCATGCGGGATGTGCGCGGTCCGGGGCGGATCTACACCTGGCACGAAGGCGTTGGAGGGGCGAAGCTAGAGCTCGACTCCGGCGACAGTTCGCGCACCCTGGAGTACGGACTAAACGATCACGATCACCAGGCTTTCGGTTTTACAAAAGCAGGGTTCTACGCTGCGACCTTCACGTTCGCCGGCACCGATGCCGCGGGGGCACCGTTCTCCAAGGACCTCACTGCCACCTTTGCTGTTGGTGATGACGCAGTGCAACAGGCCAAGGAGTATGCCTCGAATGGGTACGCGGCGCTGGAAGGTGTTGACCTGGATAACTGCGGCGCGTCTTCTGCCACGGATTCCGGCGAGCCCGATTCCTGGCTGGGTGCGCTGGCAAAGGGCATCCGCGATATAGATAAGGAATTCGCCTCGTTTGGTGAGAAGGCTGGGCCTTTCTTCGCGCACCTGCTGGGCCGCAGCGGAAAGGCGGAGTCTGCGACGCAGACTGCTGGACCGCGGACTACCGCTACTGCGCGGCCAACCGAGCAGCGCGCGACACAGCGCCCTGTGCAGCGTCCTGCCGAGCAAAAGTCTGCGACGCAGACTGCGCGCCGGGCGCAGGCGCAGGAAAAACCAGCGGAGCACGCGAAGCCGACGGCGCAGAAGAAATCTTCTGGCCAGGTAAAGAAGACTGCGCAGGCGAAACCGAGTGCGACCGCGAGTGGGAAACGGGCGACAAAGGCGGCGACGTCTGCGGCATCGACAAGCACTGCAGCTGCTGGCGGCGGAATTGTGTCCTCCTTTGACGGGACTGACCCCAACAGTTTGCACGCGGCCGAGGATGACGCGGATGCGCAGCAGATTATGGCCGCGCAGGGGATCACCGCCGGCGGGTTCTGGGGCGGACTGATCCTGGGCGTGGGGCTGATGGCGCTGCTGGGTGGGATCGTGCTGTTTGCCGCGGCAGCGAAGATGCTCCGGCATGCTTCGGGTGAACAGAATCGCTGATGACTGTTTTGCAAAATCTCAAAAACAGTCATCAGCGAAAACTGCCGCGCAAAAGCCCAGGTCGAGGAAGCCGGAAAAGGCCGAAAACTCGCTGATGACTGTTTCGCGCAAAAACGAAAACAGTCATCAGTGCAAACCAGGCAACCGCGATTTGGAATCAGCGCCCACAACCAGCTAAGCTACGACACGAAGTTTGAACGGGTGCAAACCCGCGCTCAAGTTTCACCGAAGACCGTCGGTCACTCTGCGTCACGCGGAGTCGAAGGTATCCCACTCCAGGGATCGACCCACGCAGGAGGAACGTGGCTTGCCTTTCAGGTGCCTCGTGCTTCTGCACGGGGCACTTTTTGTGTCCCGGGCGGATTGAAGGACATGAAGAATTGGAAGGAGGCGTGTGTACATGGCTAACCCGAAGAACGAGCAGGAGCTAAAGGTTCTGAAGGAGAAGTTCGAGGCAGCTAGCTCGATCGTGCTGACTGAGTACCGTGGCCTGACCGTTGGTCAGCTGCAGGAACTCCGCGGTGAGCTCGGCTTCGACGTCGAATACCACGTCGCCAAGAACACCCTCATCAAGATCGCTGCTAACGAGCAGGGCATCGAGGGTCTCGACGATCTTCTTGTCGGCCCGACCGCTGTCGCCTTCATCAAGGGCGAGGCAGTCGACGCTGCGAAGGTCATGAAGAAGTTCAACAAGGATCACGACGCATTCGTGATCAAGGGCGGCTACATGGATGGCAAAGCCATCGACGCTGCTCAGGTTGACGCCATCGCCGAGATGGACAACCGCGAGACCACTCTTGCAAAGCTCGCTGGTGCCTTCGAGGGCTCCTTGGCAAAGGCCGCCGGCCTGTTCCAGGCTCCGGCGTCCAAGACGGCCCGCCTTGTCGCTGCACTGCAGGACAAGCAGGACGACGCCGCATAACGCGAACTAACTACACACACCAAACATTCGGGCGGAAACGCCCACCAACAGAAAGGATGCCACCATGGCTAAGCTGTCTAAGGACGAGCTCATTGAGCAGTTCAAGGAAATGACCCTCATCGAGCTTTCCGAGTTCCTGAAGGAATTCGAGGAGGTCTTCGACGTCACCGCTGCTGCACCGGTTGCTGCTGTTGCTGCTGCTCCGGGCGCTGCTGGCGACGCTGCCGCTGCTGAGGAGAAGGACGAGTTTGACGTCGTTCTCGAGGACGCTGGCGCGAAGAAGATCGGTGTCATTAAGGCTGTCCGCGAGATCGTCTCCGGCCTGGGCCTGAAGGACGCTAAGGAAATGGTCGAGGGTGCACCGAAGGCCATCCTCGAGGGCGCTTCCAAGGACGACGCTGAGGCTGCTAAGGCTAAGCTCGAGGAGGCTGGCGCAAAGGTCTCCCTCAAGTAAGAGCCTTTCGCTTCTCGACGCTACCCCCGCCGCCGGTATTTACACCGGGGAGCGGGGGTTTCGCGTGTTTGGGGGGTGCAGGAGTGCAGTTCCCTTACCGCTGAGGAGCGGGTGCTCAGGCCAGGTAGCACTCGGTTTAGCCTTCGAATTCGAAGACTATTCGGTACCCTGGCAACCTGTGAGCGCTGTACTGCGAGGCGGAAGTGGAATTCGCGGTTGGGAAGGTTTTCGCCGCGCTTGAGAGTGACTCATCGATTTTCCGCTCGCCCTACGGTATCGCGTGAGTCAGTCACGTTTTCGATCTGTAGTTGAGACTTTCACAGGTGAGGAGTTACGGACATGTTCGTGAAGCTGGATCGGAAGAACCAGGCGGAGGCTGCTCGCGGTGAGATTCTGCGGGTGGTGGAGGAAGTCAATCCTGAATTGGCAAACATGCTTGACCCGGATGCGAGTATGAGTCTGTTCGACCAACTCAAAGAGCATGCAAGTCGGACTGAGCTCAACGCGATTCGTGAGGGAGTCCGTCCGCTGGCGGAGCGATCGTTTGATGATCCACTAGCTCGCTATCTCTTTGGGTGTTTTCCGGGGCTCGGGGTGAAATACCCCGACATTAGCTATGTGGTCGATGAAATGGAGCGGCTCAAAGACGAGGAGATGGGTCCTGAGCTGGACGCGGTACTGAATTTCGATCTGACCATTTTGTGTGAGGTGATGTCGGCATCCAATATTGACCAACTCGACAGGCTGCTGCGGATTGAGTCAGACACGATCGCAGGACAACAATCCGTGGTGATCCAAACAGGGGTGCGGAAGAAGTTCTTTCGTGAAGCTCCGGAGCTGCAATGGTTGGCGACATCGCGCTTCCGGGGCAAAAACAAGTATCTTGATGGCGCTCTCGACCGGATGCTGGCTGCTTCAGATAACAAGGTCGCGGCTGAGACTTCGGTCGAGTCGGAGTCGTTGGCTGATGACGGGGTGAGTGGTCCTATTCCGATCTATGTGTCGATGCCGGCGGGAGAGTATTCGTCGCTTCTTTCCGCTGATGCTGAGACCCGTGCAGACACAGTGTGTGATGCGATGGAGGAAGAAACGTACCCGGTTGCAGATATCGATAAGCTGTACGGCGCGACGCACCGGGTGCTGGTCGAACTCGTCGGTGAAGATGCTGCGGCGGCGATTGTGTATGGGGGCGTCGACTTGGATCCGCAGCAGGAAACGGATGGACTGCGGGGCAACGAGCCGGGTGACGTCGAAAAGCTTTCGTCCCTGCTTGATGCTATCGACCTTGGGACGATGGAAGACTCGTATGCGGTAGGGGAGCTAGCTACGATCTACGCGGCAGCGGCTGAACGTGGCGACGCAATCGCAGTGCTGATGAACTAGCGGGCGAGTTGCCTGCTGCACACACGACAGAACCCCCGCCCGGTCGTCGCAACGACCGTGCAGGGGTGTGCCGTAGTGAACCTTGTGCCGCTACAAGGGACTAGCTTTCATCCTCCTCGTTCTTCTTCGCGTCCTCCTTAGTGGAAGACCCTTGCGTGGAAGACCCTTGCGCCTTGTCACCTTCGCCGCCGCTAATCTTGGAGCTCAGCCCGTCGTAGCCCGGGGCACAAGCCTGGGCGATCTGGTCGGCGATGAGCAGACCGAGTAGCGTGATCGCCAGGCCAGCTGCGGCTGTACCGAGCTCGCGGGCCGGGAAGTTCTTACCCAGCGCTTGAGCGAGCTGCTCATTGAAGATGCCCATCTGCTGCTGGATCTGGGTGTTGACCTGCTCGATTGCCTTGCCAGCCTGGGCGCGGAAGTCCTCCAGGCCCGGGATCGCAACCTGGGTGGCCACGCCCAGCGGGATCAGCAGGAGCAGCGGGATACCAACACCTGCGAGACCTGCGACGCAGCGCTCGCTCAGCTCGGAGGAGCCAGTCTTGATCTCGCCACCGCCGGTCTGGGGGCTGCGGACCTTCAGAACAACCACGCGGGTGCCATCCTTGGTCTCGACGATGTAGGTGCCGTCGGCCCAATCCTTCGGGATGGTGATGATGATGTCACCGTTCTTATCCCTGGTCGGGTCCAGCTCGGAGATGTCCTTGACCGAACCGTCGGGGAAGCGGATCTGCAGATCCTTCGGGTCGACGTCGCCGCCGATGATGACGGTGTCGCCAGGTGCGACCTCGACCTCCGTGCCGTTGCCTGCCTTCGGCGGGACTCGGACCGGGACGGTGATGGTCACGCTGGAACCATCCGGGTACGTCACCACGACTGGGATGTCGTAGTTGCCGCCCTTAGCGTCCTTGTCCGGGGTGACCGTGACCTTACCGGTACCCGGGTCGACCTCGACCTTGCCCGGGAAATCGTGCTCGCCCGGCTTGAAGGTCGTACCGTCTGGCAGGTCCGTGCCGTCCTTGTTCTTCGGACCCTCGATTACGGTGTCCTTCTCGCGCGGGGTTTCCGTGCGATCATCACCGTAGGTGGGGTCGTTCTTCTCGCGGTCGTTGGAGTCACCACCGTCATTACCGCCGTCGTTACCGTTGCCACCGTCGCCAGGCGTACCCGGGTTCTCGTCGGAGCCAGGCGAGGTGCTGGTGACCTTGAGCACCGGGGTGAGCGAGGCGTTGGAACCGTCCGGGTAGGACACGATGATCGGGATCTTCACCTCGGTACCGTTCGGCGTGTCTTTCGGGGAGGTGATGGTGAAGTCACCAGTTGCCGCATCGCCCTCGATGCTCCAGCCGGAGGGGAAGCGCGGGAAGACGAACTTCGTGCCCTCTGGCAGTTCGCGATCGCCGGACTGCGTGAACTTGACCGGCGTGCCCGCCGGGCCTTCCCGGTTCTCGTAGCCAGGCGTGTTGTTGTCCGCATCCGAGGTGGTATCCGTGCCCTTGTCGTCAGGGATCACCTTGACGGGCACCTCAACGGTGTCGGTGGAGCCGTCCGGGTAGGTGATCTCGACGATCACTTTGTAATCACCAGGCTTGGCATCCTCGTTCGGGGTGACCGTGATCTCACCGGTATCCGGGTTGACCTCGACGGTGCCCGGGAGATCCGAGTCGTCCTTCTCAAACTTGGTGTCGTCCGGCAGACCAGAGCCGTCCGGGTTACGCGGCGGGTCGATCTTCTCCGTCTCGCCCGGCTTCACCTTGGTGTCGTCCGGGTAGATGGGATCGTTGTCCTTCGCATCGTCGCTCGAGCCGACGACCTCGAACTGCGCGTCCACGACCTCGCGAGAACCATCCGGGTACTCCACGGTCACAGGGATGGTCATGGAGGTACCTGGCAGGGCGGACTCCGGCGGGGTGACGGTGAAGTCGCCGTGCTCGTTGGGCTCGCCGAAGCTCCAGCCGGCCGGTGCCTTCGGCAGGACGAACTTGGTGCCTTCCGGCAGCTCGCGGTCGCCGTCCTGCTTCAGCTCGGTCGCGCTGCCGGCCGGTCCGCTCGCGGGGGTGTAGGCCGGGTCATTGTCAGCGGCGTCCGTGGAGCCGTCGTCGGAACCGCCGTCGCCATCATCGGAACCGTCGCCTCCATCGCCGCCATCGCCAGGCGGAGTGACGGTGGCGTCGTCCGGGACGCGGACCGGCACGTCGATGGTCTCCTGCGTGCCGTCCGGGTAGGTCACCTCGACCGGGATACGGTAGTCGCCCGGGGTGGCGTCCTCATCTGGGGTCAGCGTGACCTCGCCGGTGTTCGGGTCGATCTCGACCTTGCCCGGGAAGTCAGGGTCATCGCTTACGCCAGGGGTGAAGGTGGTGTCCTTGGGCAGCGTGGAGCCGTCCGGGTTGGTGGGGGCGTCGACAAGCGTCTCCTTGCCGCGCGGTGCCTCGGTCTCCTTGTAGGAGGGGTCGTTCGCGCCGGCGTCGTTGGAGACGATGAAGATGGCGTCCGCCCTGTCGCTCGTGCCGTCCGGGTAGGTGAAGAGGACCGGGATGGTCACGCGGGTGCCGTCGAGCGCGTCGGCATCCGGGGTGACGGTGAAGTCGCCGACCTCGTTCGGCTTGCCGAAGGTCCAGCCCTCCGGCGCGTCAGCGACGGTGATCTTCGTGCCCTCCGGCAGCTCGCGGTCGCCGTCCTGGGAGACCTTGGTCTCCTTGCCCGCCGCGCCCTCGGTCGTGCCGTAGCCCGGGTTGTTGTCGGCGGCTTGGTCGGAGGAGCCGTCGCCATCGCCGCCGGTGTCCTCCGGAATAGTGATGGTGACGGTCGGGGTGTCGGTGGAGCCGTCCGGATAGGTGACTTCGACCGGGATCTCGTAGTCGCCCGGGGTGGCGTCCTCATCCGGAGTGACGGTGATCTCGCCGGTATTCGGGTCGACCTCGACGGTGCCCGGGACATCGTTGTCGCCAGGCGCGAAGGTCGTGTCGTCCGGCAGGTCAGAGCCGTCCGGATTCTTCGGTGGGGCGATTATGGTCGACTCGCCGGGCGGGGTCACCGCATCCTCGTAACGCGGATCGTTCTCGTCCGCATCCAGCGGCAGCACGGTAAACGGCGCGATGACCGTCTCCTGGGAGCCGTCCGGGTAGGTGACCAGGACCGGGATGTTGACCTTGCCCGGGCGCGCGTTCTTCGCCGGGGTGACTGTGAAGTCGCCGCCCTCGTCCGCGTCGGTGGCGGTCCAGCCCTCCGGCAGGGTCGGCTCGAACTTCGTGCCCTTCGGCACCTTCACGGTCTGGTCGACCCTCGTGCCCACACCAGGCTTGCCCTGGGCTGGCTGGTAGTAGGGGTCGTGAGTGTCTGCATCCGACTTGTCAGGGTCGTCAGGGCCACCCGGGGTGTCGGGGCGCGCCGGGACGGTGACCTCAACGTTCACCGTGTCGGTGGTGCCGTCCGGGTAGGTGATCAGCACCGGGATGTCGTAGTCGCCCTCGCGCGCGCCGTTATCCGGGTTGACCGTGACCTTGCCGGTGTCCGGGTCAACGGTGACGGTGCCGGGGAACTCCGGCAGCTTGGTGCCGTCCGGGCCGGTGACAGGCAACGATGGGTGCTGCTCGTAGGAGGTACCGTCCGCCAGCGGGGTGCCGTCGGTGTTCTTCGGCGGGCCGACGACGGTGTCGGTGCCGCGCGGGGTTTCCACGCGGTCGCCGTAGGTCGGATCATTCGCGTCGTTGTCCGGGGTGCGGTCCTCTTCGCCCGGCTTGACCGTGTGGCCGGTGCCGTCCTGGTTCGTCGCCAGCGCGAAGTGCACGTTCGACCAGTTGCCGCCGCCGTCGCGGCGTGGGGAATTCGGTGTGGGAGTATTCGGCCGGTGCGCCTGGCCCGGCACGTGCCCGTTGGGGTAGGACTTCTGATCGCTTAGCGACGCCTGCGCGTGCCCCGCCTCGGTGTAAACATCATTACCCACCGGTGCCCGGAACTCCGGAGTGTTCCAGGCGGACAGGTTGGTCTTGATGTTGCCCTCGCCGTCCTCGACCCACATGTAGACGTAGTCGGCGTGACGCGCCTGGTCGAAGGAGGAGCGCAGGGTGTAGGTGCCGTCGTCGTTAACCTTGGCGGAGTAGACGGTGAAGTTCTCCGGATTTGCGCGCACGTAGTCTGCCATGCGCTTCATGCGCGACTGGATGTCGGCGCGCTGTCGGTTGTTCTGCGGGTTCGTCTCGCGACGGATGGCGTCGAGGGCCTGGTAGGCGGCGTCGTTTGGCACTGCCTGGTAGACGGTGTGGCCCTTCGCCGGGGTGTCGGTGCCGTCGAAAAGCACGCCATTGTCCACGTTGATGTTGTATGCATCGCGCTTCCAGACGTTCTCGGTGTTGTTGCCCTTCATCGAGTCGTTCCACACGCGCCCGGAATAGGTGCGAGGGATCGCCTTGTTTGCGTTGGCGGTGAGACGGCTCTTGAGTCCGGTGGCGGCGGGGGAGACCTGGTAGATCTTGACCAGGGTTTCGCCCCACATCGGGCCGCGCGCATCGTTTACGGCGACCGGGTGGATGGACCAGTTCATGTTGCGCGAGTCAGCGACGCTACCGCTGTACCACGCGCCGCCTGGGGTGACGCGCACCGCGGCCATCGGCTCGCCGATCGCGGGGTTGTCCGCCACGTTGTCCTGGCCAATGAGCAGCTGGACGTCTGCGGAGCCGTCCTTCCACGTGCCGTCGGCGAGCGTTGGCTTTCCGTCTTTGAAGGTGAAGGCATAGACGGTGTTGCCCAGGTTATCGGTGTGCGTGGTGGCCTTGTGAATGCGGGACATCTTGCCGCCGCCGGTGTCATAGCGCATGTAGACGTCGATGCCTGCGGGCACGGCGGTGTCGCGCCAAGTGCTGCGCATGTCGTCGGCCTCCATCGTGCCGCGGTCAGCGAAGGAGAGATAGCCCCAGACCACGTTGCGCTTGCCATCCAGCTTGCCTTTAGTGACGCGCTCGCCGGGGGCGATAGCGTCGGCGGCAACGATGTTGGCCGGATCCCACTCGCCTGCGCCCGGTGCCTCGGCGGCGTGCGCGGCGGGGGAGAAGCCGGCAGCCGGTGCGGCGACGGCGGGAAGAGCTTGTGAGCCGACCGCGAGAGCCATCGACGCGGCGAGCATGGTAAGGCCGCGGCGGCGGCCCTTGCTGTGATGCGGTGATGTGGATGTCATCACATACTCCTTAAGATTTTCTGACGGGGTGCCATTTCACATTAAGCATTTCTTAGACAAGTGTGAATGGTGAAGTGGTGTCGCGGGGGTAATTTGTGGACGTGTGTATATGTGGCAAGCGGGAGAAAGTGTTGCTGATCACTATGTTTGGCGCATTGTGTCGTTTCCTGAGGGTGAAACTCCGGGGGTAGTTACGTATGGAATAATATTAGGGAACCAAAAGGGTGCCCATAAAAGTGCAGGTGGGCGCACAAAAAGCGCGGGAATGTACAAAAATATCCCTACCGAAAGGACGCGCAAAAAATACGTTTCGTGTAAAAAATACGTAGCCAATGCGCTTTACCTGGTCTTATGGGAGTTTCCTTAACGTAAGCTCTGCTTCAAAATTTTCAGGTCGTCTGCCGTGAGGTCTCAGCGCTACCTTCTCGTCTACACCTGTCTTCCTTGTTCTTACGACGTACCCTCGGGCGTGCGCGCAGGCGTCCATTACACTTTTGGCCATGCTGCCTAAATCCCGGATCCTTTCCGCGCTCCTTGTCGGCCTCGGCCTTGCGCTCGTGGTCGGCAGTCTGCTCGCGCCGCGTTTCCTGCTCGGGGATGGGCGTTTGCCGCTTGACCTGGAGCGCACCACCTGGACGCTGCATGATGAGGACGGCACGCGCGAGGGGGAGCGCGCCCCGGTGACGCGCCAGCTTCACATGGAGATCCAGGACCCCGCCAATGATGACGTGGCCAGCGTGCGCATCGGCGACACCCTGCGTGCCGGTACCGCCGAGCGGGACTTTGACAACCTCGTCACTGCCTCGACGTGGTCGATGGTGCTCGACCGTCTTACCGGCGAGGTTGCGTTGCCCGCACAGGTGGCCTTCGTGATGGGCATGCCGCCGGTGGAGGTGCCGTTAGATGCCCCGTGGCTGAAGCTGCCCTCGGATGTACAACGGCAGGACTACGCCATCTTTGATCCGCAGCTGCGCGGCGGCGCGCCCGCGCAGTTCGCCGGCGAGGATGAGATCGCGGGCCGCACCGTCTACACCTTTACCCAGCACATCGAGCCCACGAACCTCGCGCTGCGCTACGCGGATGCCTTCAATACCAGCTCCATTGAGGTTGAGGGGGAGACCGTGCGCACCTTCCGCTATTACGCCGCAGATCGCGAGTACCAGGTCGACCAGATCTCCGGGCTAGTCGTGGGTATCAAGGAAAAGGTTGACGTCTTTTACGCGGACAACGAGGGCGCGCACCCCACCAACGTGATTACCTACGACGCGCAGATGGACCCCGCGGACACCGGGGCTATGGTGCAGCAGCTGTCGCGCGTCTACTCGCAGTCAGTCTCGCAAAAGGCCACGTGGGCGGTGCTTGCTCTGGGCGTGCTTATCGCTCTTTTGGGCCTGGTCGGGGCGTTCCGCCCGGCCCGTGAGCGCTAGGCGCGCGCCGCGAGTTTGTTTTCCCCGCCACTTGTAGTGGTAGGCTTCCCCGCAGCGGCGTCGCCAGAGGGGTTCTGGCAGCGAGAGCAAGCTTTTCGACGGCACGGCTTCGCTCCTCCGCCGCAAAGATGGCACGGGGGTGTGTTGTCTCTTTACAAACGTGGAAGTGTGCTATAGGCTAAGTCGTTGCGCTGGAAGCCGTCTCCAGTGTGCGCGTGCGCCTTGCATGAGGCGCTCGTCGAAAAGCGGGCCTTTGGGCAGCAATGATTTCGGCGAGTGCTGATTTGATAAGGTGATTTTGTCATCTCTGGGGGCGGGTCTTCTGAAGCAGACCGAAATGCTAACTTACCCAGCGGAAACGCCGCTTGCCTGCAGAGCCAGAGTGGGCACAGCGGCCTCCGCCTTAGGTGCTGGAAGGACCCAACTTGGCAGTCTCAAACCAGACCATGTCAATGGCTGAAATTCCCGGGGCCCCCGAACGTTACTCGTTCGCCAAGATCGAAGAGCCGATCACCGTCCCGGGTCTTCTTGATGTACAGCTTGAATCTTTTGCTTGGCTTGTCGGCACGCCTGAGTGGCGTGAGCGCGAGCAGGAGCTGCGCGGGGATGAGGCACGCGTCAAGAGCGGCCTCGAGGACATCCTCGACGAGATCTCCCCAATTCAGGACTACTCGGGCAACATGAGCCTGACGCTGTCCGAGCCGCGTTTCGAAGACGCGAAGTACTCCATCGAGGAGGCCAAAGACAAGGACATTAACTACTCCGCGCCGCTGTACGTCACCGCGGAGTTTATTAACAACGACACGCAGGAGATTAAGTCCCAGACCGTGTTCATCGGCGATTTCCCGCTGATGACGGACAAGGGCACTTTCATCGTTAACGGCACCGAGCGTGTCGTCGTCTCCCAGCTCGTGCGTTCCCCGGGCGTCTACTTCGACGAGACGATTGATAAGTCCACCGAGCGCCCGCTGCATGCCGTGAAGGTGATCCCTTCGCGCGGTGCGTGGCTGGAGTTTGACGTGGACAAGCGCGACACCGTTGGTGTGCGCATTGACCGCAAGCGTCGTCAGCCGGTGACCGTGCTGCTGAAGGCGCTGGGCTGGACCACCGAGCAGATTACGGAGCGCTTCGGCTTCTCCGAGCTCATGATGTCCACCCTGGAGAACGACGGTGTGGCAAACACCGACGAGGCGCTGCTGGAGATTTACCGCAAGCAGCGCCCGGGCGAGCAGCCGACGCGCGATCTTGCGCAGTCCCTGCTGGAAAACTCCTTCTTCAAGGCGAAGCGCTACGACCTGGCTCGCGTGGGCCGCTACAAGGTCAACCGCAAGCTCGGTCTGGGCGGTGACCACGAGGGCCTGATGACGCTGACCGAAGAGGACATCGCCACCACGCTGGAGTACCTCGTGCGCCTGCACGCGGGCGAGACCGAGATGACCTCCCCGTCCGGCGAGATCATCCCGATCAACACCGACGACATCGACCACTTTGGTAACCGCCGCCTGCGTACCGTCGGCGAGCTGATCCAGAACCAGGTCCGCGTCGGCTTGAGCCGTATGGAGCGCGTCGTGCGCGAGCGCATGACCACCCAGGACGCAGAGTCGATCACGCCGACCTCGCTGATCAATGTGCGACCGGTCTCCGCGGCGATCCGTGAGTTCTTCGGTACCTCGCAGCTGTCCCAGTTCATGGACCAGAACAACTCCCTGTCTGGCCTGACCCACAAGCGTCGTCTCTCCGCGCTGGGCCCGGGCGGCCTCTCGCGTGAGCGCGCCGGCATTGAGGTCCGAGACGTGCACCCCTCGCACTACGGCCGCATGTGCCCGATTGAGACCCCGGAAGGCCCGAACATTGGCCTGATCGGTGCCCTGTCCTCGTATGCGCGCGTCAACCCCTTCGGGTTCATCGAGACGCCGTACCGCAAGGTGGACAACGGCCAGCTCACCGACCAGATCGACTACCTCACGGCTGACGAGGAGGACCGCTACGCCATCGCGCAGGCGGCCACCCCGATGACCAAGGACGGTCAGCTCACCGGCGAGCGTATCGAGGTCCGCCTGAAGGACGGCGACATCGGCGTCGTCGGCCCGCAGGGCGTCGACTACCTCGACATCTCTCCGCGCCAGATGGTGTCCGTGGCAACGGCGATGATTCCGTTCCTGGAGCACGACGATGCGAACCGTGCCCTGATGGGCGCGAACATGCAGAAGCAGGCTGTGCCGCTGCTGCGCGCCGAGGCCCCGTACGTGGCCACCGGCATGGAGCAGCGCGCCGCGTACGACGCTGGCGATACCGTCATCTCCCCGCTCACGGGTGTTGTGGAGACCGTCACGGGCGACTACATCACCGTGCTCGGCGACGACGGCACGCGCGATACCCAGCAGCTGCGCACCTTCCACCGCACGAACCAGGGCACCTGCTACAACCAGACCCCGATCGTGTCCGCTGGCCAGCGCGTTGAGGCCGGCCAGGTCATCGCCGATGGCCCGGGCACGAAGGACGGCGAAATGGCGCTGGGCCGCAACCTGCTGGTCGCGTTCATGCCGTGGGAAGGCCACAACTACGAGGACGCCATCATCCTCAACCAGCGCGTGGTAGAGGAGGACATCCTCACCTCCGTGCACATTGAGGAGCACGAGATCGACGCCCGCGACACCAAGCTCGGTGCCGAGGAGATCACCCGCGAGATCCCGAACGTCTCCGAGGACGTGCTCAAGGACCTCGACGAGCGCGGCATCATCCGCATCGGCGCGGACGTGCGCGACGGCGACATCCTGGTCGGTAAGGTCACCCCGAAGGGTGAGACCGAGCTGACCCCGGAGGAGCGCCTACTGCGTGCCATTTTCGGTGAGAAGGCTCGCGAGGTGCGCGACACCTCCCTGAAGGTGCCGCACGGCGAGACCGGCAAGGTCATTGCAGTGCGTCGCTTCTCCCGCGAGGACGACGACGATCTGTCCCCGGGTGTCAACGAGATGATCCGCGTCTACGTGGCGCAGAAGCGCAAGATCCAGGACGGCGACAAGATGGCCGGCCGCCACGGCAACAAGGGTGTCGTGGGCAAGATCCTGCCGACCGAAGACATGCCGTTCATGGAGGACGGCACCCCGGTGGACATCATCCTGAACACCCACGGTGTGCCGCGTCGTATGAACATTGGCCAGGTCCTCGAGGTACACCTCGGCTGGCTGGCTAAGGCCGGCTGGACCGTGAACCCGGATGACCCGGCCAACGCCGCGCTGCTGGAGACCCTGCCCGAGAAGCTTTACGACGTGCCGCCGGAGTCGCTCACCGCAACGCCGGTGTTCGACGGCGCGTCCAATGACGAGATCGCGGGCCTGCTCGCTAACTCCAAGCCGAACCGCGACGGCGACGTCATGGTTGATGAGCACGGCAAGGCCAAGCTGTATGACGGTCGCTCGGGCGAGCCGTACAAGTACCCGATCTCGGTCGGCTACATGTACATGCTCAAGCTGCACCACCTCGTGGACGAGAAGATTCACGCCCGCTCCACTGGCCCATACTCCATGATTACCCAGCAGCCGCTGGGTGGTAAGGCACAGTTCGGTGGCCAGCGCTTCGGCGAGATGGAGGTGTGGGCAATGCAGGCTTACGGCGCTGCCTACACCCTGCAGGAGCTGCTCACCATCAAGTCGGACGACGTGGTCGGCCGCGTGAAGGTCTACGAAGCAATCGTCAAGGGCGACAACATTCCGGATCCGGGCATCCCCGAGTCCTTCAAGGTGTTGCTCAAGGAGCTGCAGTCGCTGTGCCTCAACGTTGAGGTGCTTTCTACCGACGGCAGCGCCATGGAGCTCGACGGCGACGACGATGAGTTTGATCAGGCCGGCTCCTCGCTGGGCATCAACCTCTCGCGCGACGAGGGCTCTGCGGCGGATTCCGTCTAGACGCCAGGCGGGCGTCGAAAAGCATGCGCTTGTCGACGCCTGGAAAGAAAACGAGAAGAAACTATCCACACGCAATCCTCCCCAGCTGGGGGAGGTGAAAGGGAATTTACGTGTTTGACGTAAACCTCTTCAACGAGCTTCGCATCGGCCTGGCCACTGCCGAAGACATCCGTAAGTGGTCCCACGGCGAAGTGAAGAAGCCGGAGACCATTAACTACCGCACCCTCAAGCCCGAGAAGGACGGCCTGTTCTGCGAGCGCATTTTCGGCCCCACCCGCGACTGGGAGTGCGCCTGCGGTAAGTACAAGCGCGTCCGTTACAAGGGCATCATCTGTGAGCGCTGCGGCGTCGAGGTGACCAAGTCCAAGGTGCGCCGCGAGCGCATGGGCCACATCGAGCTCGCTGCTCCCGTGACCCACATCTGGTACTTCAAGGGCGTGCCTTCGCGCCTGGGCTACCTGCTCGACCTTGCGCCGAAGGACCTCGAGCGCATCATTTACTTCGCTGCCAACATCATCACCAGTGTCGACGAGGAGGCACGTCACAACGACATGTCCACCCTCGAAGCCGAGATGCTGCTGGAGAAGAAGGAGGTCGAGGAGGACGCCAACTCCGAGATCGCCGAGCGCGCCCACAAGCTGGAGGAAGACCTCGCTGAGCTCGAGGCCTCCGGCGCGACCGCCGCTGCCCGCAAGAAGGTGCAGCAGGCCGCGGACAAGGAGATGACCCACATCCGCGAGGCCGGCGAGCGCGAGGTTGAGCGCCTCGAGGAGATCTGGCAGACCTTCCAGAAGCTGGCCCCGAAGCAGATGATTATCGACGAGGTGCTCTACGAGGAGCTCGTCGACCGCTACGAGGACTACTTCACCGGCGGCATGGGCGCCGAGGCGATTCAGACGCTGATCCGCAACTTCGACCTCGAGGCCGAGGCCGAGGAGCTGCGCACCATCATCGCTGAGGGCAAGGGCCAGAAGAAGGTCCGCGCGCTCAAGCGCCTGAAGGTTGTCGCTGCGTTCCAGCGCTCCGGCAACGACCCGGCCGGCATGATCCTGGACGCGATCCCGGTGATCCCGCCGGAGCTGCGCCCGATGGTGCAGCTGGACGGTGGCCGCTTCGCTACCTCCGACCTGAACGACCTGTACCGTCGCGTGATCAACCGCAACAACCGCCTCAAGCGCATGATCGATCTTGGCGCGCCCGAGATCATCGTGAACAACGAGAAGCGCATGCTGCAGGAGTCCGTTGACGCGCTGTTCGACAACGGCCGCCGCGGCCGTCCGGTCACCGGCCCGGGCTCCCGCCCGCTGAAGTCCCTGTCCGACCTGCTCAAGGGCAAGCAGGGCCGCTTCCGTCAGAACCTGCTGGGTAAGCGTGTCGACTACTCCGGTCGTTCCGTGATTATTGTCGGTCCGCAGCTCAAGCTGCACGAGTGCGGTCTGCCGAAGCTGATGGCACTCGAGCTGTTCAAGCCGTTCGTGATGAAGCGCCTGGTGGACAACGACTACGCGCAGAACATCAAGAGCGCGAAGCGCATGGTCGAGCGCCAGCGCCCCGAGGTGTGGGACGTCCTCGAAGAGGCGATTTCCGAGCACCCGGTGCTGCTCAACCGCGCACCGACCCTGCACCGCCTCGGCATCCAGGCCTTCGAGCCGAAGCTGGTCGAGGGTAAGGCCATCCAGCTGCACCCGCTGGCCTGTGAGGCCTTCAACGCCGACTTCGACGGTGACCAGATGGCAGTCCACCTGCCGCTGTCCGCAGAGGCGCAGGCCGAGGCCCGCGTGCTTATGCTGTCCTCGAACAACATCCTGTCCCCGGCGTCCGGTAAGCCGCTGGCGATCCCGCGCCTGGACATGGTGACCGGCCTGTACTTCCTCACCATGGAGAAGTCCACCTCCGAGGTCGGCGGCGAGGGCGCGTACGCGCCTGCCGACGAGAACGGCCCGGCACGCGGCGTGTACTCCTCCTACCGCGAGGCCATTATGGCCTACGACCGTGGCGTGCTTGGCCTGCAGGCTCCGATCAAGGTCCGCATCGACCACCTCCGCCCGACGGTTGAGGTGGAAAAGGAGCAGTTCCCGGACGGCTGGACCAAGGGTCAGCCGTGGATGATGGACACCACGCTCGGCCGCATCATGTTCAACGAGCTGCTGCCGTACAACTTCCCCTACCAGGAAGGCGCGATGGTGCGTAAGGGCGGCGGCTCCGGCAAGGTGCTGCTCGGCGACATCATCCAGGGCATGGTGGAGAAGTACCCCATGATCACTGTTGCGCAGACCCTGGACAAGCTGAAGGACGCCGGCTTCTACTGGTCCACCCGCTCGGGCGTGACCATTACGATGTCCGACGTGCTCGTGCTGCCGAACAAGACCGAGGTCTTGGAGCGCTACGAGAAGGAAGCCGAGGAGATCGAGCGCAAGTACTGGGAGAAGGGTGCGCTGACCGAGGAGAACCGCTACGACCGTCTGGTCGAGCTGTGGCAGGACGCCACCAACAAGGTCGGCCAGGCCGTCGAGGACCTGTACCCGGACGACAACCCGATCCCGATGATCGTGAAGTCCGGTGCTGCCGGTAACATGCGCCAGATCTGGACCCTGGCCGGCATGAAGGGCATGGTTGTGAACTCGCGCGGTGAGTACATCACCCGCCCGATCAAGACCTCCTTCCGCGAGGGCCTGTCCGTGATGGAGTACTTCAACAACTCCCACGGTTCCCGTAAGGGCCTGGCCGATACCGCGCTGCGTACCGCTGACTCCGGCTACCTCACCCGTCGTCTGGTGGACGTGGCCCAGGATGTCATCGTCCGCGAGCAGGACTGCGGCACCCACCAGGGTGTCAAGGTTCCGGTTGCGGTTGAAGCTTCTGAGGGCAAGTTCGTCCGCCACGAGCTGGTCGAAACCTCCGTCTCCGGCCGCGTCCTGGCTTCCGACGTCAAGGACTCCGAGGGCAACGTGGTCTTCGAGGCCGGCACCGAGCTGTCCGAGGAGCGCATCGACACGCTCGTGGAGAAGGGCATCACCGAGCTCAAGGTCCGCTCCGTGCTGACCTGCCAGACCCCGACCGGTGTCTGCGCCAAGTGCTACGGCAAGTCCATGGCTTCTGGCCAGCTGGTGGACATCGGCGAGGCCGTCGGCATCGTCGCTGCACAGTCCATTGGTGAGCCGGGTACCCAGCTGACCATGCGTACCTTCCACCAGGGTGGTGTCGGCGGCGACATTACCGGTGGTCTGCCGCGTGTGCAGGAGCTGTTCGAGGCCCGCGTGCCGAAGAACTGCGCTCCGATCGCGTCGGTGGCCGGTACGATCTCGCTGGAGGACGAGGGCAACTTCTGGACCCTGACCATCCACCCGGACGACGGCTCCGACGACGTGGTCTACGAGAAGCTGTCCAAGCGCCAGGGCCTGGCCCAGGTGCGCCGCCCGATGGAGTCCAACCCGGACGCCATGATCGAGCGCTCCCTGCGCGAGGGCGACCACGTGGAGGTCGGCGACCGCCTGCTCCGCGGTGCTGCGGATCCGCACGACGTGCTCGAGGTCCTCGGCCGCCGCGGTGTGGAGAAGCACCTCATCGACGAAGTCCAGGCTGTCTACCGCACCCAGGGTGTGTCGATTCACGACAAGCACATCGAGATCATCATCCGCCAGATGCTGCGCCGCGGCACGGTCATCGACTCCGGCTCGACCGAGTTCCTGCCGGGCACGCTGATCGACCTCGCCGAGGCACGCCAGGTCAACGCCGCCACCGTCGCGGACGAAGGCCAGCCGGCAGAGATGCGCTCCGAGATCATGGGTATCACCAAGGCCTCCTTGGCTACCGAGTCCTGGCTGTCGGCCGCCTCCTTCCAGGAGACGACCCGCGTGCTCACGGACGCCGCGATCAACAAGCGCTCCGACCAGCTCATCGGCCTGAAGGAGAACGTGATCATCGGTAAGCTGATCCCGGCCGGTACGGGTATCTCCCGCTACCGCAACATCCAGGTCAAGCCGACCGAGGCTGCGCGCTCCGCCGCGTACTCCATCCCGAGCTTCGGCGAGGGCATCTACGGCGACGAGGGCTTCGGCGAGTACACCGGTGCCTCCGTCCCGCTCGACGAGTACGGGCTCGACCAGATCTAGCCTTCTGGCTGACTGCTAGGTCTTTTCGGTCTGCTGCTAACGGCCCGGCTCCCTTCGCGGGGGCCGGGCCGTTGGCGTTGCTGGCTGCGTGGGCCCCAAAGCGTTGGGGTGGCTTTTGAGGACCTTTGCTGCCGGGAGCGGTTGGGGTGAATGGAGCTAGCTCCGTTTAGGGAAATCGCCGATGCGCGACCTGGTGTTTTGCAACCGGCGCGGGGCCAAATGGAGCTAGCTCCGTTTAGAGAGATCGCTGAGGCGCGACCTGGCGTTTTCTCGACGCCGCAGGCCCAAATAGAGCTAGCTCCATTTAGGGGGCTCGGCGAAGTGCGACCTGGGCTTTTGTAACCGGCGTAGGTTCAAATGGAGCTAGCTCCATTTAGGAAGACACTTTTAGGAAGACCGCCGACACGCGATCAGGGCGTTGAACAGCGCAAGTCAATCCATGCGTATCGTGGCGGCATGAGCGGATTTAGCGAAGCCGAGCGCGAGGCGATGCGCCAGCGCGCAGAAGAACTGCGTCGCGAAAAAGGCGGCAACAAGAAGGCCAAGAATCTCGAGGCCGTGCAGGAGCTGATCGACGCCATGCTGCCGGAAGACCGCGACCTCGCCGCCGCAGTCCACACGATGGTCACGGAGGAAGCGCCCCAACTCGACGCGCGGACGTTCTATGGCATGCCCGCCTGGGAAGGGTCAGACGGCGTCGTGCTCTTCCTGCAGGTCTCGTCGAAATTCGACGCCCGCTATACCACGCTCGGGTTCCAGGAGAACGCCCATCTTGACGACGGCGCGATGTGGCCGACCAGTTACGCCATCCAAGAACTTAACGACGATACCCGGGCGCGCATTCGCGAGCTCATTCGCCGCGCCGTTCACTAAACACGTGCGCCACGGGCGGCGCGGACGATGCCTACCCCGCCCATGAGCGCGAGCCCGCGCACGCGTATGACAGGCGCATCCACCGGAAGGTCTGCGAGTGCGATGGTGCAGGACGGGTGGGTTTCCACCCCGAATCCGCCCATGATTCCCAGTCCGGCGTCCACCACGCGCACGTCTTCCGGCACGATGATTTCAATGCCGCCCATGACTGCAAACGCGTTGATGATGGTCTCGTGTGCGCTCAGTCGCGCTTCGCGCAGGTCGAGGGAGTTGCCGCCCATGACCGTGATGGACGTGTGATTCGGAGCGACGAGCCAATCACCGCCGCGTTCGCTGCCGCCCATGATGGAAAGGCTGAACGGGGAACCGCCCGATTCGCCGGTGGCGTAGCGAGCCATGGTGCCGTCTTGCCGGGCGGGTTGGTTGTGTTGGGGAGTGACGGGGGAGAGATCGTCGATAAGCGCAGGAAGCTCATCGACAAAGGTGGCTCTGTAGAGGGCGGCGGATCGCTCGTCGAACTCTGTGACCGTGAGCTGGCCATCGACGAATGCGTCGTGGAGGGAGGCTTCAGCACGAGCACGCTCGGCGCTGCTGAGTCGCTTGCGGGGGAGGTTCGGCTCGCTCATGGAACGCAGAATAGCACGGATTTGCCGTGCCACCTTGGCGTGTTGTAAGGTATATGAGGTTTCGCTCGCGACCTATCGCGTGGCGGAAAAATACGAACTCCAAGCGGTTTCGTGAAAGTGCTGGTAGTTCATGCATCGGCAGGGCCCCGAAGAAGAGCCCTCATTTTTGCATGTACGGCCACCTTGCGCACGGATCGCGAGAACAAGAAAGAGCGTGAATGCCTACTATTCAGCAGCTGGTCCGCAAGGGCCGCCACGATAAGAGTCAGAAGGTGGCTACCGCTGCGCTGAAGGGCTCGCCCCAGCGTCGCGGCGTGTGCACCCGTGTGTACACCACCACCCCGAAGAAGCCGAACTCGGCACTGCGTAAGGTCGCACGTGTGCGCCTGACCTCCGGTATTGAGGTTTCCGCATACATCCCGGGCGAGGGCCACAACCTCCAGGAGCACTCCATGGTGCTCGTGCGTGGTGGCCGTGTGAAGGACCTCCCGGGCGTTCGCTACAAGATCATCCGTGGCGCGCTGGATACCCAGGGCGTGAAGGACCGTAAGCAGGCTCGTTCCCGTTACGGCGCAAAGAAGGGACAGTAATCAGATATGCGTAAGCAGCAAGCTCCGAAGCGTCCCGTAGTCAAGGACCCGGTATACCAGTCCGAGCTGGTGACCCAGCTGGTCAACAAGGTCCTCCAGGACGGCAAGAAGTCCACCGCCGAGCGCATCGTCTACGGTGCCCTCGAGCAGTGTCGCGAGAAGACCGGCACCGACCCGGTCGGCACCCTGGAGAAGGCTCTGGGCAACATCCGCCCGGACCTCGAGGTTCGTTCCCGCCGCGTTGGTGGCGCTACCTACCAGGTGCCGGTTGAGGTCAAGCCTGGCCGCTCCAACACCCTCGCACTGCGCTGGATGGTTACCTTTACCCGCCAGCGTCGTGAGAACACCATAGTTGAGCGCCTGGCTAACGAGATCCTCGATGCCTCCAACGGCCTCGGTGCATCCGTGAAGCGCCGCGAGGATATGCACAAGATGGCAGAGGCCAACCGCGCCTTCGCCCACTACCGCTGGTAATACCTGCGCGCACGGTAGCTATGACACCCGGACGTCACCTGCAACAAGACAGCAGAAGCAAATTGAATACCTGCTTCCCACAGTCGCGTTGTGAGGTGGCACCCGGGTGTTTCTCATAGTGATGAATGCGACTTATCCTGCCATTTGCTTCAAGAAGTGGCAGAATTGACAAAGAAATTATTCGCCATAGGCGCACGCTGGGTTTCGGCCCAGCGCGTCGACGACTTTTAAGTTGGGGTAATAACGTGGCACAAGAAGTGCTTAAGGACCTGCACAAGGTTCGCAACATCGGCATCATGGCCCACATCGATGCTGGTAAGACCACCACGACCGAGCGCATCCTGTTCTACACGGGTATCAACCGCAAGGTTGGCGAGACCCACGACGGTGGCGCAACCACCGACTGGATGGAGCAGGAGAAGGAGCGCGGCATCACCATTACGTCCGCTGCCGTGACCTGCTTCTGGAACAACAACCAGATCAACATCATTGACACCCCGGGTCACGTGGACTTCACCGTTGAGGTGGAGCGTTCCCTGCGCGTGCTCGATGGCGCTGTCGCCGTCTTCGACGGCAAGGAGGGCGTTGAGCCGCAGTCCGAGCAGGTGTGGCGTCAGGCTGCTAAGTACGACGTGCCGCGTATCTGCTTCGTCAACAAGATGGACAAGCTCGGTGCGGACTTCTTCTACACCGTTGGCACCATCGTTGACCGTCTCGGTGCGAAGCCGTTGGTAATGCAGATCCCGATCGGTGCCGAGGACAACTTCGACGGCGTTGTTGACCTGATCGACATGAAGGCTCTCCAATGGCCGGGCAAGGTCGAGACCGGCACGCCGCCGCAGATCACCGAGATTCCGGAGGACCTGCAGGAGCTTGCTGAGGAGTACCGCGAGAAGCTGCTCGAGACCGTCGCAGAGTCCGACGAAGAGCTCATGGAGAAGTACTTCGGCGGCGAGGAGCTGACCAAGGAAGAGATCAAGGGCGCTATCCGCAAGCTCACCGTCAACTCTGAGGTCTACCCGGTCTTCTGTGGTACCGCATACCGCAACAAGGGCGTCGAGCCGATCCTCGACGCGGTCGTTGACTACCTGCCGAGCCCGCTCGACGTGGGCGAGGTTCAGGGCACCGCGGTCGACGGCGAGACTCCGATGACCCGTAAGCCGTCTGTCGATGAGCCTTTCTCCGCACTAGCGTTCAAGATCGCTGTGCACCCGTTCTTCGGCAAGCTCACCTACGTGCGCGTGTACTCCGGCCAGGCTATCCCGGGCGAGAACATGCTCAACTCCACCAAGCAGAACAAGGAGCGCGTGGGCAAGCTCTTCCAGATGCACGCGAACAAGGAGAACCCGGTCGAGCACGCTGACGCCGGTAACATCTACGCGTTCATTGGCCTGAAGCACACCACCACCGGTGACACCTTGTGCAACCCGGATCACCCGATCATCCTGGAGTCCATGGACTTCCCGGATCCGGTTATCCAGGTGGCCATCGAGCCGAAGACCAAGGCTGACCAGGAGAAGCTGGGTACCGCTATCCAGAAGCTCGCTGAAGAGGACCCGACCTTCACCGTCCAGCTGGACGAGGAGACCGGCCAGACCGTCATCGGCGGCATGGGTGAGCTCCACCTCGACGTGCTGGTCGACCGTATGAAGCGCGAGTTCAAGGTTGAGGCGAACATCGGTAACCCGCAGGTTGCCTACCGCGAGACCATCCGTAAGAAGGTCGAGTCCCTGGACTACACCCACAAGAAGCAGACTGGTGGTTCCGGCCAGTTCGCAAAGGTCATCGTCACCATCGAGCCGTACAACCCGGACCCGGAGACCCTGGAGGAGGGCGAGTCCGCTTCCTACAAGTTCGAGAACGCCGTCACCGGCGGTCGCGTGCCGAAGGAGTACATCCCGTCGGTCGACGCTGGTATCCAGGACGCAATGCAGTACGGTTACCTGGCAGGCTTCCCGCTGGTCAACATCAAGGCCACCCTGGAAGACGGTGCTTACCACGAGGTTGACTCCTCGGAGATGGCCTTCAAGATGGCTGGCTCCCAGGTGCTCAAGGAGGCTGTCGCCAAGGCGAAGCCGGTCCTGCTCGAGCCGCTGATGGCTGTCGAGGTCGTCACCCCTGAGGAGTACATGGGTACCGTTAACGGTGACATCTCCTCGCGTCGTGGCCAGGTCTTCGCTATGGAGGACCGCTCCGGCGCGAAGGTCGTCAAGGCAAAGGTTCCGCTGTCCGAGATGTTCGGTTACATCGGCGACCTGCGTTCCTCGACCGCTGGCCGTGCGAACTTCACCATGGTCTTTGACTCCTACGCTGAGGTTCCGCAGAGCGTCGCGCAGGAGATCATCGACGAGCGCAACGGCAACTAGTCGTTCGCCCGAAAGTGCTACTCCCTGACGGCCCAACCGCGTGCCAGCGGTAGGGCCGGGTGACGGGGGTAGACACAACTCGCCGGTGGGTAGCGGTCGGGCTGAGGCTCTCAACGCTCTTATGAGCTGCGGCGTTGGAGCTTGAGCCGGCCGTTACGCACTAGGTGGATCCGGATTTTCTCGGGTCGGCCGGTTTGAAAAACGGTCACGAACTATCTAGGATCAGGTAACTGGCACATTGTGAAATGGTCATTGCTCTCGGATGCGTGAAAACGCCGCCAAGGGCAGGGCAAATGTAAACTACGTGGCTGCGAAGGTCGTAGCCACCATGAAGTCCAGGAGGACAATCAGTGGCAAAGGAAAAGTTCGAGCGCACTAAGCCGCACGTGAACATCGGCACCATCGGTCACGTCGACCACGGCAAGACCACCACCACCGCCGCGATCACCAAGGTGCTGGCAGACCAGTACCCGGAGGAGAACAAGGCCTTCGACTACGCGATGATCGATAAGGCTCCGGAGGAGCGCGAGCGTGGTATTACCATCAACATTTCCCACGTTGAGTACAACACCCCGAAGCGCCACTACGCACACGTTGACGCCCCGGGCCACGCCGACTACATCAAGAACATGATCACCGGTGCGGCACAGATGGACGGCGCGATCCTCGTTGTCGCTGCGACCGACGGCCCGATGCCGCAGACCCGCGAGCACGTGCTGCTCGCTCGCCAGGTTGGCGTTCCGTACATCCTCGTTGCACTGAACAAGTGCGACATGGTTGACGATGAGGAGATCATCGAGCTCGTCGAGATGGAGGTCCGCGAGCTGCTGGCTGAGCAGGACTACGACGAGGAAGCTCCGATCGTTCAGATCTCCGCTCTGAAGGCCCTCGAGGGCGACGAGAAGTGGGTACAGTCCGTCGTTGACCTCATGCAGGCTTGCGACGACTCCATCCCGGATCCGGAGCGCGAGACCGACAAGCCGTTCCTGATGCCGGTGGAGGACATCTTCACCATTTCCGGCCGCGGCACCGTCGTGACCGGCCGTGTCGAGCGCGGTGTCCTCAACGTCAACGACGAGGTTGAGATCATCGGTATCCGCGACAAGGCCACCAAGACCACCGTCACCTCCATCGAGATGTTTAACAAGCTCCTCGACTCCGCTGAGGCTGGCGACAACGCTGCACTGCTGCTCCGTGGCCTCAAGCGTGAGGACGTTGAGCGTGGTCAGGTCATCATCGCTCCGGGCGCATACACCCCGCACTCCAAGTTCGAGGGTTCCGTCTACGTCCTGTCCAAGGACGAGGGTGGCCGCCACACCCCGTTCTTCGACAACTACCGTCCGCAGTTCTACTTCCGCACCACCGACGTGACCGGTGTTGTGAAGCTGCCGGAGGGCACCGAGATGGTTATGCCGGGCGACAACGTCGACATGACCGTTGAGCTCATCCAGCCGGTCGCTATGGACGAGGGCCTGCGCTTCGCTATCCGCGAGGGCTCCCGCACCGTTGGCGCTGGCCGCGTCACCAAGATCCTCGGCTAATTCCAGCCGCTGATCTGGTACTGACCAGAGCATAGAAACAGGGCCGCTTCCCGCGAGGGAGCGGCCCTTTTCGCATGCCTGGATCTCGGCGTCTGGGGCCAACGAGAGCCCGCTAGAATTCACCGGCGTGGAAAACTACGACCCAACACGCATCCCGAAGCTTATCGACGCGCTTCAGCGGGTCTGGGAAGGCCAGCCGGATCTAAGCCTCTCCGCGCTACTCGGCACCCTGCGTAACCGCGGAGCCGGGTGGGGGACGAGCGACGAAGAGATGTTGGAGATTCTCAACGCGATGGAGGCCGAGCACCCATCGCTGGTTCGCTGGCCCGCGGAGACACCTATGACGGTCCAAACCACTGCACCAGAGCAGCGGGTTACGCTAAGCGGTTCGGACGTCGTCGTGCGGCCTGTGGGGGAGGACGCAAGGATGCCGAGCGCGTGGAAAGCGACACACTTCCGTGCAGTCGGCCCCGGGCGAAGCCTCATCGTGACGGACTCGGAAGGCATCGAGCACAGGTTAGGTGTCGTCACGCTTGTGCACGCTTTGGATCCCGACGAGGTGCCTCCGCTGGAAGGCCTGGAACAGCCAGACGTCGGTGGAGCTAGGTGGTTTGTGGGCTTCGAAGACGGATCCCGCGCGATTGTTGGACAGCGGATCACCCTGTGGAGGCCAGAGGGCCGACGGGCGACGTCGCAGGAGTCGTATAAGTTTGCACGCATATTCTCCTGCGAGCAGGGGGCTGAGATGTACATCGCCCCAGCAGGCGGCGGTGAGCCGGTCTCGCTGGGGCGGGTAGCGCACGTCGTGCTGGTTGACCTCTAGACGGTGGGCGGTGGAGGAAACATTACTGCTTAGCGTGCTTTTCGCGTATGGGGCGGAATTGGTCTCAGTCACTCGTGAAGAAAGTGCCTTGTGGTCTTAACGCTGAGGAGGCTTGTGTGTGCGTCTACATCTAGGGATTCTCTCTAGAGCCATTGGTGGCCCTTGGCCCCGTAGATATTGACGAGTGTATAGTCGACTCAAACATGACAGGTCTGTTTCTCGCGATGAGACGCAGGCCTGTTCTTGTCTTCTCACCGGCAATGGGGGCCCGGCTGGCGGCACGCTCTCCTGGAGATCGCATGCTGCCCAGCGAAGCTGTGAGCGTGCGTGACTGAGGCGACTGTTGGTGGAATGTGTGCGGCGCGCTAGCCAGCGAGAAGAAAACGCCATGGGATATGTGCCTGCGCCATGCACCCTGTGAAACACATCGCCCCAGCGGCCGGCGGGGAGCCGGTCTCGCTGGGGCGGGTAGCACGCGTAGTGCGGGGTGGCCTCTAGGCGGTGATGCGGTCGAGCTGTAGCTCCCACACGGTGTCGATCTCCATCGTGTGGTTGGCCAGGCGAAAGTCCTCGTCAGCGCCCTCCAGGAAGCGCGTGAGGTCCTCGTAGGAGTAGCTGGGGTCTGCGGTGACCGTGAAGCGGGCGGTGGGCCGGTTGCCCACTACCGCGACCTTGCTCTTGGCCTGGTTAATCATCTCGGACTTCTCCAAGAACTCGCACGCGGCAGCGGCGACGCGCGCGACGTTAATCGTGCTTTCGCCGTGCTGGGAGTCCGCGGTAAGGATCTCGCGGGTGCTGAAGGCACGGCTGCGAATGTTGGCCAGGAAGAACCACGCACCAAGCACCAGCAGCACCAGGAAGGCGGCGATCAGCGCGTTGCGGTACCAGGTTTCGTCAGGGATATAACCGAGCGATTCGCGATCGAAACGATTGAGGTATTCGCTGACGTAGGGGATCTCCCAGTAGTAGGCCACGGGGACCAGGCCTGCGACCAGGAGCAGCAGACCGGTCAGGAAGACGACCAGCCGGTCAAAGAAGGAAAGTGTCTTGCTCATCGTTGTACCCCCTGGGTCTGCTCTGGAAGCGGCTGGACCGCGGTGGACCCTGCGTCTGCTGCAGCAGGCGTGCCGGCCGCATCAGCCCCGGCAGACGTGCCAGGCGCGCCGGCTGCAGCAGCTGGGTCCTGTGCCTTCGGGAGCACCTTGACCGAGATCGCCGGCGGCGTCTTGAGCCCCTGGAGTTCGTTCTGCAGCGTGTAGGAGAGGCGCTCCTGTAGGGATGCGCCTGTGCCGTCGTCCTCCACCTGGACGCGCAGCTTCTTGCGGTCCGCGCGGGACTGGATCCGGGAGTTGCCTACCTCGGAGCGGGTCACGTGCGTCGCCTTGCGGGCGATGTCCACCGGGCGGGTCCAGATCGAGGCCGGCGAGTTCACACGCACGTGGGTGTGCGCCCGCGGCATGAAAGCGTAAATGATCAGGAACAGCCCCACGATGGCGATGATGATGCCGACGGTGACTGCGGGGACGTCGATAACCGCACGGCCAACGAACTCGAAGACGGGGCGTAGCCAGGAGTCGGATGAGTCGTCGTTCTGGAAGTAGTACCAGAGGTCGCGGCCAACGACGCCGGCGCAGGCGAGCAACACAATCGCGATGAGGATCGTGAGCCAGCGGGCGGCCGGGTTCGCGCGGGGCTCATCGCCCGGGTGCGGGCCGACCGGCTGCGTTGGCTCCGGCTGGCCCGCGGGCTGAGCGTTAGCGGGTGCGGTCATAGTCATTCACCACCGGAATAATAGAGATCTGCTTGAGCGGTGCCGGGCGCGGTGCACGCGGGCGCGCCAGCGGTGCCGGTGCAGGAGGTGCAACCTCTCGCAGCGGCGTCGCGTTGACCTTGATCTTGGTCAACGGGCGCTTCGGCGCGGTGCGCACCGGAGTGAGCTGCGCCGGGGCGGTAGCAGACACCTTGGTCAGCGGGCGGCGCGGCGGCAATTCGGCGCGGCGAACTGCCGCGGGCTCCGGCACGCGTACGCGGCGCAGCTGCGTCGGCGTGACGGTGAACGGCGCGGGTACACGCGGCTCGGGCGTGTGCGGCGTCCACGGTTTGGCCGGAGTGGGCGTGTCCACGGAGGACACCCGGACTGCGTCCGGCGCGAAGCCCTCGGTGCGCACCTTCGCCGGACGAGGTGCCTTCACACTCTGCACTGCAGCCGGACGAGGGGCGTTGAATTCCCACATGTCGTCTGCCAGCGAGCGCGCGTGGATCTCCGTAAGCGGCGCACGCTGCTTCGTGCGCGGGGACTCCACCGATAACTGGTGGACGCGGATCGGGGTGGGGATGGCGAACGCGGAGTGGCTCGCCACCTCGTCCCAGGTCACACGTCCGTCGAGGCCCTGGGCCTCAACACTGGCGACGGAGACGTTCACGCGCGAGACGTCGAGGCCGGTCAGGGTGCGCACGTGTGAGATGACGGTCGCGCGAACGGCGTCGGTAATCGCCGCAATGGGTGCTGGGTAAGCGGTCGCGATCTCGGCCTCGATCGCCGCGACA
Organism: Corynebacterium sp. HMSC071B10; assembly: GCF_001814825.1. Taxonomy (NCBI): domain Bacteria; kingdom Bacillati; phylum Actinomycetota; class Actinomycetes; order Mycobacteriales; family Corynebacteriaceae; genus Corynebacterium; species Corynebacterium sp. HMSC071B10. The sequence goes on along the minus strand of NZ_KV818006.1, from coordinate 105,493 downwards.
CCCGACTGTCGGTCGAGGTGGACATCAATCCTGGGGAAGCTGCGGCCGGCAAGTCCGGCCAGCTTCGCGTCCACCGCAAGGGTGCCTGGCACCGACGAGGCCGCCACCTCAGCAACGCGCTCTACCGCGCGCTCGCTGATGTGGTAGAACGTCGTACCCATTAGCTACGGCCTTTGCCGGAGTTGGTGTTGAAGATCTCGGCAATGTCGAGGCGGCCGTCCAGCTGCGCACCAATGACGCCGCCGACCACGCTAAACAGCAGCAGCCACAGAAGACCCAGCCAACCGCCGAAGGTCACAAAGAACGCGATAACCACGCCGATAAGGGCACCGGTTACCGCCTTATTGGAAAAAGCATTCATATTAAAACCACATTTCGGAGGTATTGGTGGCCGCGCGCGGCTCCCCCGCAAATGGAGAGAGGGGAGGGGCGCGTAGCCGCGGGTGGGGTCGGGTGCCTACTGCGCGTCAGCGACGACGATGTCGACGAACGGGAGATCCGCCGCGTCCAGAATCGCGGAGCGGACATCTGTAGCTACGGACTGGATGTCGCGCCCCGAGGCGGTATCAAAGACGATGTGTACTTCGATGCCCCGTTCGCCGTCTCGGTAGGCCTGTCGCAGCCCGTCAATGCGGGCATTGGGGAGCAGCAGGGCCACCTCGCCGACGCGGCCGCGGTGCAGACCGGCGACACCAGGAACGCCGAGCGCACTGTCGCGGACGGCTTCCCCGACCTCAAGGGTGATGGGGGTCCGCGCCATGACTACTGACCCAGTGCTTGGTTGTTCGGCTGGAACTCGTCCTGATCAGCGTTGGTCTCCTGCTCCGGCAGGTGCACGTCGTGCACGGTGACGTCGACGCGGTCGACGATCAGGCCGGTCATGCGGGTCAGCGCGACGGTGATGTTCTCGCGGATGGCGTTTGCCAGCTCGTGGATTGCCACGCCGTACTCAGCGATGATGGCGACGGCGACGGAGGTGTGGCCGTCCTCCACGACGACGTTGACGCCCTGCTGGACGTTGGTGGAGGAGGTCAGCGACTCGCGGACTGCGCCCCACATACGGGCAGCGCCGCCGCCCAGGTTGTACACGCCAGAGACCTCACGGGCCGCGATACCAGCGATCTTGCCCACAACGTTGTCGTCGATGACGGTGGTGCCGCTGTCGGACTCCAGGTTCTCGTTACGCGGGCGGGTCTGCTCAGCGTCGACGCCGGTAGCGGAATCGGTGGTTGCGAGGGTGTTGTCGTTCAGAGTGTGATCGGCCATGACGGTCCTTCCTTCACTGCGGATTTTGTTCCTATATATAAGGGCCCGGTACATCGGCGTTGCGAACGCCGCAATCCTCGGGGACCCGGGCTTTCATCAACTCTACACAGATTCTTACACCTCGCTCGGGATGGAGCAGTGCCGGCAGCGAATTGGTACCGTTTCGCAACATTCTTCTCGACGGGTGATGGGGAACGGGTGGGCGTCGAAAAGCTGAGCTTGCGCTTTATAGCGCGACGTGCTTTAATACTCGGGTTGCCGAAACATGGCGCGCAAGCGCGATGGTCCGGCAAACATGACACCTTCGGTAGAAGGACCTTCCCCTTGGGGAGGGCCGGAGAAGGCGCCATGGCAAATAAACAGCGGCAGTACGCAAGGGTCACGCACCCTTCCGAGTCTTGCACCCCGGCCTTTGGGTCGCGGCGGAAGCACTGATTGCGCAGCAGTTATTTGCGGTGCCTTTCATCTTCCGGAAGTGTCAAGAAGTCAATGAAACGACACTGGCGTTGAGCCATGGGCCCAGCCCGGACAACGTTATAGAGAAACTAGAAGCTACAAACCCCACCGCTTCGATTTCGTTTCTCACTCCGATCGACATTCGAGCGGGGCGAGGAGTTGAACGTGGGGATGCGAGGAAGAGGTAAGCGTGGCGGGACAGAAGATCCGCATCAGGCTCAAGGCCTACGACCACGAGGCGATCGACGCATCTGCGAAGAAGATCGTTGCTACGGTCACCCGCACGGGTGCCCGCGTCGTTGGACCGGTGCCGTTGCCCACCGAGAAGAACGTGTACGCCGTTATTCGTTCTCCCCACAAGTACAAGGACTCTCGCGAGCACTTTGAGATGCGCACTCACAAGCGCCTCATCGACATTCTCGATCCGACGCCGAAGACCGTTGACGCGCTCATGCGCATCGACCTTCCGGCAAGCGTCGACGTGAACATCCAGTAAGCAGTAGAGATCCCCGAACTTTTAAGTAGTGGAGAACCAATACATGTCTGAGAACCAGATCAAGGGCATTCTGGGCAAGAAGCTCGGCATGACCCAGGTCTTCGACGAGGAGAACCGTGTAATTCCGGTCACCGTCGTCGAGGCTGGGCCGTGTGTGGTCACCCAGATTCGTACCAAAGAGACCGATGGCTACAGCGCCATCCAGATTGCTTACGGCGACATTGACCCCCGTAAGTCCAACAAGCCGCAGACCGGCCACTTCAAGAAGGCTGGCGTGACGCCGCGCCGCGTTGTTGCGGAGATCCGCATGGACGACACCTCCGAGTACGAGGTCGGCCAGGAGTACAACGCGACCATCTTCGACGGCGACACTTACGTCGACGTCGTCGGCACCACCAAGGGCAAGGGCTACGCCGGCGCTATGAAGCGCCACGGCTTCGCCGGCCAGGGTGCCGCACACGGTAACCAGGCAGCACACCGCCGCGTCGGCGGCATCGGTGGCGCTGCTACCCCGGGCCGTGTCTTCAAGGGCAAGCGCATGGCTGGCCGTATGGGCGGTAACCGCGTTACTACCCAGAACCTGAAGATCCAACGCATCGACGGCGACAACAACCTGATCCTGGTCAAGGGCGCAATCCCGGGTGCCAAGGGCAGCGTTGTTACCGTCAAGACCGCAGTGAAGGGCGGTGCTCACGCATGACGAACCTGACGCTTGACGTCCACACCGCTGACGGAAAGACCAACGGTTCCGTAGAGCTTCCGGCAGAACTTTTTGACCGCGAAGCTTCCATCCCGCTGCTGCACCAGGTTGTGACCGCACAGCTGGCAGCCGCACGTCAGGGAACGCACGCTACCAAGACTCGCGCCGATGTGCGCGGCGGTGGCAAGAAGCCGTTCCGCCAGAAGGGCACTGGTCGTGCCCGTCAGGGTTCCATCCGCGCTCCGCAGTTCACCGGTGGCGGCACCGTTCACGGTCCGCAGCCGCGTTCCTACGCGCAGCGCACCCCGAAGAAAATGATTAAGGCAGCTCTCGTTGGTGCCCTCACCGACCGCGCGCGTAACGCACGCATCCACGTCGTTGAGGACCTGGTCCCGGGTCAGAAGCCCTCGACCAAGTCTGCACGCGCCTTCATCGAGCGCCTGACCGACCGTAAGTCCGTTCTGCTGGTCATCGGCCGTGAGGACGTCAACTCCCGTCTTTCCGCAAGGAACCTGCCGGGCGTTCGCATCCTTGAGCCGGGGCAGCTAAACACCTACGACGTCCTCAACGCAGACGACGTGGTCTTCTCGGTCGAGGCACTGCACACCTTCATTAACCGCGACGCGGCGAAGGCATCCGCCACCGCAGCGGAGGAGGAGAAGTAAATGGCTAAGACTGCTAACCCGCGCGACATCATCATCGCTCCGGTCCTCTCTGAGAAGACCTACGCGCTGATGGAGCAGAACACCTACACGTTCTACGTCGCTCCGTCTGCAAACAAGACCCAGATCAAGATCGCCGTGGAAGAGATTTTCGGCGTTGACGTTGCTTCGGTGAACACCGTCAACCGCGAGGGCAAGCGCAAGCGCACCCGCACCGGTTTCGGTAAGCGTAAGGACACCAAGCGCGCCTACGTCACTCTCCGCGAGGGCAGCGACTCCATCGACATCTTCGGCGCAACTGCCTAAGAAGACTCGATAGAAAAGGACACAATATGGCTATTCGTAAGTACAAGCCGACAACCCCGGGTCGCCGCGCCAGCTCCGTTTCCGAGTTCGAGGAGATCACTCGCTCGACTCCGGAAAAGTCGTTGCTGCGCCCGCTCCCGAAGAAGGGTGGCCGTAACACCCACGGCCACATCACCACTCGTCACCGCGGCGGCGGCCATAAGCGTCGCTACCGCGTGATCGATTTCCGCCGCTCCGACAAGGACGGCGTGCTGGCGAAGGTCGCTCACATCGAGTACGACCCGAACCGCACCGCAAACATTGCACTGCTCCACTACTTTGACGGTGAGAAGCGCTACATCATTGCGCCGAAGGGCCTGAAGCAGGGCACCGTTATCGAGTCGGGCGCAAACGCGGACATCAAGGTTGGCAACAACCTGCCGCTGCGCAACATCCCGACCGGTACCACCATCCACGCTGTGGAGCTCAAGCCCGGTGCTGGCGCCAAGCTTGCCCGTTCCGCTGGTGCTTCCATCCAGCTGCTGGGTAAGGAAGGTTCCTACGCCGTGCTGCGTATGCCGTCCTCCGAGATTCGTCGCGTGGACATCCGCTGCCGCGCAACCGTCGGTGAGGTGGGCAACGCAGACCAGATCAACATCCGTTGGGGCAAGGCCGGCCGTATGCGCTGGAAGGGCTGGAGGCCCACTGTCCGCGGTGTTGTCATGAACCCGGTCGACCACCCGCACGGTGGTGGTGAGGGTAAGACTTCTGGTGGCCGTCACCCGGTTTCCCCGTGGGGCCAGAAGGAAGGCCGTACCCGCAACCCGAACCGTTACTCCAACAACATGATCGTGCGCCGTCGTCGCTCGAAGAACAAGAAGCGCTAAGAGGAGGTAAACAGACATGCCACGCAGCCTGAAGAAGGGCCCGTTCGTCGATGAGCACCTCCTCAACAAGGTGGATGCTCAGAACGAGGCCGGCACCAAGCAGGTCATCAAGACCTGGTCCCGCCGCTCGACCATTCTCCCCGATTTCATCGGACACACCTTCGCCGTCCACGACGGCCGGAAGCACGTCCCGGTGTTTGTCGACGAGTCCATGGTCGGTCACAAGCTCGGCGAGTTTGCACCCACCAAGACCTTTAAGGGTCACGTTAAGGCAGAGAAGGGACGTCGATAAGCAATGGCTGACACAATCACCACTGCATCCGCGACTGCCAAGTTCGTCCGCACCTCCCCGATGAAGGCCCGCCGCGTGCTGGCCCTCGTCCGCGGGAAGTCCGTCTCCGAGGCCCTCGCAATCCTGAAGTACGCACCGCAGGGTGCTGCGAAGGACGTCGCGAAGGTTGTTGCATCCGCAGCCGCCAACGCTGAGAACAACTTCGGTCTGGACCCGCGCACGCTCGTCGTGTCCGAGTGCTGGGCCAACGAAGGCCCCACCATGCGTCGCTACCAGCCGCGCGCCCAGGGCCGTGCTTTCCAGATCCGGAAGCGCACCTCCCACATCACCGTCGTTGTCGAGTCCAAGGAAGGGGCTAAGTAATGGGCCAGAAGATCCACCCACACGGCCTGCGCCTGGGTATCACCGCTAACTACAAGTCCCACTGGTACGCCGACAAGAACTACGCTGACTACGTCCACGAGGACATCAAGATCCGCGAGTTCCTGTCCAAGGGCCTCGAGCGCGCCGGCATCGCCGACGTCGTCATCGAGCGCACCCGCGACCGCGTCCGCGTCGACATTCACACCGCCCGCCCGGGCATCGTGATTGGCCGCCGCGGCAGCGAGGCAGAGCGCATCCGCCGCGAGCTGGAGAAGCTCACCGGCAAGATGGTTGCCCTGAACATCCTCGAGGTCAAGAACGTTGACGCCAACGCGACCCTCGTTGCTCAGTCCATCGCTGAGCAGCTGGTCAACCGCGTCGCGTTCCGTCGCGCAATGCGCAAGGCCATCCAGTCCGCTATGCGCAACCCGCAGGTCAAGGGCATCAAGGTGATGACCTCTGGCCGTCTGGGCGGCGCAGAAATGTCCCGCGTCGAGCGCTACCACGAAGGCCGTGTGCCGCTGCACACCCTGCGTGCGGAGATCGACTACGGCACCGCAGAAGCCCACACCACCTTCGGCGTCATCGGCGTCAAGGTCTGGATCTACAAGGGCGACGTCGTTGGCGGTGTCCGCGAGTCTGAGCTCAACGCTCCGTCCAACGAGCGCCGTGGTCGCGGCGACCGCCGCCCGCGTCGTGGCGGCCAGCGCCGCCAGCGCGCCGAGAAGAAGGAGGGCTAAACACATGCTTATCCCTAAGCGCGTGAAGTACCGCCGCCAGCACCGCCCGACTCGTCGTGGCGTGTCCAAGGGCGGTAACACCATCAACTTCGGTGACTGGGCTTTGCAGGCACTCGAGCCGGCCTACATCACCAACCGTCAGATTGAGGCATCCCGTATTGCCATCAACCGTCACGTCAAGCGTGGCGGCAAGGTCTGGATCAACATCTTCCCGGACCGCCCGCTGACCCAGAAGCCGCTCGGCGTGCGTATGGGTTCCGGTAAGGGCCCGGTGGAGAAGTGGGTTGCCAACGTGAAGCCGGGTCGCATCCTGTTTGAGATGTCCTACCCGAATGACGAGGTTGCTATCGAGGCTCTGCGCCGTGCGGCTGCGAAGCTTCCGTGCAAGACTCGCATCATCAAGAAGGAGGACCAGTACTAATGGCGAACGGTACCCCCGCATCTGAGTTCCGCGAACTCACCGATGAAGAGCTGAAGAGCCGCCTGTCCGACGCGAAGGAAGAGCTGTTTAACCTGCGCTTCCAGCTCGCGACCGGCCAGCTGACCAACAACCGCCGCATCTCCACCGTGAAGCGCGACATTGCACGCATCTACACCGTGCTGCGCGAGCGTGAGCTCGGCCTGTCCGTCGTCCCGGGAGCTGAGGCTTAATCATGAGTGAGGCAAACGTGACTGAACAGAACACCCAGAAGGCAGTGCAGAAGCGCCGCCGCGGCTACGTCGTATCCGACAAGATGGACAAGACCATTGTTGTCGAGGTCGAGGACCGTAAGTCCCACGCCCTCTACGGCAAGATCGTCCGTACGACCAAGCGTGTCAAGGCCCACGACGAGGACAACACCGCCGGTGTCGGCGATCTCGTCCTCATCGAGGAGACCCGCCCGCTGTCCAAGGACAAGCACTTCCGTCTCGTCGACATCGTCGAGAAGGCTCGCTAGTTTCTAGCCAGCCCGAGCCGCACCCCCAGTTTTGGGGGTGCGGCTTTTTGCATGCTTATCGACGCCCACACGTCCCTTGTTTTCTGCGTATGGTGGGACGCATGTCTACCGGAAAATTTTGCGTCACCATTGCCCACGCCAAGAACGACACTGACCTGGCCACCGTCGGCTTCGTCGTAGCGAACGCTGCGGTCGGCTCTGCCCAGGACACCATGGTCTTCCTCTCCTCCGAGGGTGCCTACCTGGCCGTCGACGGCTACGCCGACGACATCCACGAGGAGGGCTTCGCCCCGCTCAAGGAGCTCATCGACAACTTCATCGCCGCCGGCGGTTCCCTCTACGTGTGCGCACCGTGCATCAAGAAGCGCGGCTACACCGAGGACCAGCTCATTGAGGGCGCACAGATCGTCGGCGGCGCGAAGCTTGTCGAGTTCCTCGCCGACGGTACGCCGAGCGTCTCCTACTAGGGCGCGCAGCAAGTGCCACAGACTCAACACCCGTACCCGCCACACACGAGCTTTGACGGGGGAGACCTCGACTGCGGCAACGGCCTGCTGCTGTTGATCCGCCAGCACATTGACCCGCTCGATCCGGGCCAGCTGTTAGAGATCATTTCCTACGAGCCGACCGTGCCCGTCGACCTGCCCTCGTGGTGCCGGCTCACCGGCAACGAGCTGGTCAACGTGATCGAGGAACCCGACCAGGCTCGCTGGCGCTTTTTGGTGTGCAAGGGGGCGTTTACGGAAGCGCCCACGGAAACACCGGCCACGCCGGAGCCCGCGCCGAAGAAGCGCGCAAAGAAGCAGCGCAAGCGCCCGCAGATGCCGGTGACCCAAGAAGTAGTCACCCCGACGGTGCCCACCGAGTTCCCGGCACCTACACCCGCACCGAAGCTCGCGCCGCTTTCGGTCGTGACCATGGGATCGTGGCCGCGCAAGCCTTGGCTGCTCCACGCGGTCCACGAGCACCTGGCGGGCCGGATGCCGGAAGAGGAGTTTCAGGCCACCGCAGACGACGCGGTTGAGCTCGTGCTCGCTGCGCAAAAGCGCGCGGGCGTTGATGTCGTCACTGACGGGGAGATGCGCCGCGACAACTACTCCAGCTTCGTCGCGGGCAGGCTGCAAAACCTCCAGCTCATACCCATTACGGACCTGCTGCCGTACGTGGAGGACCCGGAGGAGTTCGAGCGCGAGTTGCGTGCCCTGGACGTGCCCGCCGGCGAGGTCCGCCACCCCGCGGTGTTCGGCCCACTCGGGCGCGACAAGCCGCTCGTGGCGCACGAAGTGCGCTTCCTGCAGTCCATCACCGATGCGCCGGTGAAGGTGTGCCTGCCGGGGCCCTACCTTTTGACCCGCACGATGTGGATGGAGTGCGTCTCCGACCGGGCGTACGAAACCCGCGAGGAGATGGCCACCGACATTGTGCGCGTGCTGCGCGAGGAGCTCCACGAGCTGTACTCGCTGGGCACCGCCATGATCCAGATCGACGAGCCGGTGCTCACCGAGGTGGTCTACGGCCGCCACGACGGCGGCGGGCGCACCTTCATGTGCGGCGCGCTCGACGAGCTTGCCGGCAGCGTGGACGAGGAGCTCGCCTTTGCGCAGTCGCTGCTGGACCAGCTCACCGAGGGTTTCGACCCAGAGCGGCTCGCACTGCACGTGTGCCGCGGCAACTGGACCACGGACGAGTCGGCCGCGCTCGAGGGCGACTTCGCCCCCTTCGTCGACCTGTTTGCGGCGCTGAACGTGGGCACGCTTTCGCTCGAGCTGGCCACACCACGCGCTGGCAGCCTGGATGCCTTGCACGGGATCCGGGAGGACCAGCGCGTCTGCGTCGGCGTACTCAACCAGAAGCAGCAAGTGCTGGAGCCGACCGAGGACGTCGTGGCCCGCATCGCAGCTGCCGTGGAGGCTTTTGGCAAAGAGCGCGTGCTGCTGAGCACCGACTGCGGGTTCGCCACCTTTGCGGATAACCCGATCGTGGCCGATACGCTGGCGCAGCAGCAGCTGGCGCAGATCGTCGAGGCCCGCGATACCTACCTGCACCAAGCGGGGGACGCGCAGCAGTGAAAACGCAGCAGGAGCCGCCCGCCTCGCAGCACTATTGGGACGCGCAAGACATTGCGTGCGGAGATGTGCTTGTGCGGCTCTTCCTGCTGTTCCGCGACCAGGTTGCCGCAGGCGAGGTGCTCCATCTGCGCTCGGTCAACGAGGCCATCGACATCGACCTGCGCGCCTGGTGCGGGCTCACCGGCAACACGCTGCTCTACGCGGAGTCTCCGCATTACTACTTGCGTAAGGCGGGGTGAGCGCGGGCGTCGATAAGCGGGCGGGGCTAGAGTATGTGGGTCGTTGTACCCGCTACCAAAGAGGAGATCATGGCTGCCACCGTGCTGACTGCGCAGGAGGGCGTGCGCTACGCGCCACGGCCCACCGTGCGCGAGGCCCTGCGAAACCCGCGAATCTTGAGCAAAGAGGTGCTGGCCGGGCTGGTGGTGGGCATCGCCCTGATCCCGGAGGCGATTAGCTTCTCCATCATCGCGGGGCTGGACCCGAAGGTGGGGCTGTACTCCTCGTTCATCATGGCGATGGTGGTGGCGATTACGGGCGGTCGCCCCGCGATGATTACCGCCGCCACGGGGGCAGTCGCCCTGGTCATCGCGCCGCTCGTGCGCGACTACGGCTACGAGTACATGCTGGCCGCGATCATGCTCGCCGGCGTGTTTCAGATTGTGCTGGCGGTGCTCGGCGTGGCGAAGCTCATGCGGTTTATCCCGCGCAGCGTGATGGTCGGCTTTGTCAACGCGCTGGCCATCATGATCTTCTCCGCGCAGCTCGGCGAGCTGTTCGGCGTGCCCTTTGCCGTCTACCCGCTGGTGGCGCTGGGGTTGGCGATCATGGTGGGCATGCCGAAGCTGACCGAGGTGGTGCCCGCGCCGCTGGTGGCGATCGTGGTGGTCACGGCGCTGTGCATGGCCTTCGGTATCGACGTGCCCCGAGTGGGCGACCGCGGCGAGCTGCCGGACACCCTGCCGGAGCTGGTGATTCCGCACGTCCCGCTCACCTGGGAGACGCTGCAGATCATCGCGCCCTACGCGCTGGGCGTGGCGCTGGTGGGGCTGATGGAGTCGCTGATGACAGCCAAGCTTATCGACGAGATCACCGACACCCATTCCAACAAAACCCGCGAAGGCTTCGGACAGGGCACGGCGAACATCGTCTCCGCGCTCTTCGGCGGCATGGGCGGCTGCGCGATGATCGGGCAGTCCATGATCAATGTGAAGGCCTCCGGGGCGCGCACGCGCCTGTCGACGTTCTTCGCCGGCGCATTCCTGCTGGGGCTCATGCTGCTGCTCAACGACCTGGTCGGCCAGATCCCGATGGCCGCGCTGGTGGCGGTGATGGTGATGGTCTCCGTGGGCACCTTCGACTGGCACTCGGTTACGCCCGCGACGCTGCGGAAGTTGCCCGTCTCTGAGACCGTCACGATGCTGATCACCGTGGCGGTAGTGCTGGTGACCAGCAACCTGGCGATCGGCGTGGTGGTCGGTGTGCTGGTCGCGTCGGTGGTGTTTGTGCGCAACGTGGCGCACCTGGTGGAGGTGACGCGCGAGGAGATCGACGGCGTGGCCCACTACGCGGTGCGCGGCCAGCTGCTCTTTGCGTCTTCGAACGACCTGACCACGCTGTTTATGTACTCCTCCGATCCGGAAGAGGTCGTAGTGGATTTGACTGAGGCCACGTTGTGGGACGCCTCGACCATCGCGGCGCTGGACTCCATTGAGCAGCGCTACGCGCAGTACGACAAGCGGGTGCGGTTTGTCGGCATGAGCGAGCAGGCGAGCGCCTTCCACGGCCGCCTCACGGGCGCGGTGGGCTAAGCAGCCCCCAAGCGTACGACCATTTACCTGGGTAGAGTCGGGAGTAAGTCCCCCGACATCGAGAAGGACAGATTCATGACTACGCAGACCAACCCCGCAGAGATCCTGGTCGTCGGCTTTGGCATGGTAGGCCATCGCTTCGCCCAGGAGCTTGCGCAGCGCCGCCCGGAGGCGCAGATCACCATCATCAACCGCGAGACTGAGGACTACGCCTACGACCGCGTGCAGCTGTCCAGCTATGTGGGCAACTGGGACCGCGAGGCGCTCTACCTTGACACACTGCCGGACAACGTCACGGTTGTGCCGGGGCGCGCGGTGTCGATCAAGCCGGAGGTGCGCGAGCTCGTGCTTGCCGACGGCAACGTGTTCTCCTACGAAGAACTCGTCCTCGCCACCGGCTCCCGCGCTTTCGTGCCGCGCCTGCCGGGCAATGACCTGCCGCAGGTGCACGTCTACCGCACGCTGGACGATATGGACGGCATCCGCGCCGCGATCGAGGGCGTGGTGGGCAAGCACGGCGAGGCGACCGCGGTGGTTATCGGCGGTGGCCTGCTCGGGCTGGAAGCGGCTGGTGCGGCACAGCACATGGGCGCAAAAACGCACGTGGTGGAGATGGCGCCGCGCCTGATGCCGCTGCAGGTAGACGACGCGGGCGGCGAGATGCTCTCGCAGGCGATCCGCCAGATGGGTGTGGACGTGCACGTCGGCGCGACGACCCGCTCGATTACGCCCTCCACGGAGCGCGAAGGCGCGGTGACCCTGGACCTGGGTGAGGACGGCGTGATTGAGACGGACTTGGTGATCTTCTCCGCCGGCATCCGCCCGCGCGACACGATGGGCCCGGACGCAGGTCTGGAGCTCGGCCCGCGCGGTGGCTTCCTCACCGACCGGCAGTGCCGCACCTCGATCGAGCACATCTCCGCGATCGGCGAGTGCGCGGCCGTTGACGGCAAGACCTACGGCCTGGTCGCGCCCGGCAACACCATGGCCGAGATCGTGGCCAAGCGCCTCGCAGGGGAGGAAGGCCCTGACTTCGAGGATCCGGACATGTCCACCAAGCTCAAGCTCATGGGTGTGGACGTGGCTTCCTTCGGCGACGCGTTTTCTACCGCCGCCGACCACAAGGAGCTGCACATCCAGGACCCGGTCTCTGGTGTGTACAAGAAGCTCATCCTGGACGCGGAAGGCAAGCGACTCATCGGCGGCATCCTCGTGGGCGAGGCGTCGAACTACTCGGTGCTGCGTCCCATGGTTGGCTCCGAGCTGCCGGGGGACCCGGTGAGCCTGATCGCGCCTGAGACCGGCACGGGCACCACAGCGATTGGCGCGGGCGACCTGCCGGATGCCACGCAGATCTGCTCGTGTAACAACGTGTCCAAGGGGGACCTGCGTGAGGCGATCGGGCAGGGCTGCCACTCTGTCGAAACGCTGATGGGCGCCACCCGCGCCGGCACCTCGTGCGGGTCGTGCATCCCGCTGATGAAGGGCATTTTGGAGGCCGAGGGGATTGAGCAGTCGAAGGCGGTGTGCCCGCACTTTAGCCAGTCGCGCGCTGAGCTCTTCGAGATCGCCCGTTCCACCGGCATTACGGATTTCCCCACCTTCATCGAGCGCTTCGGCACCGGCGGCGGCTGCGAGGTGTGCAAGCCCACCTTTGCCAACATCGTGGCCTCCATGCACACGGAAAACCACGTGCTGGAGGGCGAGACCGCGGGTCTGCAGGACACCAACGACCGCATGCTGGGCAACATGCAAAAGAACGGCACCTACTCCGTCATTCCGCGCCAGCCGGCAGGTAACGTCACGCCGGCGCAGCTGCAGGAGATGGGGCGCATTGCAGAGGATTTCGGCCTGTACCTGAAGATCACGGGCGCGCAGCGCATCGCCATGTTCGGCGCGAGCACGGAAGACCTGCCGGAGATCTGGCGTCGCCTGATCGACGTCGGCATGGAGTCCGGCCAAGCCTACGGCAAGTCGTTGCGCGCGGTGAAGTCCTGCGTGGGCACGGACTGGTGCCGCTTCGGACAGCAGGACTCGGTGGCCATGGCGATCAACCTGGAGCTGCGCTACCGCGGCCTGCGCTCGCCGCACAAGCTGAAAATGGGCGTGTCCGGCTGCGCTCGCGAGTGCGCGGAGGCGCGTGGTAAGGACATTGGCGTGATCGCCACCGAGCAGGGCTGGAACCTGTACGTGGGCGGCAACGCCGGTGCGACGCCGCGGCAGGCGGAGCTTCTGGCCAAAGACCTGGACGATACGACGCTGATTCGCTACATCGACCGCTACCTGGCCTTCTACATCCGCAACGCGGACCGGCTGCAGCGCACCGCGGCCTGGCAGGCGGACGTCGAGGGCGGCCTGGACCACATCCGCGACGTCGTGGTGGATGACTCGCTGGGCATCGCCGATGACCTGGAGGCCTTCATGGATAATCACGTGGCCAACTACTCGGACGAGTGGCAGGACGTGCTCAATGACCCGGAGAAGCTCAAGCGCTTCGTGTCCTTCATCAACGCGCCGGATACGCCGGATCCGACGGTGCAGTTCGAAGAGCACCCGCAGGGCGGCCGCAAGGTGCCGCTGATGACCCCGACCGTCGGCGCGAAGTAGAGCAAGGGAGTACAAGAAAAATGGCTGACACAGTAATTTGCGCACTGCGGGATCTCTCGGTGGGCGTCGGCGCGGCAGCGCTGTTGCCCGGCGAGCAGCAAGTGGCGATCTTCCGGCTGCACACGGCGGACGGCGAGCAGCTGTTCGCAGTGGACAACGTGGACCCCTACACCGGCGTGGGCGTGATCTCGCGCGGGATCGTCGGCGAGGTTGATGGGCGTCCCACGATTGCTTCGCCGCTGCTGAAGCAGAAGTTCTTCCTTGACGACGGGGCGTCGCTGCAGGGCGATGACCACGCCCTTGCCACCTTCAAGGTGCGCCTGGACGGCGAAGGGGAAGAGGCGAAGGTGGTCGTGTCCAATTAGGTTCCATTAGGCGCGCGCGAAATCGGGGAAAAGGTCTGCCCCGTGTATCGTGGTCGTTATGTGTGGAATCGTTGGATATGTAGGTGACCCGGCGTCGGGTGAGCACGACGCGCTGGGCGTCATCATTGAAGGCCTGCGTCGTCTGGAGTACCGCGGCTACGACTCGGCTGGTGTCGCGGTGATGGGGCAGGGCTCCATTGAATGCCGCAAGAAGGCCGGTAAGGTGGCCGACCTGGAGGCGGAGATCGCAAAGTCTCCACTGCCGGACTCCCACCTCGGCATTGGCCACACTCGCTGGGCCACCCACGGCGGGCCGACCGATGCGAACGCGCACCCGCACGTGGTGGGCGGTGGCCGCCTCGCGGTGGTGCACAACGGCATCGTCGAGAACTTTGCCACCCTGCGCAACCAGCTCGAGGCCAAGGGCTACACCTTCATCTCCGATACGGACTCTGAGGTGGCGGCCACCCTGCTGCTGGACACCTACGACAACGAGGCCGCAGGCGACCTGACCAAGGCGATGCAGCTGACCGCCAACCGCCTCGAGGGCGCGTTCACGCTGTTGGCGATCGAGGAGGATCACCCGGATCGCATCGTCGCTGCGCGCCTGAACTCCCCGCTGGTCATTGGCCTGGGCGAGGGCCGCAACTTCCTCGGCTCGGATGTCTCCGGTTTTATTGAGTTCACCCGCGACGCGGTTGAGATTGATAACGGCCAGGTCATTACCCTGACCGCGAACGACTACCAGATCACCACCTTCGACGGCGAGCCGGCGGAGGGCAAGCCCTTCCGCGTGGAGTGGGACGTCACCGCCGCGGAGAAGGGCGGCTACGACTCCTTCATGGAAAAGGAGATCCACGACCAGCCCGCGGCAGTGCGCGACACGCTCTACGGCCGCTTCGACGAGAACGGCGCACTGACGCTGGACGAGCTGCGTATCGACGAGTCGACGCTGCGCTCCATCAACAAGATCGTCATCGTGGCCTGCGGTACTGCCTCCTACGCGGGCCAGGTGGCGCGCTACGCCATTGAGCACTGGTGCCGCATTCCTACGGAGGTGGAGCTCGCGCACGAGTTCCGCTACCGCGACCCGATCGTCAACGAGCAGACGCTTGTGGTGGCTGTCTCCCAGTCGGGCGAGACCATGGACACGCTCATGGCGGTGCGCCACGCCCGCGAGCAGGGCGCGAAGGTCATCGCGATCTGCAACACGGTGGGGTCCTCCATCCCGCGCGAGTCCGACGCGGTGCTCTACACCTACGCGGGCCCGGAGATCGCCGTGGCGTCGACGAAGGCGTTCATCTCCCAGATCGTCGCCTCCTACCTGCTGGCGCTGTACCTCTCGCAGGTGCGCGGCAACAAGTACGCGGACGAGATCCGCACCATCGTGAACGAGCTGCAGACGATGCCGGACAAGCTGCAGACGGTTTTGGACAACGAGGATCAGGTCAAGCAGCTGGGCAAGGACCTGGCGAACTCGAAGTCCGTGCTCTTCCTGGGCCGCCACGTCGGGTTCCCGGTGGCGCTCGAGGGCGCGCTGAAGCTGAAGGAGGTGGCGTACCTGCACTCCGAGGGCTTCGCCGCCGGCGAGCTCAAGCACGGCCCGATCGCGCTGGTGGAGGAGGGCCAGCCGGTCTTCATCATCGTGCCGTCCAAGCACTCGCGCAATAACCTGCACGCGAAGGTCGTCTCCAACATCCAGGAGGTGCGCGCGCGTGGTGCCGTGACCATCGTGATCGCGGAGGAGGGCGACGAGGACGTCACCGACTACGCCAACGATGTCATCCGCATTCCGGAGTCCGCAGGTCTGCTGCAGCCGATCCTGTCGACGGTGCCGCTGCAGATCTTCGCCTGCGCGGTAGCAGAGGCCCGCGGCCTGAACGTGGACCAGCCGCGCAACCTGGCGAAGTCCGTGACCGTGGAGTAGTTCGCCGCGAGCTTTTACTCGCCCCGCTGGAAGGAAAGTACTTCTTCCAAGCGGGGCGTTTCTGCGCCGGTACGAGAGACAGTCAGTGCTGCGGCGTGTACCGCGAAGCTAAGGATTTCCTCCCACTGCTGCTCGTTCAGCTCGAGCAGGCCCGCGCGGTCGAGACCGCGGTGCTGGAACTGGTAGGTCAGCGCGGCCATGATGGTGTCGCCCGCGCCGATCGTGTCGGCCACCTGCACTTTTGGCGCAGGCACAGTGCACGTGCCGAAGGGGGCGCGCACGCTGATGCCCTCGCCACCAAGGGTGGTCACTACGACGGGCACCCGCGAGGTGTCGCCCAGGAAGTCGACCTCCTCGTCGGAGAGTTTGAGCACGGTGACGTCGTCGAGCATGCCGCGCAGGAACAGGCGGTGCTTCTCCGAGGCGAAGGCGGGCCGGATGTTCGGATCCAAGCAAACTACGGCACCCGCCTTAGCTGAGGCGGAGGCTGCCTCGGCGTAGCGCAGCGAGGCCGGTTCGAGCGCGAGCGAGAGCGTGCCGAAGACGGCGTAGCCACCGGTTACCGGGGTGGGGGTGGCGAGCCGGTCGGCGGTGCCGTCGACGTAGAAGGTGTAGGTGGCCGAGCCGTCCGCGGCCAGGGCGGTCACGGCGAGTGTGGTGGGCTCTTGGCCGGTGGGGCAGTTGGAAAGGTGCACGCCGGCGTCGAGAAGCGAGCGCTTAAGCGCGGTGCCGAAGGCGTCTGACGAGAGCCGGGACTGGAACTCCACATCCGCGCCGAGGCGGCCAAGCGCGCGGGCGACGTTGAAGGGGCCGCCGCCGAGCGCGGGCTGCAGCGGGGCGAGCGGGTCAGTAGAGGTGGGCACGAGGTCGACGAGCGCTTCGCCGTACACAGTAATCATGCTTCCCACCGTAGACTATGCACCATGACGTACCGGCCGAAATTCCACCTCACTCCGCCGCAGGGGCGCCTGAACGACCCGAACGGGCTGACCCTGATCGGCGACGAGCTGCACGTGTTCTACCAGCACGACCCCTCGTTCCCGCGCACCCCGAAGCGCACCGGGTGGGGGCACGCGGTCACGCGTCTGGGCGACGGCCGCTATTTTCACCTGCCGGATGCGCTCTACCCGGACTTTCCCTATGACGCGAACGGTTGCTACTCGGGCTCCTCGGTGGTGCACGAGGGGCGGATGCGGCTGTTTTACACCGGCAACCTGAAGGTGGACGGTGAGCGAGTGACCAGCCAGAACATCGTCGATGTGGAGGATGTGCAGGGCCCGCTGGGCGGGGTGTACCGCCGCCGCGAGAACAATCCTGTCATCGAGGGTTTCCCGGAGGGCTTTACCGCAGACTTCCGCGACCCGCATGTGACGCAGGCCCCGGACGGGTCCTGGCGCATGGTCATCGGCGCGCGCCGGGAGAACAACACGGGCGCGGTGGTGGTCTATACCTCCCAGGACCTGGATACCTGGGAGCTGGCAGGCCCAATCGAGTTCATCGGGCTGGATTACAACACGGCCTCGGCCTACATGTGGGAGTGCCCGAACCTTATGCGCATGGAGGACCAGACCACCGGCGAAGTACTTGATGTGCTGGTGTTTTGTCCCCAATTCCTGGATTCCGACGAGTGCGGCTACGTCGTCGGCCGTCTCGACGGCCTGCGCTTCGAAGTCATCACCGGTTTCACCCCGCTGGACTACGGCCACCAGTTCTACGCCCCGCAGCTCATCCCTTACCGCTCCGGCGCACTGATGCTGGGTTGGATGGGCCTGCCCGCGCGCGACGACACCCCCACGATTCAGGCCGAGGGCTGGGTCCACCAGCTCACCCTGCCGCGGGAGCTCAAGCTTATCGACGCCACGTTGCACACCTCCCTCTGTCTCCCCAAAGCCCAGGACGAGATGGTGGTCTGGCGCTGCGAGCTCGGGTCCGATCCGTTGGAGGTCGAACTGGTTGACGTGGAAGACAACGTCGGCGCGACCCTTGCGTGGACCCCACAGGAGGGCACAGGGCGCGGCACGCTTTCGCTGACCGTGGACGGGCTGGTGCGCTGGGCTGAGTGCGGGCCTGGCGAGCTGGTGTGCACGGCCGACGGCGCGGCCGTGGAGCTGACCGCCGGTGGCGGGGAAGTGGCGTTCTCCTCCGCCGTTTTCGCGCCAAACGGAAGCGAATGGGCATTGTTTCGTTCCGTATAGCCCCGAATAGGGGAACTTTATAGTTTGTTCAGCGAAGGTATGACACTCGCGTGGTTGACTGGGGAAGAACCTACTTTTCCCAGATGAGCAGGGGGTAAGCCCCTGCCGGAAAGGACCACGCTATGGAGCACGCTGCTGTCGCGCGCCGGGTGCTGGAGGGGGTGGGAGGCGAGGACAACATTGTCGGCGCCGCCCACTGCGCCACCCGCCTGCGTATGGTGCTGAAGGACCCGAGCAAGGCGGACACCGCCGCACTGGAGGACGACCCGGACCTCAAGGGGGTGTTTGAAACCGGCGGCATGTTCCAGATCATCGTCGGCCCCGGCGATGTGGACCTGGTGTTTAAAGAGTTGGACGCGCTGACGTCGAAAAGCATTGCGGTGTCCACCGAGGAGCTGAAGTCGGTGGCGGCGAACCAGGGCAACTGGTTCACGCGATTCATCAAGGTCTTCTCCGACATCTTCGTGCCGCTGATCCCGATCCTGGTCGGCGGCGGTCTGCTGATGGCGCTAAACAACGTGCTCACCGCCGAGGGGCTGTTTGGACCCGAGTCGCTCGTGGGCATGTTCCCCGCGATCGAGGGGCTCACCCAGATCATCAACGTGCTGGCCTCCGCGCCGTTCGCCTTCCTGCCGGTGCTTGTTGGTTTCTCCGCCACGAAGCGCTTCGGCGGCAACGAGTACCTCGGCGCGGGCATCGGTATGGCGATGGTGCACCCGGAGCTGATCAACGGCTACGACGTGGCAAATGCCATGGCCGACGGCTCGATGACCTACTGGGACCTCTTCGGCTTCCCGGTCGCCCAGGCCGGCTACCAGGGCGCGGTGCTGCCGGTGCTGGCGGTCGCGTGGATCCTGGCCACGATAGAAAAGTGGTTCCACAAGCGCCTCAAGGGCACGGTCGACTTCCTGGTCACCCCACTGGCGACGCTTTTGATCACCGGGTTTATCACCTTCATCGCCGTCGGTCCGGCTGTGCGCTGGCTCGGCGACCTGCTCATCCACGGCCTGGCCAACCTGTACGAGGTCGGCGGTCCGATCGGCGGTTTCCTCTTTGGTCTGGTCTACTCGCCGATCGTGATTACCGGCCTGCACCAGTCCTTCCCGCCCATCGAGCTCGAGCTCTTTAAGCAGGGCGGCTCCTTCATCTTCGCCACCGCCTCGATGGCGAATATCGCACAGGGCGCGGCGGCGCTGGCCGTGTACTTCCTCACCCGCAACGCGAAGCTCAAGGGCCTGGCGGGCTCCTCGGGTATCTCGGCGGTGTTCGGTATTACTGAGCCTGCGATCTTCGGTGTGAACCTGCGCTTGCGGTGGCCGTTCTATGTGGGGATGGGCGCGGCGTCGATAGGCGCAATGCTCATCGCGATTTTCGACGTCAAGGCCATGGCCCTCGGAGCCGCGGGCTTCATCGGCGTGGTCTCGATGCGCGCGAGCGACATGGGCATCTTCCTCGTCCTGGCGGTGGTGACTTTCGTGCTGAGCTTCGGTGCGGCCTACGGCTACGGGCGCTACCTGGTGGGTAAGAACGGCACCATCGACCCGGATGCGCCGGAGCAGGCGGAGCCAGCGCAGACCCCGCTGGTTGCACCCTCTGCGGACGCGCTGCGCGTGGTCTCCCCGCTGTCGGGCGAGGCAGTGGCGCTGGCGCAGGTCTCGGATCCGATGTTCGCGCAGGGCAAGCTTGGCGAAGGCATCGCGATTGTGCCGACCGTGGGCGAGCTGCGCGCGCCTCTCGACGGCAAGGTGGCCGTGACCTTCCCCTCTGGCCACGCCTACGCCATCCGCGGTACAGGCACCGACGGCAAGGCTGTCGACGTGCTGATGCACATCGGCTTCGACACCGTGAACCTCAAGGGCGAGCACTTCACGGCGCATGTGAAGAAGGGTGACGAGGTGCGCGCGGGCGACCTGCTCGCCACCTTTGATATCGACGCGATCGTGGACGCAGGCTACGAGGTCACCACCCCAATTGTGGTGTCCAACACCAAGCGTGTCGGCGCGATCAACCCCGCGGTCCACCTCCCCGGGAAACTCGCTTTTGGTGAGGCGTGCTTTAACGTAGAACCCAAGCCGGCGGCTGAGTCTGCCGAAAAACCGGCGGGAGCAACAAAGGAGTAGGAACAGATGGAACCGGTCAGCGCGCTGCTGCTGTTTGTGATGGCCATTATGGCGGGGGCGATCAACTCAGCGGTGGGCTCCGGTTCTTTGCTCACCCTGCCGGTGCTCATGGCGG
The DNA here is from genome assembly GCF_001814825.1 of Corynebacterium sp. HMSC071B10. Taxonomy (NCBI): domain Bacteria; kingdom Bacillati; phylum Actinomycetota; class Actinomycetes; order Mycobacteriales; family Corynebacteriaceae; genus Corynebacterium; species Corynebacterium sp. HMSC071B10. The sequence continues at coordinate 85,199 of NZ_KV818006.1, read as the reverse complement.
TGGGGCTGCCGCCTGGAGTGGCGGTGCGTACGAACACGACCGGTATGGTGTTCGCCTCCGTCGGTTCGGTGCTGGGCTACCGCAAAGAGATTGCGCGGGAGCTGCCCTACCTCGGGCCGATGGTGGTGGTCACCATCGTGGCCTCGGCGACGGGCTCGCTGTTGCTGCTGGCTTCTCCGTCCAGCACGCTCGACTTCGTCGTACCGGTGCTGATCGTGGTGGCGCTTCTGATGGTGGTCTTCCAACCGAAGCTGACGGCGTGGCTGTCGCGGCGCACCACCGTGGGGGCGGCTGCGGCGGGGGAGCCGGTCGGTGAGGCATGGAAGCGCCCGCAGCTGATCGCGCCGATGGGGGCGGCCGCCATCTACGGCGGCTATTTCACCGCCGCCCAGGGCATCTTGTACATGGCGATCATGTCGGTGGCCACGGGGCGCTCGCTCAAAGACGTCAACCCGGTGAAGAACTTCCTCTCGCTCTTTGTCAACGTCACCGCGGCCGTGGTCTACCTCGTGGCCTGGGCCTTCTATGGTGCGGAGATCGTGTGGGCCGGGGTGGCGATTGTGGCCGTGGGCGGGCTGATCGGCGGGATTGGCGGCTCGCAGATAGCAAAGCGCCTTCCAAACTCCGTGCTGCGCGGCATTATCGTCGTTGTTGCGTTGGTCGCGCTGGTGCGGCAGTTTGTCTAAGGCGCTTTGAGGTTAGTTCGAACGGACTTTAGGCGCGGCACCCTTGTTCAGCCAGGCGTAGACGCCGCCCATGAGCAGGCCGCCGCCGACGTAGTTGCCCAGCCATACGAACAGCCAGTTAGACAGGCCGTTGACCAAGGTGAAGCCCTCGAAGTGCTCCGGGCCGATGCCATAACCGGACAGGGAGAAGATGACGAAGGACGCGATCGAGTGCTCGTAACCCATCGCAGCGAAAGCTGGGATTACCAGAACGATGGCGATGAGCTTGGCGGTGTAGTCCTTGCCAGCCTGTACCGCCATGAGGATGCCGATGTTCACCACGATGTTGGCGAAGATGCCCTCCAAGAAGAGGTGCCAGGGATCCTTGGCTAGCTTGACGCTGGTGAGTCCGGCGAGGAAGTTTTCGGGGTCGACTGCCTCAAACGCGGTGGATTTGGTGATGAAGTATGCGGTGAGGAGTACACCGAGCAAGTTGAACAGGGTGCATACAACAACGAGGACGAAGCCATTAAGCCAGCCCAGTCGCTTCGTGGTCGATCCGTACGTGGCAAACATCATATTGCCTGTGGCCAGTTCGGCGCCAAGGACAACCATCACGTAAAGTGCCGTGGCGAAGATGGCAGCAAAGACGAATTTGCCGAAGCCAGGTGCCTCAGCCTCGACCGCTGTGGCCGCGACGGCGGCGAACGCGGTAATGATTGTGAGGAACAGCCCGGCGAGCATGGAGCGTACGGCGAACTTGGGGAGTTCGTTGTTGAAGAGGTACGCCTTAAAGCCGATTGATTCGGCCAACGTGCTGTCAAAGTTCATAGGTAACACCATACGTGGTCTTGATTGAGGGTACCAATCGTGTGTTGGTGATTTCTGCCACCGAGAATGGGGCGGTTGGGATTTGGTGTTTCCGCACCACACATGCTTTAATACTGCAGTTGTCTTCCGCTGGTCGGGCTCGCAGCGCGTTTCCGAGCTGAAAGTCCGAGACCCTTCGACCATCTACGTGGTTCGTCGATAAGCGAAGGCACAATGAGCACATGACCACGTGCGCACAGGACGGAAATCTGGCGCACATCGATCCAGGTCAGGAGACCAACTGTGATTCAGAAGGAATCGCGTCTGAAGGTCGCCGACAACACGGGCGCACGCGAAATTCTGTGCATCCGCGTCCTCGGCGGCTCTGTTCGACGCTTCGCCGGCATCGGCGACACGATCGTCGCCACCGTGAAGGAAGCTGCCCCGGGCGGCAACGTCAAGGAGGGCGAGGTTGTCAAGGCGGTCATCGTCCGCGCAACCAAGGAGACCCGTCGTCCGGACGGCTCCTACATCTCCTTCGGCGAGAACGCTGCCGTTCTGATTAAGAACGACACCGAGCCCCGCGGCACCCGCATCTTCGGCCCAGTGGCCCGCGAGCTGCGCGACAAGAAGTTCATGAAGATTGTTTCTCTCGCACCGGAGGTGATCTAACTAATGAAGATCAAGAAGGGCGACATGGTCCAGGTCATCGCCGGTAAGGACAAGGGCGCACAGGGCAAGGTCATCGAGGCTTACCCGAAGCGTGACAAGGTCCTCGTCGAGGGCGTCAACCGTGTGAAGAAGCACGTCGCAAACTCCTACAACGAGCGCGGCGCAGAGTCCGGCGGCATCGTCACCCAGGAAGCAGCAATCCACGTGTCCAACGTGATGCTCCTGGACTCCGACGGCAACCCGACTCGCGTCGGCTACCGCTTTGACGAGGACGGCAAGAAGGTCCGCGTTGCCAAGTCGAACGGGAAGGACATCTAGCATGAGCGAGAACTACACTCCGCGTCTGAAGACCCGCTACCAGGACGAGATCCGCACCAAGCTGAACGACAAGTACAGCTACGACAACGTCATGCAGATCCCGGGTCTGACCAAGATCGTTGTCAACATGGGTGTTGGCGACGCTGCGCGCGACTCCAAGGTTATCAACGGCGCACTCGAGGACCTCACCGCGATCACCGGCCAGAAGCCGCAGATCCGTCGCGCAAAGAAGTCCATCGCTAACTTCAAGCTCCGCGAGGGCATGCCGATCGGCGCGAAGGTCACCCTGCGCGGCGACCGCATGTGGGAGTTCCTGGACCGTCTCCTGACGGTTGCTCTCCCGCGTATTCGCGACTTCCGCGGCCTGAACGACAAGCAGTTCGACGGTGCAGGCAACTACACCTTCGGCCTGTCCGAGCAGACGATGTTCTACGAGATCGACATTGACAAGATCGACCGCCCGCGCGGTATGGACATCACCGTCGTCACCACCGCCACGAACGATGAAGAGGGTCGCGCACTGCTGACCCACCTCGGCTTCCCGTTCGCGGACAAGGACGGCAAGATGAAGCAGGCTTAAGCCTTCGCTTGAGCGCTCCACAGATGCCCCCGGTTCACTAGAAGAACCGGGGGCATTTTTCGTGTATGCGGCTTACTTAACTTTTCTGCGAGTCGGGCGGAAACGCGATATCGAGCAGTTCAATATCGGTGAGCGTTGCAGGGTTGTACCACAATACGGCTTCGATCCGCCCCTCGTCGTTGTAGAGCGTTACCCAGTGCTCGTAAAGGACAATTCCTGATCGCCCATCGTCGGCCCACGGTATGCCGAGGGCGTCGAGTTTTTCGGTAAACCTCGACGTGGGGATGTGGAACGGGATTCCGAGGAAACTAGCGTTGTTTTCCGGGCTGATCTCCAACTCAGCCACCACACCGTCCTTTTCGGTTGCTTGGGCGGCAAACTTGTGCCCGCCGACGGTTACGCTTGCCCGGTATCCGTTTCCGAGGAATGTGTTCCAATTCATACGGTCGATGATGGGCTTCGGCTCAGGATTTCCCATCGCGTGTAATACGTCCCTGAAACTCAACGGGGCGTCGGTGGTGAAGTCGACGAGTGGCTCGTAGTTCGCCCGCTCTTCGGCTGGTTGAACAGGGGGTTTGGCGCGTGCTGCTGCCTCGGCTTCCAAGTTTGCGTCGTAGATGGCCCGCGCCGTGTTGACGTCTCCGACGATGGAGACCATTCCCGGTTCAGCGGCGACAGCGATGGTGGTTGCTTCTATGTCTGCGCGCTTGATCATTACGTCGGCCAAGCGCGTGCTTGTCGACGTCGCGCTCCCGCCCCCAGCCGCCTCCGCCAGTGCCGGGGGAAGGAACTCCTCGAAGACAAACACGTTGCCCACGTTGTCGATCTCAGCGAAGTGGAGCGTTTCCCCGGTGACCCGGCTGCGTGCGGCGGCAAGCAGGCGAAGGAAGTGGAGGTGGTCGTCTTTATCGGGCGACAATGCCACCCCTAACTGCTCCCAATACTTCACCGTGTTTGAAGCGAGATTTGCGACGGCATCCAACGCATTTGTGGCTATGAGATCAGACGGGTCTGGGTCTTCGGGCCATGCATCATCTGCCGCCTTGTCGAGCTGTTCATAGCAATCGTCCATGCGCTCCTGGGCTGCTTCGGAAAGCGAGAAATCCTTTGTCGCTTCATCGAACTCGATGCTGTTGATAATGGCGGTGACCTCCGGCCACCTTGCCGTGCAAGGGCGGGCGAAACCGTGGAGCAACACCTTCGCGGTCTGGAGGGCACCGAGGGCTTTCGTGGTGGCGGAACCGGCCTTTTGGATTGCTTCGTCGTAAAACATTTCTGCCGTTGGTCTCCTCGGTTTCTTGCCAAGTGCGGCCCACCCTACCACTGGGTGTCTGGCATACGAGAGATATTTTGCGCCCACCGTGCGGATAGTGGAAGGTATCGGCGCAGGCTGTGAAAGATTTCGCATAGTTAGACTAGCTATATTCAATTTTCCCAGGTCAGCAGGAACCGGCAAGATCGCGCTGCGGAAAATTTCACGCTACCCGCGCGCGAAGGCGAGGCGCTGCGCAAAGCGCGCGTAGTCCTCGCGGACCTCGCTGAGCGGGGCCACCACGGTCTCCTCGGAAACGATGGCAATCTCCCGGCGTAGTGCCGCCTTGGTGCGCCTGCGCACGCCGGAGCCGAGCATCCCGCCGAAAACGGCGCTGATCAGGCCGATAATCAGCCCGGTGAGGAGCCCGGCCATGATCAGCAGGGTGGGGATGGGCCAGCCCTCGACATCCGGGACCAGGTCGGTGCCGAGCAGGGGAGTGAGGATGCCGGGGACAAACGCCACGAGCAAGTACCACAGCACGCCGATCAGCGCAGCGACCAGGGCGAGCCACTGCACGATAGTCAGCAGTGACCAGGCATTCGACGGCTGCGCCGGGACGCGGGTGCGCGCGACCGCCCGGTCGAGTGCTTCGGGTACCTGCTCGGAAGCCTGGCCCGCGCGGTCGGTCACGGCCGCGGCCCACTGCTCGGGCAGCCCGACCGCGATGGCTTTCGCGTAGTCGCGCACACCTCGGTTGGCCACGGCCTTGGACGCGGCGTCCAGCTCAGGCATGGACGAGCGGTGTACGCCCACCTCGTCGGACTGCTCGCGCACGCCCATGCGCTTGAGCGGGTCCGGCCGGAATCGGGTGATCCAGGAGGTCAGGAGCCAGCCGGTGCGCTCGCGCAGGCGCTTGCGGTACGCGGCGGCGGCGTTGTTGGCCAGGCGGTCGGCCCCCGCTGCTTCGGCGAGGGTGGCGTCCATGTCGCGCTTGGCCTGCTTGTCCGGGCGCGTCTTCTTCTCCTGCTTGGCCAGCTGCTTACCGGTGGCGGGCGGGAGTAAGTCCGCGGTCGCGGACTGGATGTCCGCCTCGATGCGGGCGGATTGCGCGGTGCGGGCGCGCGCGACGCGAGTGATGGCGCCGCGTAGGTCATCGATCCCGGCGCCGGTGCGGGTGGAGGTGGGGACGACGTGGGCGTTGGACAGGCCGTCGTCAAGCAAAAGCTCCTTGAAGGACGCGCTGACGGTGTCGACGTCGCCGGAGGCCAGCAAGTCGGACTTATTCAGGACGGCAAGCGTGACCGCGGCGTGGCCCGCGTGCGGGCGGATGAACTGCTCGTGGATGACGCTGTCGGCGTACTTTTCGGGGTCGGAGACCCAGACGAGCACGTCGACCTGGCCGGCGAGGCGCTCCGCGATCGCGCGGTTGGAAGCTTCGACCGAGTCGAAGTCGGGCAGGTCGAGCAGGATGAGCGGGCCGGCGTCGGGGGCGAACTCGCCCGGACGGGCGCGGCGATCCTCCACGCCGAGCCAGTCGAGCAGTTCCTCGGAGCCGGCGGGCTGCCAAATCGCGGCGAGCGGGGAGGACGTGGTGGGGCGGCGGGCAGCGGCCTTGCCCAGGTCCTCGCCGGCGATGGCGTTAAACAACGAGGTCTTGCCAGAGCCGGTCGCGCCGAAGAAACCGACGACGGTGTGCTCTGCGGACAGCGCGCGACGCTCGGCACCGGCGCGGGCGACCTTTTCCAGCCGCTCGCGCTGGGCGGGGGAGAGGTAGCCGCGGCCGATCTCAGCGGCCTCCTCGAGCGCGGTGAGGCGCTCGCCGAGGGTGGGCTTAGCGCTCAGCAGTGCCATTGGCGTCTCCCTCCGGGGCCGGGCGGGTAAACGTGCCACGCAGCTGGTCGAGTAGGCCGCGCAGCTTGGAGTCGGCCTCGGCGTCGGGCGTTGCAGCGGGCGCGGGCGCGGAAGCAACCGCGGGCACGGCCGCTGCTGCTGGCATCGTTTCGGGGAAACGCGCGCTGGCCTGTGTGCGAGCCTCGGCGGAAAGCGCGCGCAGCTCGGCGGCGTCGGTACCAGCGTGCAGTGGCGCGGTGATCTCGCGGTAGCGCTCGCGCTCGCTCCCAAGCAGCGCTTCGAGGCGCTCGTTGAGATCGGCGCGGGCGTCCGCAGCCATGCGGCGGACGGTGTCCTCGCCGAAGATGGTCTCCAGGAGTTTCTGGCCGACGACGGCGGAGCCGCCCGCGATGGCGATCTCGCCGCCGGTCAGCCCGGCGGTGGAGGCGAAGACCACGAGCATCAGTGCGACGGTCAGCACGTTGAGGCCGAAAGACATCACGCGGGCGCGCTGCCGCTTCTGGCCTGCGGTCTCCTGGATGCGTGTCAGCAGTGCCTGTTGCCACTGGCGCACAAGTGCTGCGGCGTCCTCGGAGATCGTCTCGCTCGCCCGGGCCAGCTCGGGCGCGGCCTGCGCACGCAGCTCGGGGGCGACGGCACCCACGTGCGACCAGGATTTCGCGGCGGCGGTTTCGGCGGCGTCGACGATTACGGCGTGCAGGCCCGACTCGATCTCGGTTTCCACCTCGCGCAGCGGCGCGGGCTGGCCCGTAAAGAAACTGCCCACCTTGTCCACGGCCTGGCTAAACCAGCGCTCCACCCCGCGGAAGGCGTCCGAGGTGCCCACCACGTCCTGCCAGCGGTCGAGGACCTCGGTGCGCAGAAGCTTGCCGTCGCTGGTGGCGTCGATGACGTGGTCGCAGGCGCTGCGGTAGTGCGCGTCGATCGCGGTGTCGATCTGCGCAGCGAAGGCCTCCTGCTGCTCGCGGCGTGCCCCAAGCTTCTCGACGCGCACCAGCACCCCGCCCAGCGCACCTGCCACCGTCTTGCCCGCCACCTCGCGGCGCGCTGCGGTATCCCCGGCAAGCCGGTTGAGGTAGTCGCGCAGCTGCGCAACCAGCTCATCCGGCAGAAACTCCCCGCCTGCCTGCCCGCCGAGGTCGGTGACGAAGGGGACCTCGAAGACGGTCGCACCACTCAGGCCCGCCTCGTCCATCATGCGGCGCAGGTCGGACGGCACGGTTTCGGCGGAGGCCTCGTCGAGACGGTTGAGCACGACGACGACCTCGATGCCGCGACCGGCGGCGTCGTGGAGGAAGTTCCACACCAGCTGATCCGCGTAGCGTGCTGGCGTGGTGACGAAGATCCACAGGTCGGCGGCGGCGAGAAGCTGAGAGGCCAGGGCCCTATTGTGGTCGTCGATGGAGTCGAAATCGGGGGCGTCGACAAGCGCGAGCCCTGCGGGGATGGTGGCTGTTTCCACCACCCGCAGCGTGGTGGACTGCTCGTCGCCCGCGCCGTGGGAGCGGGCAAGACCTGGCAGGACCTCGGGCGAGTTGAACCAGTCCGCGTTGGCGGGGTTGGCCACCAGCACCGGCTGGCGAGTGGTGGGGCGGATCACCCCCGGGTTGGAGACGCGCTCGCGCAGTACCGCGTTGACCAGCGTGGACTTGCCGGAGCCGGTAGATCCGCCGATGACGGCGAGCAGCGGGGCGTCGAGGTTGCTCAGACGCGGCAGGATGTAATCGTCGAGTTGGTTGACCACGGCGCGGGCGTCGGCAGCCGCGGCCGGATCGCTCGGCAGCGCGGTGCCGGCGAGTGCCTCGCGCAGCTCGCGCACTGCGGCGATCAGCTCGGCGGGGGATTGGGGAGTGCTCACGCCCACCATTCTGGCACAGGGGCGCGGGCACGGACCCGCGCGGTCACGCTGGTGGGATCACCCCCGCGGATACCCCTGCTGCGGGCGAAGGATCGGCGGCCGATGCGTTAGCATCATGCACTGTATTACACGCATATGTACGCAAACTGGGGCGTACGCGAGCTAAGGAGGAGCGATGGCGCTCAACGACACAATTCAAGCCGGTGCAGGCAAGAAGGAGGAATTGCTGGACAACGAGCCCGCCCGCTTCTTCGTGCGCTCGATCCTCGGCGGTATCTACCTCATGGTGGGCACCGCTTTCGCTGCCGTGGTGGGCAACATGACCGAGCAGCTCTTCCCCGGCTCCGGCGCAGTGGTCTTCGCCATGCTCTTCGGCCTCGGCCTGTTCGCCATCGTCGTGCTCGCGGCCGAGCTGGCCACCGGCGACATGATGTTTTCCTCCTGGGCCGCCACCGTGCGACAGTTCTCCTGGGGGAAAGGCATTTGGATCGTCGTTGTCGCGACCGTGGGCAACCTGGTGGGCGCGCTGCTGATCGCCTGGATCTTAAGCCAGTCGGCCAAGTTCGGTTCGCTGGATGACACACACCTGATCTCCACCCTCGTGGAGGGCAAGTTGAACAAGGGTCCGTGGGGCACGTTCATCGAGGCGGTCCTGGCGAACTTCGTGGTCAACATGGCTATCGTGGGTGCGCTGCTGTCCAAGGAGGTCATCTCCAAGTTCATCGTGATCCTGCCGATGATCGCCATCTTCGTCGGCCTCGGGCTCGAGCACGTCATCGCGAACTTCTGCCTGATGGGGATGGAGCTGTTCGCTGACCCGCAGGCAGAGAGCTTCACCTTCGGCGCAGTCGCCCTGAACTGGATCATCGTGTGGGTCGGCAACTTCGTCGGCGGCGGCCTGGGCATCGGCGCGGTCTACGCCTGGTTGAACAAGACCAACACCGTCTACAAGGACTAAGCGCCCGCCCGCTTATCGACGCCTAACGCTCCTCCGCCGGCACCAAATCGAACTCCGTCACGCGCAGGACCTTCTTCGGGTCCTGCTGGAAGGCGATGCCGAGGCGGTTGTAGCTGTTGACCCCGACCGCGCCAACGATCAGCGCGCGCACGTACTCCTCGCCGAAAGCCTCCGTCGCGCGCTCCCACAGGTCCTCGGACAAGGACTCAGGCGTGTCCTCCAACTCCGTCAGCGCGTCCGCCAGCTCGAGGACAAGCGCCTCGGTCTCGCTGAACTCGCGCGCGTGGCGAGTCCACTGCTCCACCTTGAGGATGTAGTCCTCGCTCCAGCCGTGCTCGCGCGCGTTGCGGCGGTGAATCGCAGTGCATACCGGGCACCCGTTAACCGCCGTCGCCCGCACGCACACCAGGTGGGCGTGGTCCGGGTCGGTGTTGTCCCGCAAGAATTGCATAGGCGGGTAGAACATCTCGATGATTTCTTTGGGTACGTGGCGGGGCGTCATGCCTATGATTCTACTGAACGCAAGTTGCCCGCGTACAGGTTGAATCTGCGGTTGCGCACGAAGCCGGCGAGCGCCATGTTCGCCTCGCGCGCCAGCTCCACCGCGAGCGAAGAGGCCGCGGAGACCGCCACGAGCGCGGGGAAGCCCGCCACCGCCGCCTTCTGCACGAGCTCGAAGGACGCACGTGAGCTCATGACCAGGATCATGTCGCGGGCCGGGAGCGCGCCGTCGAGAAGCAAATGCCCGATGACCTTGTCGGCTGCGTTGTGGCGGCCGATGTCCTCGCGCACCACGATCGGGTTGCCCTTCAAGTCGAAGGCCCCGGCGGCGTGGATGCCGCCGGTTTTGCGGAATTGTTTCTGCTCGGCGCGCAGCCGCTCGGGCAGCTCGACGATCAGCTCTGGGTCCAGCTCGATTGGTGTAATCGGAGTGCGCACCTTGTGGAGTAGCTCGCTAATGGACTGGGTGCCGCAGACCCCGCACGCGCTGGTGGTGGGGGTGAGTCGGATGAATTCCGGCGTGACAGGTTGCGCCGTCTCGGCGAGCTCCATGTCCAGCAGGTTATAGGTGTTTTCCCCGCCCGCGCCGACCGCGCCCGCGCAGTAGCGGGCGGTGCGCACGTCTTCCGCTGAGGTGATCAGCCCTTCGGCGAAGCACCACCCGTGCGCGAGCTCTACGTCATGCCCCGGGGTGCGCATGGTGGAGGTCAGCGTTTTTCCCTGCGCGCGGATCTCTAGGGGCTCTTCCACCGTGACGGTGTCCGCGCGGGTGTCCGTGTAGAACTTCGGCCCGTCTTCCCCCTCTTCGGGGACCGTGACCTTGGTGACGGCGAAACGGCGGTTAATCCTGCTCATCCGCGCTCCCCGTGTCGTAGCGCTTGAGCAGCTCGCTGGTGCGCGCGATCAGGGCGCGGACCTGCTCTGCCTGCGCGGTGTCGTCCTGGGGTAGGCCGGCCTGGCCTGCGGCGAGACCCACGAGGAAGGCGGTGGTGGGCGCGGCTGGGCGCGACGGGCCGTTGTGGGCGACGTCGGCAGTCAGCTCCAGGATGTCGCCGACGAGCTCGCGCACCAGCGTCGGCGAGATGTCGAACTCCTCTGCCAGCGCCGCGAGCCAGGCGTGGGTGGATTGGAGGCTTTCCTCTCGTGCCATGGGTGCTCCTTTTCGTTGATCGTGTGTCTCCCACAGTAGCCACCGGCGCGCTTTTCGTAGGGGTAGCGCGAATAGGCGATGTGTAGTAAAAATAAACGCACCAACCATAACGTACGAAAGGTAAAGCTCATGAAAGACATTCACAAGCTCAAGGCACGCGTCCAGAAGCTGCTGCGCCAGGCAGCCGATAGGGAAGGCACACCGGAAGGCGACTCCTTTTACGCCAAGGCCTTCGACCTCATGGCCGCCTACGGGCTGAGCGAGCGCGACGTGACCAGTGTTGGCCAGGGCAACGCGATCGAGCGCCGCACCTACGACATCAGCGGCGCGTATACCGACATGCAGGCCAAGCTGCTTTTCGCCATCGCCGACAGCCTGCACTGCACCGGCTTTTACCACCGCGCCTACAACTCCACGCGCGTCAAGCAGGCCACGCTCTTCGGCCACACCGACCACCTGGCGCGAGTCGACGCGCTCTACAGCCTGCTCGTTCCGGTCATGATGTCGGGCGCCCGCCGCCTGCACGCGACGCACCTGGGCGAATCCATCATCGTGACCCGCCGCTCGTACATGACCGGCTTCGCCACCCGCATCGGCCAGCGCCTCGCACAGTCCGAGCGCCGCGTCACCGACACTTCGCAGGCCTACGCGCTTGCGCTTATCGACGATGCCGAGCAGGCCCGCAACGCCCTCGCCAATTTCGCCGCAGACCGTGGCCTCCACCTGCACGCGGACACCTCGAAGCGCTCCTTCGACCCGGACGCCTACCGGCAAGGACACGAGGCGGGCGACGCCTCCGACATCGGGCAGCAGCGGGTGGCGGCGCGGCCTGCGCTGCCGTTCTGATGCGCTAGTTTCGGGCGTTAGGTTCGGGCCAGCCAGGCCCCCGCCGCGACGATGAGCGCCTCCGTCCCGCGGTCCAGGGTGGGCTGCAGGTCGGGCGCGAACTCGGGCGAGTGGTTGCCGGGCGCACCTGGGTAGCTGGCGAATCCGCCCAGGCCCCAGTAGCTGTAGGGGACCCCGAGCGCGTCGGGGATGACAGAGAAGTCCTCCGAGGCCGGCACCGGTCCCAGGTCGGCGACCTCGTCGCCGAAGTGGGCCTCGAACGCTGTGCGTACCCTTTCGGTGACAGCCTCGTCGTTGCTGGTGAGCGGGTAGACGTCGTAGTACTCAAACTCGGGCTCGCGGGGGGCTGCGTGCAGCAAGGCACTCCGCGCGCGCGATGCGCTCGATCGCCTCCTTGAGGTGGTCGCTGACCTCCTGCGAGTACGCGCGCGTGTTGATGAGCAGCGTGGCGGAGTCCGGGATGATGTTGGACTTGAAGCCGGCGTTGATCGCCCCGACGGTCAGCACCGCCGTCTCCGCCGCGGCGATCTCGCGGCTGACCACGTGGTGCAGCCGGGTGACGATGGTGGAGGCGAGCAGCACCGGATCGACGCTCTTTTCCGGCATCGAGCCGTGCGAGCCGGCCCCGTGCACCGTGACTTTTGCGGAGAACGCCTGTGACAGCACCGGCCCGACCTGGGTGCCGACGGTGCCGCCGGGCAGCGAGGAGAGCACGTGCTGGCCGAGGTAGACGTCAGGGCGCGGGATGGCCTCGGCGATGCCGGCCTCCACCATGGCGCGAGCCCCCGAGGCGGTCTCCTCCCCGGGCTGGAACACGCCGACAAGCGTGCCCGACCACGCGTCGCGGTGCGCGTGGAAGGCTTCGAGCGCGCCCAGCAGTGAGATGAGGTGGACGTCGTGGCCGCAGGCGTGCGCGACCGGGTACTCCGTCCCGGTTGCCTCGTCGACCTGGGTGGCGGTGGAGGCGTACTCCTTGCCGGAGGTCTCGCGGACCGGCAGCGCATCGATGTCGGCCCGTAGCGCGACGACGGGGCCAGGGCCGTTCTCGATGGTGGCGACGACGCCAGTCTCACTCGGCTGGGTGAACGAAATTCCGGCAGCCTCGAGCTCTTGCACGATGCGCTGCGTGGTTTGAACTTCCTGCATCGACAGTTCCGGGTGCTGGTGGAACCACCGGTACGCCGCTTCGCGTGCCTCGCGGGTGCTGTCGAGATGGTTGAGGATTGGTTGCAGTGCGGGCTGGGGGCTCATGTGGGAGAGTGTACGCGTGGGCGTCGATAAGCGATTTGCCCTGCACGGTGGCCTGCGTATAGGGTTATCCGTCGGACTTGTGTGAAAACCACAAGCCGACAAGACCAAATGTACATCCAACTTTGTTGCAGGCCCCCCGCCCGATTTGCGGACCGCGTGCAAGGGAGGCGGCGAGCGCCCCACGTTACTGAGCGTGGGGAGCGTGAAGTAGCCCCCGACAGACCATGCGGAAAACGCGACCTTTATGGGTCAGGTGGGTTGATGAAAATCGCAGGGAACCGCAACGAGAAAGGAACCGGTCACTCGCTATGACCATGACTGATCCGATTGCGGACATGCTCTCCCGCGTGCGCAACGCAAATAACGCGCGCCACGAGACCGTGTCCATGCCGTCCTCCAAGATCAAGGTGAACATCGCCGAGATCCTGAAGCAGGAAGGCTACATCGCTGACTACAAGGTTGAGGACGCCAAGGTGGGCAAGGCCCTGACCCTGGACCTCAAGTACGGCCCGACCCGCGAGGCTTCCATCGCCGGTCTGCGCCGCGTTTCCAAGCCGGGTCTGCGCGTGTACGCAAAGTCCACCGACCTGCCGCAGGTCCTTGGCGGCCTGGGCGTGGCCATCATCTCCACGTCCCACGGTCTCCTGACCGACCGACAGGCCCAAGAGAAGGGTGTAGGCGGGGAAGTCCTCGCTTACGTCTGGTAAAGGGGAGGTTGAATAGACTATGTCGCGTGTAGGTAATGCACCCATCGCAATCCCGAACAACGTCGAGACCAAGATTGACGGCCAGACCGTCGAGGTGAAGGGCCCGAAGGGCACCATGACCGTCGACATCCCGGCCCCGATCACCGCAGCCGTCGAGGACGGCCAGATTGTGGTGTCTCGTCCGGATGACCACCGTAAGAACCGCTCGCTGCACGGCCTGTCGCGCTCGCTGATCAACAACCTCGTTGTCGGCGTGACCGAGGGCTACAAGATCAACATGGAGATCTTCGGCGTTGGTTACCGTGTCCAGCAGAAGGGCAAGGACCTCGAGTTCTCCCTCGGCTACTCCCACCCGATCCTCATCGAGGCTCCGGAGGGCGTCGCATTCGCTGTCGACGGCAACACCAAGTTCTCGATCGAAGGTACCGACAAGCAGCAGGTTGGCCAGATTGCGGCGAACATCCGCCGTCTGCGCAAGGATGACCCGTACAAGGGTAAGGGCATCCGTTACGCAGGCGAGCAGGTACGTCGCAAGGTCGGAAAGACGGGTAAGTAATCATGAGCAATACTGCAGAGAACACCAAGCGCACCCCGGTCGGCAAGGACATCTCGTCCCGCCGCCGCGAGGCCCGCGCACGTCGCCACAACCGTATTCGCAAGACCCTGCGTGGCACCCCGGAGACCCCGCGTCTCGTCGTGCACCGCTCCTCCCGCCACATCCACGTCCAGGTCATCGACGACCTCGCCGGCCACACCCTCGTTGCCGCATCGTCGATGGAGCCGGACGTGCGCAACCTGGACGGGGACAAGAAGGACAAGGCAGCCAAGGTAGGCGCTCTCGTCGCAGAGCGTGCCAAGGCAGCCGGCATCGAAGCCATTGTCTTCGACCGCGGCGGCTACAAGTTCCACGGCCGCATCGCAGCTCTTGCACAAGCAGCTCGTGAAGGTGGTCTGAAGTTCTAATGATCACCGCAACCATCACCATCAACGGAAGGATCGCGTAATGGCCGAACGTGAACGGCGTGACGGCGGACGCTCCGCCGACAACCAGAACAACAAGGGCAACAGGAACGAGCGCGGTGGCCGCGGCCGCCGCGACGACCGCCGCAACCAGAACGACGACCGCGATAAGTACATCGAGCGCGTCATCACCATTAACCGCGTCGCAAAGACCGTTAAGGGTGGCCGCAACATGTCGTTTACCGCGCTCGTAGTCGTCGGCGACGGCCAGGGCATGGTCGGCGTCGGCTACGGCAAGGCAAAGGAAGTCCCCGCCGCAATCCAGAAGGGTGCAGAAGAGGCTCGCAAGAACTTCTTCCGCGTCCCGATGATTGCCGGCACCATCCCCCACCCGGTCCAGGGCGAAGAGGCCGCAGGCGTCGTCATGATGCGCCCGGCAGCTCCCGGTACCGGTGTGATCGCCGGCGGCGCAGTCCGTCCGGTGCTCGAGTGCGCAGGTGTCCAGGACATCCTGGCCAAGTCCCTCGGCTCCGACAACGCCCTGAACGTGGTTCAGGCAACCGTTGCCGGCCTGAAGGAACTGGTGCGCCCCGAAGAGGTCGCCGCAAAGCGTGGCAAGGACCTCGAGGACGTCGCTCCGGCCCGTATGCTGCGCGCACGTGCAGGACAGGAGGCGTAAACCACAATGGCACTGAAGATCACACTGCACCACGGCAAGGTTGGCGAGAAGCCGCAGACCCGCAAGAACCTCGAGGCTCTTGGTCTGCGCAAGATCGGCCAGTCCGTGATCAAGAAGGACAACGCCGCAACTCGCGGCCAGGTGCTCAAGGTTCGTCACCTTGTCACCGTCGAAGAAGTTGCAGGGGAGTAGATAGCACATGGCTGACATCATCAAGCTTCATGATCTGCGCCCGGCAAAGGGTGCGAACAAGCCGAAGCACCGCGTTGGCCGCGGTGAAGCCGGCAAGGGCGGCAAGACCGCCGGCCGCGGTACCAAGGGTACGAAGGCTCGCTACCAGGTTTCCGCAGCGTTTGAGGGCGGCCAGATGCCGCTGCACATGCGCCTGCCGAAGCTGAAGGGCTTCAAGAACCCGAACCGCGTCGTATTCCAGGTTGTCAACGTCAACGACCTGGCCAAGGCCTTCCCGAACGGCGGCGCCGTGTCCATCGAGGACATCGTCGCAGCTGGCCTGGTTCGCAAGAACCAGCCGGTCAAGGTCCTGGGCAACGGCGACATCGACGTCAAGCTCGACGTCACCGCCAACAAGTTCTCCAAGTCCGCAGCCGAGAAGATCAAGGCTGCTGGCGGCTCCATCACTGAGGCGTAAGCGCCTCTCAGGGTCTGAGAACGCTTTAAGGCCCGCCGCCCCTGTGTAAGGGGTGGCGGGCTTTTTGCGTTGGGGGTTAGTGGTTGAGTGGCAGCTCAAAGACAAGGTTCTCGCACGTGATACGTGCATTTGCGTTGCCGTCCCACACGGGGTTGAGGCCAATCTCTTTGAGCGCTTCGACGACTAGGGTGGCAACCTCGGCATCCGTTTCCAGGCTGGGGTTTTCTCTGTCCCCGAAGCCGAAGTAGAGCAGCCCGCTGTGGATGAGGCTGTCTACGTCCTGCTGGGTGCAGTAGGCATAGCCACGGTGGCCGTCCTCTTCGGCGGCCCTGCCGCCGCCCTCAACGGCTTCGGCCTTGGTGTAGCCCTCGTCGAAGGAGAACGAGATGTTGCGCTTTGCCAGCGCTTCGTGCAGGGCTTCGATGCGCTTGGCGTCCTCGGAGGCCTCCGGCACGAGGCAGGCGTATTCTGCGCTGACTTCCTCTACCAGGGGTGTTGGGTCGGAGTCCATGTCGTCCTCCAGCCACGCGGTGATTTCATCGGGGTGCCATCCGTGGCAGAGCATGAGAGAAATCTGGCTGGTGATTTCGTCGGCCTCGTAGATGCCGTCGGCGGGAGGGAATTTGCTTGTGGTCATGGCGTGGGAGCTCATGCCCCTGCAGCGTAGCGAATTGCGCGTGAGGTTGCCGCGGGGTGGGCGCGTGCGGGTCGGGTCGCCGGGCGCGGCTAGACAGCGCAAGTTGGACAGCGTTAGTCGGTCCCAAACCGGGATAAACGCTGTCCTGCTTGCGCTACCTGCGTGGAACGACCGCAAATGTCGAGACCTGGTTGTCGAGAACGCTTACAAAAACCAATGAACTCGACATCCCGTTCTCGACATCTAGCGCGGCTACGGTCAAGCAGCGCCGACCAAGCAGACCCGCAAAGCAAAACGCCGCCGCAGCCCACCTACGCCCGCGCGCGGTGCGCGAGCCTGTTGCCCAGCGACTGGATCGCCTGGACGACGATGATCAGGATGACCACCGTGGTGAGCATGGCGACCGAGTCGAACTGCTGGTAGCCATACGAGATCGCCAGGTCACCCACGCCACCGCCGCCGATGGTGCCGGCCATGGCCGTGGCGGAGATCAGGCCGACGGTCGCCGTGGTCACGGCGAGGATGATGGAGGACTTCGCCTCGGGGAGTAGGAAGTAGCGGATGGTCTGGCTCATGCTGGCACCCATGGAGTCGGCTGCCTCGGTGATGCCGGGGTTGACCTCGAGGAGGGACTGCTCGATCAGTCGCGCGATAAATGGCGCGATGTACAAGGTCAGGGGCACGAGCGCGGCGGTGGTGCCGATCGCGGTACCGGCGATGACGCGCGTAAACGGCGAAATCGCCACGAGCAGGATGATAAACGGCAGCGAGCGGATCACGTTGACCACCACGTTGAGGATGCCGTAGACCACCGCGTTGGGCTTTAAGCCCCCGGGCCGGGTGATCACCAGCGCGAGCGCCAGCGGGATGCCGATGAGTGCGCCGATGAACAGGGAGATGCCGACCATGTAGACGGTCTCGCCGAACGAGTCGACGTACATCGATGGGGTGACGCGGGAGCCGGTGGTGTCGCGCCACCAGGAGTTGAGCTGTTCCATGGGTTTAAGCGTCCTTTCCGGTGATGCGGTTGACGGTTATGCCGTCGAGGCCCTCCAGCCAAGCCACCGCGTCGTTAAGCGGGCCGCCCGCGCGGAGGCCGAGGATGGTGGCACCGACGCTGGTGTCGGCGAGTTCCGTCTCGGCAGAGGACAACAGGTGCGCCTCGGTGTCGAAGCGGCGCGCTAGCTCACTAAAGACGTCGGCGACGGCGCTGCCGGTGTGGATCAGCTGCACGACCTCGTCGTAGTCGCCGCGGTGAATCGTGGCGCGCACGCTGTCGGGGACTGCGCGGGGGATCACCGTCTCCACGAAGCGCTGGGTAAGTGTGGCCTGCGGGTTGGCAAAGACCTCGGCCACCGGCCCGGACTCGACCAACTTGCCGGCCTCGAGTACGGCGACGGAGTCGGCCAGGCGCGCCACCACGTCCATCTGGTGGGTGATCAGCAGGATGGTCACGCCGAGCTTCGCGTTGATGTCGCGCAGGAGCTCGAGGATTTGGGTGGTGGTGAGTGGGTCGAGGGCGGACGTGGGCTCGTCGCAAAGCAAAATGCTCGGGTTGGTCACGAGCGCACGCGCGATGCCGACGCGCTGCCGCTGACCGCCGGAGAGCTGGCGCGGCTTGTGGTCCGCGCGGTCGGAGAGCCCGACCATCTCGAGGACCTCGGCGACGCGGCGCTTCACCTCGCCCTTCGGCGTCTTGGACAGCAGCAGCGGCGTCGCGACGTTCTCCGCGACGGTCTTGGTCTCCAGAAGGTTGTAGTTCTGGAAGACCATGGAGACCTCGCGGCGCAGCTCGCGCAGCTGCTTCGGGCTCAGCTCGGCGGGCTGGCGGCCGAGCACGGTCACGGTACCCGAGGTGGGCGTCTCCAGGCCGTTGACCGTGCGGATCAGGGTCGACTTGCCCGCCCCGGAGGTGCCCACGACTCCGGAGATGCCGCCGGTGGGCACGGTGAAGGTGATGTCTTCCAGCGCGGTGAACTCGCCTTTCGCGGTGTCGAAGACTTTGGACACGTGCTCGAGGGCGACCGCGGTGCCGGGGGAGTGCGTCATGAGCTACCTTTCCAGGCTACTGCAGGGATTCCGGCAGGAACCAGTAGTTGTTCTCGTTGTTGGCGTCGAAGTACTCCTTGAACTCGTCGGAGCGGTAGGCCTCGGCGACGGCCTCGGTCCACGGCTCGTCGACCTTGTCCTCGGTGGTCACGGCCACGAGGATGAGCTCCGGGCGCAGGTTCTCCTGGAAGACCTGCAGCTTGGGGTCCAGGCCCGCGGAGTACGACATGGAGCCGGGGATGACCGCCCAGTCGAAGTCCGGCAGGGAGCGCGAGAGGTTGGCCGAGTCCATCGGTGTGATCTCGA
The DNA here is from genome assembly GCF_001814825.1 of Corynebacterium sp. HMSC071B10. Classification (NCBI taxonomy): domain Bacteria; kingdom Bacillati; phylum Actinomycetota; class Actinomycetes; order Mycobacteriales; family Corynebacteriaceae; genus Corynebacterium; species Corynebacterium sp. HMSC071B10. The sequence continues at coordinate 66,497 of NZ_KV818006.1, read as the reverse complement.
GGTTGTGTGGGTTGTCCGCGATGTCGGACTCGGCGAGGAGGGTCTCGTCGGCGTCGTCGCGCAGGGTGATCCAGCCGGCGTCGACAAGCAGGTGCAGGGCGCGCGACTTGTTGGAACCGTCCATCGGGATGCCCACGGTCTGGCCGTCGGCGACCTCCTCGATATCGGTGTACTTGTCCGAGTAGAGGCCCGCCGGGACCGTCGGAACCTCGGTAATGGAGGCGAGGTTGCCGCCCTTTTCCTCGTTAAACACGTTCATCCACGCGGTGTGCTGGTCCACGTTCAGGTCCGCGGAACCCTCGTTGAGCGCGATGTCGGCCTGGGTGAGGTCGGTAAAGGAGGTGTATTCGACGGTGTAGCCGTCCTTCTCCAGGATCGGGCCCACGGCGTCCTGGAAAAGCTCGGAGTAGGGCCCCGGCGAGGTGGCGACGCGGATGGTCTGCGAATCGCCCTCGGCGGTGTCGCTCGACTCATCGCCGCAGGCGGCCAGGCCCAGCGTAAGTGCGGTGACGGTGGTCAGTGCTGCGATTTTCTTCAGCATGTTGGTCCTTTCAAAGGAAGTTCTATTCTCAACATACGGAATGATAAACCTCTTGGTATGTAAACTCAAGACAGCTCGGTCTACCACGGGCCTTTGCATCTCGACGCCCACACGCCCCACCTTGCCGCAACCTGAAAAAGTGCTAGCCCGCTTCGGGTGAGGTTGGAGCAGCCTTAAACCGTGACTCGACTCTTGGGTTTCGTGTTCGGGCTGGTAGGGTAGTGGGGTCAAATATGTACGGGTGAGCTTTTGCATGCCTTTTTGGTAGGTAGGGCCAGCTCGTGACGAATTCTGTTCGCGATCTCCTGCTTAAGTTTGCAGTGGGAGCCAGGAGGCTTTGTGTCCGCTATCTTTCAGGCGTTTAAGGACCATGATCTGCGCCGCAAGATTCTGATCACCCTTGCGCTGATGATTCTCTACCGCGTCGGTGCCCAAATCCCCACCCCGGGCGTGGACTACAGCTTGATCCAGTCCCGCCTGCAGGATATTTCCCAGGGCGACCAGGCGACGATGTTCTCCATCATCGGACTCTTCTCCGGCGGTGCGCTGCTTCAGCTGTCGATCTTCGCGATCGGCATCATGCCGTACATTACGGCGTCGATTATCGTCCAGCTGCTCACCGTGGTGATCCCGAAGTTCGAGGAACTGAAGAAGGAGGGGCAGGCCGGCCAGGCGAAGATGACGCAGTACACGCGCTACCTCACCGTGGCGCTGGCGCTGCTGCAGTCCGCGGGCATCGTGGCGCTGGCGGACCGCGAGCAGCTGCTCGGCCAGGGCATGCCGGTGCTGATCGAGGACCGCAACGTGTGGACCCTCGTGATGATGATCATCGTCATGACCTCCGGTGCGATCATCATCATGTGGCTCGGCGAAATCATCACCGAAAAGGGCGTGGGCAACGGCATGTCCCTGCTCATCTTCGCCGGTATCGCAACCAAGCTGCCGTCCGAGGGCGCGATCATTCTGCAGAACTCCGGCGGCGTGGCACTCGCCATCGTGATCGCGGCGCTCGTCGTGTTGGTTGTCGGCATCATCTTCATCGAGCAGGGTCAGCGCCGCATTCCGGTGCAGTACGCCAAGCGTATGGTGGGCCGTCGCCAGTACGGCGGGTCCGCGACCTACCTGCCGCTGAAGGTCAACCAGGCGGGCGTGATCCCGGTCATCTTCGCGTCCTCGCTGATGTACGTGCCGGTGCTGATCACTCAGATCGTCACCATGAATGACCCCACCCCGCCGGATAATTGGTGGATGAACAACGTGATGGCGTGGCTGCAGAACCCGGGTTCCTGGCAGTACATCGTGGCCTACTTCGTCATGATCATCTTCTTCTCCTACTTCTACGTCTCCGTGCAGTACGACCCGGTCGACCAGGCGGAGAACATGAAGAAGTACGGTGGGTTTATTCCGGATATCCGCCCGGGCCGCCCGACCGCCGAGTACCTGGCGTACGTGATGAACCGCCTGCTCGTCGTCGGCTCGCTCTACCTGGCCTTCATCGCGGTTCTGCCGAACCTGGCGCTGGACGCGGGTCTGGCCGGCTCCGGCCAGATGGGTATGAGCGCGTTTGGCGGTACGGCTATCCTGATTATGGTGTCCGTGGCCCTGACCACGGTCAAGCAAATTGAATCCCAACTCCTGCAATCCAACTACGAAGGACTTCTGCGATAATGCGTCTCGTACTTCTTGGCCCCCCTGGTGCTGGCAAGGGCACCCAGGCCGCAATTCTTTCCGAAAAGCTCGGCGTCCCGCACATCTCTACCGGCGACCTGTTCCGCGCCAACATCGGCGAGGGCACCCCGCTGGGTGTAGAAGCCAAGAGCTACATCGACGCCGGCAAGCTCGTGCCTACCGACGTCACCGCGCGCATGGTGGAGTCCCGCCTTCAGGAGGAAGACGCGAAGGACGGCTTCCTGCTCGACGGCTTCCCGCGCACGGTGGAGCAGGCGGAGATCCTCACCGAGCTGCTGACCAAGGCGGGCCAGAAGTTGGACGGCGTGCTGAACTTCGTGGTTGACGAGGACGTGGTGGTCGAGCGCATGCTCGCCCGCGGCCGCGCTGACGACAACGAGGAAACCATCCGCACCCGCCTCGGCGTCTACCGCGACGAGACCGCCCCGCTGATCGACCACTACGGCGAGGAGATCATCTCCATCGACGCTGTCGGCGACGTGGACGAGATCAACGCCCGCGCGATGGACAAGCTGAACGCGCTGAAGTAGCAGCGTCAAAGAAGGGGGCCGGTGTATCGCCTACACCGGCCCCGTTTTTCGTTTTCACGACTTAAAGGAAGGCAGGACAATGGGATTCCGGAAGCGCAAGATTGCCGCGAAGACGGCCGCGGAGTTGGGCGCGATGGAGGCCGCCGGACGCATCGTCGGCCTGGCGCTGAACGCAGTCAAGGCGGCCGCCCGCCCCGGGGTAAGCACGCTCGAGCTGGACGAGGTGGCCGAGTCCGTGATCCGCGAGCACGGCGCAACCCCGACGTTCAAGGGCTACCAGGGCTTTCCGGCCTCCATCTGCGCCTCGGTCAACGAGGTTGTCGTCCACGGCATCCCGCATGCGGACACCGTGCTCGCGGACGGCGACCTGGTCTCCATCGACTGCGGTGCCACCCTCGACGGCTGGGTGGGGGACTCGGCGCTGAGCTTCGGTGTGGGTGCGCTCGCCCCCGAGGTCGACGCGCTCAACCGCGCCACCGAGTGGGTGCTCCACGAGGGGCTCAAGGCAATGGTGCCGGGCAACCGGCTTACCGACGTCTCGCACGCGCTCGAGCAGGCCACCTACCGTGCCGAGGAGCGCTTCGGTGTCACCCTCGGCATCCTCGACGGCTACGGCGGCCACGGCATCGGCCGCACCATGCACGAGGATCCGTTCCTGGCCAACGAGGGCAAACCGCACCGCGGCCCGGTCATCCAGGACGGCTCCGTGCTCGCGATTGAGCCGATGCTCATCTTGGGCGGCGAGTTCGACTCGCGCGTGCTTGCCGACGACTGGACGGTCGTCACCGCCGACGGTTCACCCGCCGCGCACTGGGAGCACACCGTGGCCGCCACTGCCCAGGGTCCCCGCATCCTGACCCCGCGCGAGGCAAACTCTCCGCGCGCCTAACTGTTCAAAACTGCCAGAAGGTGGTTAGACTGCTGTCTATGTCTTACAAACCTCGTCACGCGAAGCCCTCGGCCACCAAGCGTCGTGCCGCCGCCTTCGCCGCTGCCGCAGGCGTGTTTGCCTCGCTTGCTGTCAACCCGACCACCGCAGAAGCCGCGCCGGCACCTCAGCAGCCTGTCGGCGGGTCTTCCATCGCCCAGCTGTCTTCCAACTCCGGCCTGGACGTGTTCCTGAAGAGCGCGAACACCCAGCTGGAGAACCTGGGTTCCAGCACCGACCAGGCAGTGCGTGACGCGGCCTGGAACCTGCGCAACAGCCTGCGCGCCCAGGCTGACGGCCTCGCCGCGATCAACCCGGACCTGCCGGCGCAGGCCAAGGCGTCGATCGACCAGACCGTTGAGCGCCTCTTCCCGGGGCTTATCGCCGAGCGCACCCCGAAGCCGAAGCCTAAGCCAAAGCCGAAGCCGCAGCCGGCTCCCGCCCCGGCGCAGGCTCCGGCCCAGCAGCAGCGCCCGGCCTTCGACTACGGCCCGTGCCCGAAGGATGCCAAGGCCTGCGTGGACGTTGACGGTCGCCGCTCCTGGCTGCAGAACAACGGCCAGGTCTACTACACCGCTGACCTCGTCGGCCCCGGTCGCCCGGGTCAGGAGACCCCGCGCGGTACCTTCTACGTCAACCGCAAGGTCAAGGACGAGATCTCCTACGAGTTCAACAACGCCCCGATGCCGTACGCGACCTACTTCACCTACAACGGCATCGCCTTCCACCAGGGCGACCCGACGATCCTGTCCGCTGGCTGCGTCCGCATGTACCAAGCTGACGCGCAGCGTTACTTCAACGATCTGCAGATCGGCGACAAGGTCTTCGTCTACTAATCGCGCCTGAACGCAAAACCCCGCCTCCCGCGGACACAACCGGGAGGCGGGGTTTGTGTTGTCGCAGGTAAATGGCTATAGTTGTCGTTTGGTGTGCAAGCACTGCATGTTTCGCTATGTTTGGCACCGTGTAGCAGACGTGAAAAACGACTAGTACCTGCATAAATGCGGGGCAGTAGGAAGTGGATTGAATGGCAAAAGAAGGCGCAATTGAGGTCGAAGGCCGCGTAATCGAGCCGCTGAAGAACGCAACGTTCCGCGTTGAGCTTGATAACGGGCACACCGTCCTTGCTCACATCAGTGGCAAGATGCGCCAGCACTACATCCGCATCCTTCCTGAGGACCGTGTCGTCGTGGAGCTTTCCCCGTACGACCTGGACAAGGGACGTATCACGTACCGCTACAAGTAAGTACGTAAGCCTCCTTACCCAGGCGCGGCACATGAAGTGTCGCGTCGTCTACCTCCGGCCACGGTGGCTGGAGCCGCGTGAACCACAACCCATCCTCCGGCTCGGCCCGGACAAAGCGTTGTTTGGCGTGGACGGGTAGGGAGAAAACCACCGTAACAACCCGAAAGGAACGTAGCCACATGGCACGTCTCGCTGGTGTTGATCTCCCGCGCAACAAGCGTATGGAGATCGCTCTCACCTACATTTACGGCATCGGGGCTACCCGTGCTAAGGAACTGCTCGAAAAGACCGGCATTTCTCCCGACCTGCGTACGGACAACCTGAGCGACGATCAGCTCGCAGCTCTGCGCGACGCAATCGAGTCCTCCTACACCGTTGAGGGCGACCTGCGTCGTGAGGTGCAGGCAGACATCCGCCGCAAGATTGAAATCGGCTCCTACCAGGGTCTGCGCCACCGTCGTGGCCTGCCCGTCCGCGGCCAGCGCACGAAGACCAACGCGCGTACCCGCAAGGGCCCGAAGAAGACTATCGCAGGAAAGAAGAAGTAACCTATGCCACCGAAGACTCGTTCCGGCGCGCGCCGTCGCGTCGTAAAGAAGAACGTGGCCGCAGGCCACGCCTACATCAAGTCCACCTTCAACAACACCATCGTGTCCATCACGGACGCCAACGGTGCTGTCATCTCCTGGGCCTCCTCCGGCCACGTCGGGTTCAAGGGCTCCCGTAAGTCCACCCCGTTCGCTGCGCAGATGGCTGCCGAGAACGCTGCCCGCAAGGCAATGGATCACGGCATGAAGAAGGTTGACGTCTTTGTCAAGGGTCCCGGCTCCGGCCGTGAGACCGCTATCCGTTCTCTCCAGGCTGCTGGCCTGGAGGTGTCCTCGATCTCGGACGTGACGCCCCAGCCGTTCAACGGCTGCCGTCCGCCGAAGCGTCGTCGCGTTTAAGGCAGAAAGGAAAAGAGGTAAAACACCATGGCTCGTTATACCGGCCCTGCTACCCGTAAGTCCCGTCGCCTCCGCGTCGACCTCGTCGGCGGTGACATGTCCTTCGAGCGTCGCCCGTACCCCCCGGGGCAGGCTGGCCGCGCTCGCATCAAGGAGTCCGAGTACCTGCTCCAGCTGCAGGAGAAGCAGAAGGCTCGCTTCACCTACGGCGTGATGGAGAAGCAGTTCCGTCGCTACTACGAGGAGGCCAACCGTCTCCCCGGTAAGACCGGCGATAACCTGCTGATCCTGCTGGAGTCCCGTCTGGACAACGTCGTCTACCGCGCTGGTCTGGCTCGCACCCGCCGCCAGGCTCGCCAGCTTGTTTCCCACGGTCACTTCACCGTGAACGGCAAGCGCGTTGATGTCCCGTCGTTCAAGGTGACCCAGTACGACATCATCGACGTCCGCGAGAAGTCCCGCAGCATGCTCTGGTTTGAGGATGCTCAGGACAACCTGCTCGACGCCGTCGTCCCGGCATGGCTCCAGGTCGTTCCGGACACCCTGCGCATCCTCGTGCACCAGCTGCCCGAGCGCGCTCAGATTGAGGTGCCCCTGCAGGAGCAGCTCATCGTCGAGCTTTACTCGAAGTAATCACTTCGTCTCGCGCCCTTTGCTTATCGACGAAGCGTGGCGCGAAAACTTCCAACATCATCCGTTCCTACCGGCTTCATATAGCGGGAGCCGACAAAGGAGAAGTTCATGCTCATCTCTCACCGTCCGCAGTTGACCGAGGAGTACATCGATACCAACCGCTCGAAGTTCGTCATCGAGCCGCTCGAGCCTGGTTTCGGCTACACCCTGGGTAACTCCCTGCGCCGCACGCTGCTGTCGTCCATCCCGGGCGCGGCCGTGACCTCCATCAAGATCGATGGTGTGCTCCACGAGTTCACCACCATCGCTGGCGTGAAGGAGAACGTTTCCGAGATCATCCTCAACATCAAGGACATGGTCCTGTCGTCGGATTCCGACGAGCCGGTCGTTATGTACCTGTCGGTTGAGGGCCCCGGCGACGTCACCGCGGGCTCCATCGAGCCGCCTGCTGACGTGGAGATCCACAACCCGGATCTGCACATCGCCTCCCTGAGCGAGGGCGCTCGTCTGGAGATGGAGCTTGTCGTCGAGCGCGGCCGCGGCTACGTCCCGGCCATGCCGAACTCGGGCGGGGAGCCCGGCCGTATCCCGGTCGATCAGATTTACTCCCCGGTCACTCGCGTCGCCTACAAGGTTGAGGCGACCCGTGTCGAGCAGCGCACCGACTTTGACAAGCTGATCATCGACGTGGAGACCAAGAACTCCATGGCAGCACGCGACGCGCTGGCGTCGGCAGGTTCCACCCTGGTGGAGCTGTTCGGCCTGGCCCGCGAGCTGAACACGGAGTCCGAGGGCATTGAGATCGGCCCCTCCCCGCAGGAGTCCGAGTACATTGCCGCGTACAACACGCCGATCGAGGACCTGAACTTCACCGTCCGCTCCTACAACTGCCTGAAGCGCCAGGAGATCCACACCGTCGGTCAGCTCGCAGAGTGCACCGAGTCTGAGCTGCTGGATATCCGCAACTTCGGCCAGAAGTCCATCAACGAGGTCAAGATCAAGCTCGCTTCGCAGAACCTGACCTTGAAGGATGCACCGGAAGATTTCGACCCGACCCAGATCGAGGGCTACGACGCCGAGACCGGCGACTTCGTTGACCCGAGCGGGGACGAGACCGAGTAAAGCCGAGTCCATAAAAGAGCACGCGCTCAACTAACGCACACGAGGAGTACGAAAATGCCTACCCCGAAGAAGGGTGCCCGTCTCGGAGGGTCCGCTAGCCACCAGAAGCACATTCTGTCCAACCTGGCTATGGCTCTCTTCCAGCACGGCGCTATCACCACGACCGATGCGAAGGCACGCACGCTGCGTCCCTACGCTGAGAAGCTGATCACCAAGGCAAAGAAGGGCACCATCGCGGACCGCCGCGCAGTTGCCGCTGAACTGCCGAACAAGGAGATCGTCGCTTACCTGTTCAACCAGCTGGCCCCGATGTTCGAGGGCCGCGAGGGCGGCTACACCCGCCTGATCAAGCTGGAGAACCGTCCGGGCGACAATGCTCCGATGACGCAGATCTCGCTCGTCCTCGAGCAGACTGCCGCCAACGAGGCTGAGCGCACCGCCCGCGCCGCAGCTTCCAAGAAGGCTGAAGAGGAGAAGGCCGAGGAGGCCGAGTCCGCTGAGGCTTCTGAGGCTGAAACCGAGGCCAAGGAGGACTAGTTCCTTCTCGCCTTGTGGCTTAGGCCCCACCCGACACGTTCGGGTGGGGCCTTTGTGCGTCTCTAGATAGCGCAAGTTGGACAGCGTTTGTCGGTCCCCAAACAGGGATAAACGCTGTCCTACTTGCGCTAACTGCGTGGAACGACCGCAAATGTCGAGACCGGGTTGTCGATCACCCGTGCAGAAACCGATGATCTCGACCTGCCGGTCTCGACATCTAGCGCGGACACACTCGAACAGCCCGGGCAGCGCGCAAAGAATAACGCCGCCACAGCCCGTAAAGCCGCAGCGGCGAAAACGCGCAACCCACGCCCGCGCGCAATCCGCGAGCCTGTTGCCCAGCGTCCGGTCGGCGGGTTGGGGGCGAAACGAGCACGCTTGCCCGCTTCGCCCTAGCTGCCGCTCTAGGCGCGTTTCCTCAACCGGAACGCTATGCCAGCAAGACCGATTCCGGCCAGCAACCACAGCACCAAGGCCCTGCTGCCGGTGAGGGGCAGAGCACCTTGCTCCACGTTGGCCACTTGAATGATGGCCGGTTTGTGAGCCTCCGGCTTCGCTTCGACGAGGGTGATGAGTCCGGAATTCTCCGTTAGGCCAGCGATGGAGATTCGCAGGTCCGCGAGGGCCGGGTCGTTCGCCGCTGCGACGGTGAACTTCCATGCACCGGGCAGGAGTGAGGCACCATTGCCGGCCTTGGTTTCCACCAGGATGTAGGTTCCCGGCTCCAGGCGCGTGGTGAACGTGTTGCTCGCTTCGCCGGCCGCGCCATCGACGGTGGTCATCTCGGAGACCTTGTCAGCCAGGGAGCCGTCGGCAGCCGTGCCGTAGATGGAGAACTTTGCACCACCCAGGGCGGTGATGAGGTCTGCCTGGACTTTTTGGACCTGGACTTCGGCGTCCTTGCGGTAGATGCCGTTGGTGATTGCGGCAGTAGGCAGCTCGCCGTTCAGCGCGACGCCCTCCGCGCCGATTGCGTGGAGGAATTCCTCGCCCTGATCGTCATAGGTGGTGTAGTAAGGGGTCATCCGCAGGTTCTCTGCATCGAGCCTTTCTTGTACCTCCTGTGGCGGGGCCTGCTCTTTAACGATGCACTCGGAGCCCCGGGGCATCGTGGCAGGGGCAGCCCAGTTGCCATCCTGGCGGCTGAGCGTAAAGCTTCCCGTGGAGGGGAAAGGCTCGGGCTGGCCGCCAACGAGGTTCTTAAAGGTGCAGGCGTAGGTGAACTCGAAGGAGTCTGCGCCGGTAACGATTTCCGACACCTTGTACCCAGCGAAGTCCTTGGACACCGCAGGAGCCAGCTGCAGCACCGTGTACGTGGGTGCAATGATGACCCGATCAGTGCCGGAGCCCTGGGTCTGCACCTGGAGCGGCTCGGTTACGGCGGCGCTGGCGATGACCCCGGTGGTCGCATCGCCGCGGGTGTGCACGCTGCGCCCGTCCACGTTGACGAAGTCGTACCCTGCGGCCAGGGCCTCCGCATTCGACGTGACCTCGCAGGCAGTGCCCACGGTGAAGTCACCGATTGGGGTGGCCGGCGCCCCGGACACCAGAGTCACGGACTTTTCTTCCCTGGTGCCGAGTAGTGGATCCGCGCACACCACGGAAGGCTTCAAGATATTCGGCAGCCACTCGGAAACATCACCACTGCTTACCCGGTCTTTGGCAAATTCCGCGGTGATGGTCGTGGTGTCCAGCGTGTAGGAGTTGGTCACCTGGAGCGTGTGGCGGTCACCCTCCGCCTCGCCAGAGAGGTCCGCGTTGTTGCGCACCAGTTCACTGTCGACGGCAAACGTGGCACCGCGCTTGCCCTCGGCAGGGGAGGGGACCGGCCCAGGCTGCGGTGCAGCTCCGTTGTCCACGGTCGTCGTAGTAAAGCTGGTTTCGACCGTGCTGCCCACCGTCACGAGGGTGCCGTTGGCGCCGGGGACCTCGAACTGCGTCTGTGGCTCGTCCTCGATGAAGGTACAGACGAAATTGGCGGGCACCTCCATGGTGTCACTGGTGACCTGGGAAGCACCGTCGGTAGTGGAGGCCGGGACATACGTCAGCTCGCCTTGACCGCCACCCGGCGGGAACTTCACGGACGCGGTGCGGGTGGGGTCTGCAATGAAGGGGTGCTTCGGGGCTGAAGGATCCGTGCAGCGCAGCGTACCCGTTGCGGGCGCGAGTTGAGTGTTTTGGGCCAGCTTCTGACCTTGTCTTTTGTCCAGCTGCTTGTGCACGCTGACCGGCACCGTGAAGAAGTCGTAGCTGTTCCACAGAACGGCGGTGTAGTTGAAACCGGCGTTGCGGATTTCATAGGTCGCGGCGTGCGGAGTACCCGGAACGACGGCGCACTGATCGACATCGCTACAGCGGTTTTCGGTGGCAAAACCGGTCTCGCTTTCGTCGACCGCCCAGCGCGGACGCCAGGTGGAGTAGAAGGCGTCACCTTGCTGCTCAGGGGCGTTGGCTTCTGGGTCCTTGACCTTGGCGGGATCCTCGCTGAGGCGGCAGCTGGCGCCGACCGGGATTCCCTCGATCGCGCTATCGGCGGCTGCGGAAAAGCGGCCCATGCGGAGCACACCGGAGCCGACCTCCACGCCGTTGAGGGTGCAGGTCCACGCCACCGGGAACTGCTTCTCGGCGGAGACGGAGGGCATGCCGGTGCCGTCGACCTTCTTCTTCACGTGCATCGAAGCGGACTTGATGTCGTAGGCGTTGGTCACAGTAACAGCAGGAGCGATGGCGCTTGTGCCGGTGCCAACCTGCACGGTGGCCTCGTTGCCCTGCGTAGTGGTGCCGCCGACGTCGATGCTGACCTCCGGTGCCCCGGAGTAGACGGTGCTTTTCGCCTCTTCGGTGACCGTGCACTCGCTGCCCGCCGGCACCTTCAGCGCCGCAGGCGAACCCGGTCCAAACTCTGCTGCGGTCTGCAGCACAGTGTGGGTATTACGAGTACACACGACCGAGGAACTGAACAGCGGGTCCTTGAAAATCGCCTGGTAGACCGGAGAATCCGACGCCAAGGGGGCACCATCTTGGGTGACGTGAAGCGCCTTGAACAGGTTCATCTCCGCGAAAACCGGGGTATAGGTGAACTGCGCTCGAACCAGCTCACTCTGGTTTCCGCTCCCAACGGTTAGGTGAAAGCGGGCCGGCCCGTCAGCGGTGAGCGTTTCCTCCGTGTTGAGCGGAGGACCAGCGGTGAAGAGCACCTCGCGGGAGAAGACGTCCGTGTACGGCTTGTCAGCGCTGCCTTCTTCCACGGTCACTGTGCAGTAGTCACCACCGCGCACGTTGTCCACGATGACGGACTGGGGGCCGTCGGCCGCAGAAGCAAAGACGGTTTCCCTACCGACATTAGGTGCAGAGCCGTCGTTGGGCGTGCAGACGTAGTTCACCGTGTACTCACGCGGCAGGTAGACGTCGGCGTCGGGTGCCTGCAGCAGCGCCCGGGAGAAAGCAATTTCGAGCACCTTCGCCGGCTCAGCCAGGACCAGCTCGACGTCGAGGTCGTTGGGTCCTGCGTGCACGGTGTATTCCGGGTACTGCAGCGCGGTGCCCGGCTTCTGTTCCACCTCGAGATCCTCGAGGTCCTCCGTGGGGGTCACGCTGATGCTGCACTTGGTGCCTACGGGCAGGCCGCGGGCGGCGTCGTAGCGCTCGCTCATTCCATCCTGGGCTTGCACCTCCCAGGAGTCGCCGTGGCGCAGCGATTTCACCAGCTTGAGGGGGTTGCCATCGGGCAAGGTGCACACTGCGTTGACGTTGCCTTCCACACCAGTGAGGTCGTTGGTGTTGCTCGCATTGACGTTGTCGGTGTTGACGCTGTAACTGAGGGTGAGCTGGCCGTAGTTATCCTCGATGGTGTTTTTCACGGTGGCCGTGATCGGCTCTGCGGATGCGGCCCCGGCGTCGGCAGGGATGTCGACGGTGACGGGTCCCGGCAGGGTGAAGTCGTAGGCTTCGGAGTCAAAGCCTTCCGGCATCTTCTCCTCGATGGTGCAGGTGGATCCGGCCGGGACATCCGCGATCTCTACTTGCTTGGCGGAGTTGATGGCGAAGTCCTTCGGGCCAAAGACCTGCCAGGTACTGTCACCTGCCTGGGTGCAGGCCATGGTGACCGGGAAGTCGGTTCCGTGGAATTCACCTCCCGCAGCGCCCGCGAGCTCCTTGGCCACGTCCACCTGCCGCAGATTCCTGCGGAACTCCAGGTTTGCGGACATGGTGAGGGCTTCGCTCTTGTCATTGAGCTCCGGGTAGACGTAGGAGTAGTTACCGGGGCACTCGCGCGAGTTCGGGGTGTAGCCCGGGGACGCAGCGGTGTCCTTCATGCATGCCTGCGAGGACCACTGCGGCTTAGCGAGGGAAAAGCCCTGGGCAATGGGGGCTGCGGAGGAGCCGTCTGCGGTGGGTTTGCCGGTGACCTCGTAGAGGCACTGCGTCCCCACGGGGAAGGAACCGAGTGTGGCGCGGCCGCTGAGCGTGCCGTTGGACTCGCTGAGCGGAACTTGGATGGGGTTCTCCCCGTCGCCAGGCACGAAGATGGGGGACAGGCTCGGGTTATCGGCGATTTCGGGGCGGTCGCCGGCGTCCGGAATATAGCGGCAGCGGTAGTTGACCCACACACTCCTCGGTGCGAGGTCGGTGTTTCCACCCCGGAAAACCTCGGGGTTGTCTACGGTGATGTTGACCTTCTGGGTGACGTGGGGCGAGTCATACACGTTGGTCGCCTTGAGCGCTACGGCACCGCCGCGCTGGGCGGGCATCGCTTCGAAGGCGGTTTGCGGGTGCTGGGCGGCCTCTGCCGGTGAGTAAGGCTGGAGCTGCTTATCGACGTACCACTGGTACCCCTCTCCAGCCACATCGCGAGTGAGTTTCCCGGGGACTTCCTTGCCGTTGAGTTCCCAGTTGGTCGTGCTGGAGAAGTATCCCGGTCGGGTGCGTGGCTCGAGCTCGGTGACGGTGCAGCTCGCGCCGACTGGGATGCGCTCGTCGATAGTGTAGGGCAAGGTGGTGCCTCCATCGAAGGCACCAGCCAACGGGGAGTCCTCAGCAAACGCGGGCGAAAGTATTCCCTTGAGGGTGAAGGGGTGTGTTTCCGAGTAAGGCGCGCCGGTGTCGGTGCACCGGTAAGCAAAGTGGAATTGCCCGTACTCTTCGGAATTGAGTGCGTGGTTGACCGGTCCGGTGGCCTGGATGAGCTTGGAGATGGATAGCTGCGTGGTTTCTCGGAGTAGGAAAGCGCAGTGATAGCTGACGTTGCGCTCGCGTGTGAAGTTCACGGTGAGCTTGTCGCCGTTACGCTCGACCTTTTCACCGCTGACTTCAGTCCATTCCGGCTGCCCCGGCTGCTGGGCGAAGCACTGCGCGTCCGCGTGCATTTCCAGCGGCGCATTGAGCGTGTAGGACATCGTGGCCTGCGAGGCGGGCTGGTTGCCTGGGATGGACTCGCGGGCAAAACCATCTGCGGGATCGGTAGGAACGATAGCCGTAAAAGGCTTCGTGGGGTTGGGAACGATCTCTACGTCGCGCCCCGAGACACGCTCGACGAGCTTTTGGTTTTTGTCCACCACGTTGACGCTGGCGGTAAGACACGGGCTGACAAAGTCCGCGATGCTGAACTGTTCGCCTTTGCGGCCGGTGTTGCTGGTCTGGATTTTTGGATCACTAGGAACCCACACGCTGTAGTAGGCGTTGCCATCGATGGAGGCCGAGGCCAACTCCTTCAGCAAGCTAGGCCCAGTGAGGTAGTACAGCGCCGAATTGTCGGACTGGAAGATTTTGAAGCCGTAGGAATCACCCCTGTTGGGGTTCGCATCCCTGGGGCTGCGGTCGTAGTACCCAGGAACCGCGACACCTGGCTCATCGGGATAGTGCTGATTACCGAAGCCCACAGGGATCACCTGCACGCCTTTGGCGGCCAACTTACGAATGATGTCCTTGGTGGCGTCGAGCTCCTGCTGATCCACTCCGCGCGCGCTGCCGCCGTCGTTGACAGTGCCGTCCGGGTTGAGCATGGCGGTAGGCCCCCACTCGGTGAACACCATGACCTGGTCATAGCGGGCGCCCTTGTTGATGTCATTAAGTACCGCTACCAGGCCAGCGTGCATGTTGTGTGTTTCATTGGAACCGCGACGCCGAGTGTCTGACAGCCTATTCGCGAGTGTTGGATTGAGCTTGCCGGGATTGTGGGGATCTGCAATAGGCGTCTCGCTCAGGTTGGGTGAGTTAACCAGCGTTGCCGGGGATACCGAATCATAAGTGTAGATACCGACCTTGGCTGCCGGGTCCTTCTGAAGAAGAGACTCGAGACCCGGCTCGAGCATGCGCGAAAACAGCTGGGGGTACTCAAAAGTGCCAAAGTGCAGGTAGTCTAATCCGATCCTGTGGGAAGCGTCGATGACCACCGCGGTGGACGTGCCGCAGCGAGTATTCGGCTTGTCCCACGGCTGCGCAGCCGGGGTTGCCGGGGGATTCTGCTGGGCTTGTGCGGTGGGAGCAGAGCTACCGGGGAAGGGCAGGACGACGAAAACAGCGGCAATACTGAGGACGATGACAGCGAACAACGCCATCATCCGCGCGCTGAGCGTCTGTATGCGTTTCATCGTTGGTCTCCTGTCTGCATTGTGTCCCGTGTGCCTCTACTCACCAGGCCGAGACCGACAAGGATGGCCAGGCCTGCCGCTGCGAGCAGCCACCACACGTTGGTGCCGGTGGAAGCCAACCGGTCCGACCAGCGCGTACCACCGTGTGTGCCGGGTGGCGTTTGCGCCAGACTGGTGGTGGAAGAGGCGGGGGGGGTGGCAGGCCTCGAGGAACTTGGTTGTTGTGGGTAGCTAGGCTCCGCCCACGACGGGATGGTTGGCGTGGGCTTTTGCTCCCCGCCGCTGCCGCCAGGGAGGTTCTTGTGTTTGGGGTAGACCTTCACACCGGCGAGCGCTTTACCGGTCTGGGGATCACGCACAGGCACGGAGAAATCCACGGAGCGGTACTCGGGGTTTTCGGGGAAAGTGAGCGTGTAATGCCCATCGACGACATCCTGAAAGTCCACGGCACCGCCTACGGTGCGCAGAGTGGTGCGGTTGCCGGAGGCGTCGATAAGCACAATGGGCACGTCCTCGACGTTGATTTGGGGAGCGTCACCATTAGGGTTGCCGGGGTCGAGCTCGACATTGACGACGGTGGCCGCGGCCGGAGTAGCGCTAAGCAACAGGACGAGTGCTGCTGTCGGCAGAATCTTGGCGCGCATTCATCCTCCTTCGAGCAAAGTACGCCAGCACAATCAGGACGATGAGGACGAGGACCAGGACCATCCACCACTGGATGCTGTTCTTGCTGTCAAAGGCATCCTCGGCGGCCGGATCGTTGGGAACGCGACGGGCATGCACGAGCAGGCGGTGCGAGTTGATGCCGTAGGGAGTGCAGGTAATCAGCGTGATGAGATCCTTGCCGGGAACCGGCTGCAGGGAAGAGATTTCCGTTGGCAACACGGTCTCGATGCTGTGGACCTGATAGGTCATCTGCTGACCCGCCACGTTGAGGTAGATGCGATCGCCTTCGATGACCTTGTCCAGGTCGTCGAAAAGCGTGGCGTGCGCAAGCCCCGTGTGGGCGGTGAGCACCGAATGCATGCCCTCACCACCGACCGGCAGCGGGGAGCCATAAAGATGGCCGATGCCTCGCTCCAGCACCTCGGGCTCTGTGCCGTGGTAGACGGGAAGCTTGACCTTGATGCTGGGGATGGCAATCACGCCCATGGGATCTTCCGGGTCGCCTGTGACGTTGAGTTGCTCCAGGTAGTCCTGGTAGGGGCGGTTGTCTTTGGCCACACGGGCCAGCCAGGGGTCAAGGATTGGGGCACCGGCATTTTCCTTGTTGTAGGCGTGCGCCGCGTCGATAAGCTCGGTGAAATCCTTGCCCTTGACCGTCGAGTTGCGGTAGGCATCCGCGATACTGGCCTGCTTCTCATTCTGGTAGTAGGTGGTGACTACGGGGTAGAGCAGCACGAGCAGGCTGGCGATGAGAAACAGGACGGAGAGCATCGAGCGGCCACGGCCGCGCGATGTCTCCGCAGGGGAGGATCCGGCAACAAGTGCGCTGCTCAAGGGGAAATCCCCTCCCTTTCCTTCCTATAATGTTGTCGCGTAGCGCCGACCACGCGGAGGCGCTTAGGCCTTCTTGCGCGACAGGGCGATACTGATGGCGGCCAATGCGAGGCCAAAGGCGATGATGAGCCAGACACCCAAGCCACCGGTCAGCGGCAGGCGGTCAAGGATGCCGCTGGTCTTCGCGTTCTGGATGTCGGCGGTGGCGTTGTAGCGGGCCTCGTTCACCGGGGTTGCGGTGTCATCGTCCGCAACGGGAGCGGTGAAAGTCAGCAGCACCGGTGCGGAGGACAGCGCGTAGCCGGCGGGGGCCTTGGTCTCCACCAGGCAGAACTGGGTGGTGTTCTCAAAGCCCTTAATGCTGGTCCAGAAGTCATCGGCGTTGCCCGTGGAGTCCACGCGGTTGTAGGTGAGATCCTTGATGAGCAAGGTGCCTTGATCGCTGGTGGTCCAGGTGTCCGTAGCCCCCAGCGTGAGGGCATCACCGACCGCCTTGCCGTCAGCGTCGCAGCGGTGCAGCTGGAACTCGGCGCCAGCCAGCTTGGTCTGTGCATTGGCGGCGTCGAGCTTGTTGACGGCGATGTCCGCGAAATTCAACGTGGCCGGAGCGCTGGTGGTGGTACCCGGCCTGGTGCCGTCGCCTGGGTTCTCGGGGTCCCACGGCTCGGGATCCGTAATTTCATCCGGCAGGGCCCAGGCAACGTTGTCGAGGGTTTCCGGAATCTCGGTGACAGGCGCGTCGAAAGTGACGCTGAGCTGCTTGGCCTCCACGGCGTTGGTGCCGTTCAACTCGGCTGGGTTGATCTGCACGCGCAGCACCCAGCGGCCATCAACCTGGTGGGCCTCGGTGGCGAACTGCGAATTCTGCAGCTCGGTGCCAGCGAAGTTCACCTTGATGTTGGTGGGCTCACCCAGCGTTGCGGGCAGCTTATCGGTGATCGTGAAGGCCTTGGGCAGCGCCGTCCCCGGCTGCAACTTGCCATCCTGGCCCTGGGAAGGCGCGGAGATGACCGGCACGGTCGAGTCAACCTGGTACTGGATGGAGTCGCCCACGTGCAGGCCGGGACCGGTGTTGCTATCGATGATCTGGTTGATCTTCTTGGTGGGCGCTTCCGTGACCTGGTTCTTGGGGTAGATGTGCACCGTATCGAGCCAGCCGTCGCCGCCCGGGTTTGTCATCGGCACAGTAACTAGGAAGGGGGCGGATGGGGTCACGGCCTTGCCGTTCGAGTCCACCTGGTTGGCAGGCTCCTCTACCAAGTAGAGGCCGGCGGGCAAGTCGGAAAAGGCGGCGGTGCCGTCGTTGACGGTTTTCTTGGTCGTGGTCTCGCCCTTGGTGAACCCGTCAGGCAGGGAGCCGTTGTCCTGCAGCTGAATGCCGGAAATGGCCGTCCAGCCTTCTTGCTTAGTCAGGTCGATCGGCCCGTTGGCGTTGTTCACGCGTGAGACGGTGAAGGTGATGCCCGCACCCGGATCTCCGGCAACGGTCTTCTCGGTACCGTCTGCCTGGGTATTCTGCGGGAGGCCGAGGATCTTGTGGATCTGCAGGTTACCGGTAGCGGGGATACCCTGGGCAACGGAGTTCGCCGGCGGAACCGGCTGAGAGAGTGCAGTCGGGGCAACGCCCACGCCGCCGATGAAAAGCGACGTTGCGGCAACAGCAGCGATGAGAGAACGGGCGGCACGTGTGGTCATGGGACTCAGCTTTCGGGGGAGAATGCGCGGTGCGCGAGAAAAATCATGGCTTCCAGCCAATGCATTATATTTGCTTGGCAATCACCTGGCAACACTTAAGTATCGCTGACAAATGGCTACTGAAGTGGGCTGATTGCTGAAGAATAGCTAAAGGGATTACTAATTCTATTGATGTTCGGGATACTCTATGCACTAGAGTGCATAAAAGCAGACCACGATGGTCTCGCTTTTGCACTTCTTGAGCCGTGTCGTCAGTGAGCCGGTCCATCCCATGCCCCACCTGCTAGCCTTATCCGAATGACCACACCGCCAGCATCGGGCACGGACATGCGCTTGCGCCTGGATATCGCCTACGACGGCACGGACTTCCACGGTTGGGCTCGCCAAACCTCGGGCGTGCGGACCGTGCAGGAGACCATCGAGGACGCGCTCGCGCTCGTACTGCGCACCCCGGTGTCGCTCACGGTGGCCGGTCGCACCGACGCCGGTGTGCACGCGAGCGCGCAGGTCGCGCACACGGATATTTCGCAGGCCGCGCTCGAGCAGCGTTCCATCGACGGCGACCCCACCAAACTGGTGCGCCGCCTAGCCAAACTTTTGCCCGCCGACGTGCGGGTGCTCGACGTCCACGAGGCACCACCAGCCTTCGACGCCCGCTTCGCCGCCCTGCACAGGTCGTACACCTACCGCGTGACCACCAGCCCCGCCGGTGCCCTGCCGACGCGCCGCGCCGACACCGCCGTCTGGGGCAAGCCTGTCGACCTTCACCGCATGCAGCAGGCGGCGGACCTGCTCGTCGGGCTGCACGACTTTGCGGCTTTCTGCAAGCCGAAGCCGCACGCGACCACGATCCGCGACGTCCACGCCTTTACCTGGCACGACGTGAGTACGCAGCACGAGCTCGAGGTCTACGAGGCCCGCATCACCGCAGATGCTTTCTGCTGGAACATGGTCCGCGCTCTGGTCGCGACCTGCCTGAAGATAGGGGAGGGCAAGCGGCAGGAAGAATGGGTCGCGCAGCTGCTCGAGGCGACGAAGCGGGACTCGCAGGTGCCACTCGCCCCGGCGTGCGGACTAACGCTGACCGGGGTGGAGTACCCGCACCCTGATGCCTTTGCGAAGCGGACCGCCGTGACACGCGACCGACGCACGTTGCCGGAGGACTAAAGGCCTAGAATACTTTTCACGCACACATATCCGAGGAGGGACAATGACACCTGCGGCAGTAGCTGTGCTTGCCATACCGTTCTTCCTCCTCCCGGGCCTGGCGTTTAACCTCGTCGCCGGGGTAAAAGGCCCGCACGCGTTGGCGATGGCGCTGCCGGTCAGCTTTGGCATTTTCGGCATGAGCGCCTGGATATGGGGCCTGACCTCTGCACCGCTGAACCTGTGGACTTACGCGGTGAGCCTGGTGTTCGCGCTCGCGGCGGCTGCGGCGTGGCGCTACGCCTTTGCGCGGAAGGCGCGGCGCGGCGGGCGCATCTCGTGGCGTCGCGCGCTGTTTCCGGGCAAGTGGAAGAAGGGCAGTATCCTCGACCCCTTCTGGCTCTTGCCGACGGCCGGTGTCGTCGGCGGATCCTGGATGCTTATCTCGGACCGTTTAGGTTGGTTGGTGCGCTCGCCGCACGGCGCCTACAACATCGTGCAGGGCTGGGACGTGCAGTGGCATGCGAACCTGGTGCGCTTCATCATGGACACCGGCGTGGCTTCGCCGACGCGGATGGGCGAGCTGCAGAACGTCGAGACCCACGCCAACCTGCTGTATCCTTCCGCGTTCCACACCGGCATCGCGCTGTTCGGTGAAGCGGCTGGGCTGGACCCGATCCCGACGCTGAACATAGGCATGATCGTGCTCACCGGCATCGCGCTGCCGATCACCGCGGCGTGCCTGGCGTTCGCGTTTACCGCTTCACGCGGGCTGACGGCGCAGATCGCGGCCGGGCTCGCTGCCATCTTCGTCTACGGCGCGCCGCAGCTTGCCTGGGTGGGCGACTTCGTCGGCATGTGGCCCTACCTGTTCGCCATGTCGCTGACCGGCATGGTGATCTACCAGTTCACGCGCGTGCCCGCCCGCCACGCGGGTGCCCTGCCGGCCACCGTTGGGTTGCTCGGCGTGCTCACGGCGCACCCGGCGGCGCTGACCGTCGTGGTGCTGGGCGTGGGCCTGTACTGGCTGACCTCGACACTCATCAGCCCGGAGCGCGGCCGCCTCTCCGACACCGTGTGGATGGCCGTCCCCGGTGCCGTCGCCGCGTTTGTGTACCTCCCGCAGGTGTTCGCCGGTTCGGAACAGGCCGGGGAAGTTTCCGGCTGGGCGACGAAGGAAAGCAAGGACTTCGACAGCGGGTGGGACATCGCCTTTTCCATGCAGACCCGCCACGTCCACGAGTTCTTCCCGGACTACGACGCCACCGTGTGGCTGTGGCTGGCCGGTTTCGGCGCGCTGGTGTGCCTGCTGTGGCGCCGCCAGGTGTGGCCTGCGCTGTTCTACGCCCTGTCGCTGACCATTACCGCCAACGCGATCGCACCCGTGGCGGGCCCGCTCAGCGGTCTGCTCACGCTGGCGGGCAACCTGCACTACAACACCGCCCACCGCCTGATCTTCCCGGTGGTGCTCAGCGTGTTGGTGGCTGCCGCGATCGGAGTTGCCGCTATGGTGCGCCTGTTCACACTCGCGCCGGTTGCTGCACGCTTGGGGTCCAAGGCGTGGGAGCGGGGGACAGGTGTGGCGTCGATAAGCATGGCCCTTGTGGTGGCGATGATTGCCGCGCCGACGGTGCGTGACACCGCTGTGGCTGGCGCGCAGTCGGCGTTTCTGGACGCACGGGTGGTCGACCGCATGGTCAGCGACGACGACCGGGCGGCCTGGGACTGGCTGGCCACGCAGCCTGCAGCTTGGGAGGGCACGATCTTTGGTGACCCCGCCGACGGGCACAGCTGGGGGTACGCCTACAACGGGCTGCCGATGCTGTCGCGGCACTACCTGTGGCCGACCGGCGGGCGTGGGTCGAATACGGACATTGCGTACTGGCAGGCGCGCGAGATCGGCGAGGGCCTGCGCGGCGACGCGGACGCGGAGAACGTGGTGGATCGCGCCGCGGCCGAGCTGGGGATCAAGTTCTACATGGTCAGCCCGTCAGCGTTCTGGCCGTTCCAGCTCGAGCGGCTGCAGATGCAGCGCGGCTTCTGGACCTCGCGCGGGCTCACGCCGGTCTACCGCAAGGGCGATGTGGTGATCTTCGCGGTGAACAAGGAGTTCACCCACGACGAGCTTGAGCGCATGCTTGCCGACGCCCGCTCGCACGGCTCCGACGACCTCTTCGTTGAGGCACCTGCTGGCACTGCGGAGTTTGCGCCCCTGCAGTAAAATGAAGCGGCCTGGCTCGGGGGGAGCCAGTGACCGCACAACACGCATCGGGGGACAAGACCTATGGCGCGCTTGCTGCCAACAACAAAAACACAGGTTTCCGGGCACCGCTTTTTGCGACGCAGGGTGGAGCACGGCCTGATCCTGGGTGATATCCGCATGATTCACGACCCGCTTTCCTCGCGGCGTCGCGCCATGATTTTCGGGGTGGTGGCGGTGGTGATGATCTCCGGTGTCATGGGGCTGTTCGCTTGGATGCGGCCGAACCCGAACCCGGGCGAGGCGGCGATTATCCGCGCGGCAGACGGGAGCCTCTTCGCCCGAGTGGACGAGACCGTGCACCCGGTCACCAACCTGACCTCGGCGCGGCTGATCGTGGGCGGGCCGGAGGATCCGGTGCGGGCGGGCGATGAGCACTTGGCGACGCTCGCCCGCGGCGTGCCCGTTGGCATCGGGGTGGCACCTTCGGTGTTCGCGCCGGAGGACGCGGCGGAGACGTACTGGTCGGCGTGCACGGTGCCGGGGTCGGACGCGGAGCCCGAGGTAGTGGTGCGCGCGGTGGACGCGCAGGTGCCGTCGCTCGGGCCGGAGTCCGCGATCGTGGCGGAGGTGGATCATCGCGACTGGCTGGTCACCGCGCAGGGGCGCACCCAGCTGCCGCCGTCGACAACCCCGGACGGCCGGATCGTGCGTCGCGTCTTAGGGATTAATGCGTCCACACCGCGTTGGCGTCCGCCCGCGCAGCTTTTCGGTGCGCTGCAGGAGCAGCCGTCGTTTGCGCTGCCGGATCCGCTGCCGCGCGTGCTGCGTACCGGCGAGCGGGAATGGGCTGAGACCTCCGGCGGCGTGCAACCGATTACCAGCGTGCAGGCGGAGATTCTGCTGGAGGCGGGCGCGCAAGTCACGGAGGTGCCCGCCCAGGCTGTGGCGGAGAAGCCCGACGCGGAGAACCCAGCGCCGATCCGCTTGCCCGAGCACCGTATGCGCCTGCTCGACCCAGCGGGCGAGCCTACAGACGAAGCGGAAGCGACCTGTGTGACCGAAGCGGGTGGGGTGGCGATGCTGCCGGTTCCGGAGGCGATGGCTGGCCACGTGCGCCTCTCCGGTGCAGGCCCGGCGTCGTATTTTGTCGGCCTGCCGTCCGGCGCAGTAGCGGTGGACACCGGCAACGGTTACCACGTGGTGGACCAGACCGGGCTGCGCCACGGGGTACCCGATGAGGCGACCCTCGAGGCCATCGGTGCCGCCAAGGTGGAGCAGGTGCCGTGGCGGCTGGTGCAGCTGCTGCCGCGTGGGGAGGCGCTGGAACGTTCGGCGGCGCTTACGGCGACGTACTGAGTCTTGACTTGGCTCAAATTAGTGCCGAAGTTTT
Organism: Corynebacterium sp. HMSC071B10; assembly: GCF_001814825.1. NCBI lineage: Bacteria > Bacillati > Actinomycetota > Actinomycetes > Mycobacteriales > Corynebacteriaceae > Corynebacterium > Corynebacterium sp. HMSC071B10. Next base: position 43,800 of record NZ_KV818006.1, on the reverse strand, counting down.
GGGGCGGTTATGGGGTCTTCCGCGGCCGGAAACGGTTAACAGCGCACACCCGATGGTGCTGGTCTAAATGGAGCTAGCTCCGTTTAGGAACTTCGTTGACTCGCGACCTGGGCTTTTACATCTGGTGCTGGTCTAAATGGAGCTAGCTCCGTTTAGGAAGATCGTTGACCCGCGACCTGGGCTTTTACAACCGGCGCAGGTCTAAATGGAGCTAGCTCCGTTTGACCCCAACCACTCGTCGCTAATCCGTATTACGCTGCCGGGTGTGAAGACCATCAACGGGCGACCAGTCAGCAAAGAACAAATGGATGCGTGGGTGGCCGAAGCCGAAAAAGGCTACGACGTTGCCACGCTTCGTCGTCGAGGGAGGAAACCGCGTGACGAAGACGAGGCGAGGGTGATCTCCGTTCGGCTTTCACCCAGCGAGATCTCGAATCTCGAGAGGTAGCAGCCGCACACGGTGCTCAGACCACACCACCTGCACCACTCTCGCAGCAAAACCACTAGAGGTAGCTAAAACGGGAATCGACCTCTTCATAGGACAGGTTGCTACCCCGCCACCCGGGCTCGCACTAGCGGCGCTGCGAACAGGCAGATCAAGAGCATCGCCGCGGCGAGTAGCACGTTGCCCAGCTTGCCAATGGACGCCGGCACCGCTTCAGCGGCTGGGTCCAAGGTGACCGGCTCCGCGTCCGAAGAAGATGTCGGCGGCAGCTGGGTGACCGCGGCGAACGGGTCGAGCGCGCCCCCGCTGGGTTGGGATGCGGCGTAGAGGTGCGCGCGCACCTCGGCGGGGTGCAGGTGCGGGTAGCGCTGCATGAGCAGAGCCGCAGTGCCAGAAACGACCGGGGCGGCGAAGCTCGTGCCCGCGTACGGGGCGGGGCCGTTGTCGCTGTGGGTGCCGGTGGCAAACCCGGTGCCGTCGGAAGCCAGCGCGAGCGGGACCGTGCCCTGGGCGGACAGCGCCGGACCGGGCACGCGGATGGAGTAGCCCGCGATGTCGTGTGAGCCCTCGCGGGCGGCGACGGCGAGCACGGTGGGCGAGTGTGCGGGGAAGACGGTGTAGCCCTGGGCGCACTCGCCGGATTCGTTGCCGGCTGCGGCGACGACCACCACGCCTTCGGCCTCAGCGCGGGCAAGAGCAATGTCCAGGGGCTGGGTGTCGATGCCCTCAGCGAGCTCGGGCGGTTGGCAGGAGACGACGGAGATGTTGATGATGTCGGCGCGTTCGTCGATGGCGTTGTGGATAGCGTCGGCAAGCGTGGCCAGCGAGCCTGCGCTGGGGTCGTCGCTTTCGCGGTCGCGGTAGTGCGCGGAGGTCTGGCGGATGGCGATGAGCTCCGCGTCCGGGGCAACGCCGTGGGTGTTCCCGGCGATGATGCCGGCGACGACGGTGCCGTGTGAGTCGCAGTCGGCAAACGGGTCGGGGTTGTCGTGGTCGACGAAGTCGCGTCCCGGGTCAAGGCGGGCGAGTTCGGGGTGCGGGTGGACGCCGGTGTCGATGACGGCAACGCGCACCCCAGAGCCGGTGGCGAAGCGGTGCGCGCGGGCGACTGGGTCGGTGCGCGCCTGCCGGGCCTGCTCATCGACGCTTAGCGGTGCCGACGGGCTGGCGTGAACGGGCACGGCGCAGGCGTAGTCCTGAGCGTACGCAGTTGTGGCAAGCGGTAGCGGGGCACACAGCAGCGCGGTTGTGGCAATTGCGGTGAAGCGTTTCATGCTCACAGCCCCCGGATCAGCGTGAAGAGCCCGGCGACGTGGAGCGCGAGCGGGAGTGCGGCGATGATGGCGGCGGTCTCCGCACGCTCGAACCACACCACGGTGGTGGGTTCCAGCTCCGGGACCTTCGCTACCCAGATCGCGGCGGTCGCGGCGGTGAGTGTGACCAGCAGTGCCGCCGCGATTGCCACGGGGTGCGGGTTGTCGGTGCGCGCCACGGCGAGCGCGCACGCGCACACCGCGCCGAGTGCGGCGGTGACGAGTGCCGCCCGCGGCACCGGGTAGTGGTGGCGAGAAGCGTAGATGCCCAGCGCCCCGGCGGTGCACACGGCAAGCGCGCACACCCATGCCCCGCCGGCCCAAGCTATGGCAAAAAGTGCAGGCAGCATGCTGGCGGCCACCGCACACGAGATGGCGGCGACGAGTGTGATCGCGCGGGCGCTGCGCTCGTCGACATCTGGCTGGTAGCCGTCGGCAGTTGCGAAGGCCTCGCCCGCGGTGGGCACGCGGGGGACCTTCAGGCCCGCAGCGCGGGTGGCCACGGCCGGGGTGGACAGCACGGTGAGCAGTCCGGCGAGCACCGTCAGTGCTGCCGGTGCCTGCGCACTCGGCAGCCACACCCCGCTCGTGCCGATGCTGAGCAGGACGCTGAGCGTGACCGTGCATGCGGAGGCGAAAGGACCAGCCAAGCCGAGCACGGCCCCGAGCACGACAAGCGCGCAGGCGGTGGCGGCTCCCGCGAAGACGCCGAGCGCCACATCGGCGGGCTCCCACGCGCCGGGCACACCCGCGACCCAGCAGGCCACCGCGATCGCCGCAACCCCCGGCAGCGGGGCGAACAGCGCGGTGGAGCGCGACAGCACCGCCAGCGCGAACACGGCGAGCGCGCCCACGCCGAGCGCGACGGGAAGCGAGGTGAACATCCCGGCGAGGACAGTCAGTCCGAGCACTCCCGCGAAGCTGGCCAGGTGCGCCAGGCCCGTGGTATCGCGACTATCGGCGGCTGCCGCGGCAAGCGACTCGGCGGCGTCGCGAACCACTGGCGGCTCGATTGACTCTTGAGGCCGAAGGACGGTCACGGCGCCGTCGCGAAGCTTGAGCTTGTGCAGCGGGGTGTGCATATCCAGCGGCGCGCCGCCGACGGTGGTGGCCTCCCACGGGCGGTGGATGCGCGGCAGGTCGACGAATGTGGCCAGCTCAGGCAGCACTTCCGCGAAGGTCGAAGAGGTGGGCAGTACCAGGTCGATGTCGCGGTGGAAGGACACGGCGGAAACGCGCACCGTCATGCGAACAATGTGATGGGCAGATGTAGCTACCAAGGAAAACCCCCGAAAAGTGTGTGCGCGAACCCCCATTTGCCGCGCGGTGTTTCCAAGTATGGCGTAAACTGCCGGGCACGTCCACAGCTCGCACGTCTGGTTCGGGGGAACCAGCGGCTGTGGCAGACCTTGGGGGGAATTTTTCGTGCTTGGAGTCGACCACAATCCGGTACTCGTGCCCACACGCATGCCGCTTGCCGACGCCCCGCCGCTGCCCAGCGGCGCACTGCATGCAGAAGCTGTGCCCAATGCACAGAAGCACCAGCCGCTGCCGCTCTTGCGCATCCTGCTGCCGATCGTGATGATCGTGGCCGTCGGCGCGGTCATGGCGCTGATGTTGCTCTCTGGCAGGGCGATGGGGCCGATGATGCTGATCTTCCCGCTGATGATGGCCTTCGGTCTCATCGCCATGTTCCAGCCGCAGGAGCAGCAGAGCGATATCGACGAGACGCGCCGGGTCTACCTGCGCCACCTGGACGCGTTGACCAAGCGGGCGCGCGCCAACGCGGTCAAGCAACGCGCCCACTTTTCCTACCTGCACCCGGAGCCAGCGATGCTTCTGACCGGGGTGGACAGCGCCCGGGTGTGGGAGCGCGGCGCGGGCACGCCAGAGGCGCTGCAGGTGCGGCTCGGCACCGGTGCGATGGCGCTATGTACTCCGGTGGAGGTGGAGGATCCGGGCTCACCGGAGGACCTCGACCCGGTGTGCGCGGTGAGCCTGCGTCGGGCGGTCGCGGCGGTGGGGACGGTGCCCGGGATGCCGATCGTGGTGCAGCTGGCCGCCTTCCCCGCGATTACGCTCGCGGGCCCGCGCGCCCACGATGTGGCGAGTGCTGTGGTGTCGCAGCTAGCCTTCTTCCACGGCCCGGAGGCTGTCGGTCTTGAGCTGGAGCACGCGGCAATGCCGTGGGCGAAGTGGCTGCCGCACACGCGCGAGCCGGAGCGCGCCCAGTTCCGCGTGGTGGTCGCCGAGGCGCGCCGGGGTGCGGACGATGCGGCGTTCGCGCCCGCGCATGCCAGCGCCGACTGCGTGATCACGGTGGACGAGGACCCGGAGGCCTTCGTCAGCGAGCACGCCTTCCACGTCGTGTGCACGGACGAGCTGGCCGCGGTCACCGAGTCGGGCCGTGAGTACCTGGGCGTGCCCGATCCTTTTAGTGCCGAGGAGGCGGCGCTGATCGCGCGCCATTTGGCCTTTTATCGACGCCCTACTGGTACCAGCAGCACGCGCAAAACCGGCGGCGACTTGCTCGCCATGCTGGGCATCGACGACATCGACGTCCTCGATGCGCCCACCATGTGGCCGGGCCGAGAGGGCACACGCCAGCGGTTGACGGTTCCCATCGGGGCGACGCCCGAGGGCGAGCCCGTCTACCTGGACCTGAAGGAGGCGGCCCACGGCGGCATGGGACCGCATGGGCTGTGTATTGGTGCTACGGGATCCGGGAAGTCGGAATTGCTGAAAAGCCTGGTCGCAGCGCTCGTGGCGACGCACTCGCCAGACGAGATCAACCTGGTGCTGGTCGACTTCAAGGGCGGGGCGACCTTCCTAGGCTGCGAGGGCCTGCCGCACACTGCTGCGGTGATCACCAACCTGGAGGACGAGGCCGTGCTTGTCGAGCGCATGTATGACGCGATCTCGGGGGAGATGCACCGTCGCCAAGAGCTGCTACGCAACGCCGGCAACTACGCGAACATCACCGACTACACCGCCGCCCGCTTGCGCGGCGAGGACCTCGATCCGCTGCCCGCGCTGGTGATCATCGTCGATGAGTTCTCCGAGCTGCTCACCCAGCACCCGCACTTCGCGGAGCTCTTCGTGGCCGTGGGTAGGCTGGGCCGCTCGCTCGGGGTGCATTTGCTTCTGGCCTCGCAGCGCCTGGAGGAGGGCAAGCTGCGCGGGTTGGATTCGCACCTGTCGTACCGTATTGGCCTGAAGACCTTCTCCGCCGGCGAGTCGCGGCAGGTCCTTGGTGTGCCGGATGCCTACGAGCTGCCGGGCGAGCCGGGCTCGGGTTTTCTCAAGGCGGGCTCGCCGGACCTGGTGCGCTTCCGCGCCTCCTACGTCTCCGGCCCACTGACCCGGCGCGTCGCGGCGCGGGGTCACTCGGAAGCCCCGGCAGTGCGTCTCTTTGACGGCTGGGAGACGGCAGCCGCCGAAGCGGCGGCAGTGGACGAAGTGGACACGGTGGAAACCGTGGAGACGAGCACGACCTTTGAGGCGATCGTGGCCAAGGCGGGCGAGCTCGCCGCCGCAGGCGGGATACGGGCGCACCAGGTGTGGCTGCCGCCGCTGCCGGACACGCTCGCGCTGCACGCGGTGAGCCCCGACGCGCCGGAAGGTCAGGCGCTCACCGCGCCCGTCGGGCTCATCGACTTGCCCTACCGCCAGCGCCAGGATCCGCTGGTCATCGACCTCGGCGCGTCTGGCGGACACATCGCGATTGCGGGCGGGCCGCAGACCGGCAAGTCCGCCGCGCTGCGCACGATCGCCGCGGCGCTGGCGCTTGCACACACGACTGACCAGCTCGCCATCTACGGCATTGACGCAGGTAGCGGTGGCCTCGACGACCTGGAGCGCCTCCCGCACGTTGCGGGCGTTGCGCTGCGCACGGACGAAGAGCGTGTGCGCCGCGTCGTCGATGAGGTGGTGGAGTTGTTGGACGCGGGGGAGGGGCGTGGTGGCGTCGAGAAGCACACGCTGCTGCTTCTCGACGGTTGGCACACCCTGTGCGCACCCGATTCCAAATTCGAGGACTTGAAGGAGCCGCTGGCGCGCATCGCCTCCGAGGGGCCTGCCGCGGGCGTGCACTTGGCGGTGACGACGCAGCGCTGGAACGCGATCCGGCCGAACGTGCGCGATTTGATCGGCACCCGCTACGAGCTGCACCTGACCGAGCCGATGGACTCGCTGATCGACCGCAAGCTGCAGCAGAAGCTGTCCGCGAAGCCGGGCCACGGGTTGACCCCCGACGGCACGCACCTGCTGTTCGCGCACACGAACGCGCAGGACCTCGCGCACATCGCTGCCACCGCCGCCGGGCAGGAGCCGGTGCCGAAGCTCAAGGTGCTGCCCGCGCACGTGCGTACCGCGGAGTTGCTTCAGGAGCAACCGCACGCCCTGCCGATCGGTATCGGCGGGCCGCGCCTCGCCCCGCTGCACAGCCAGTCCGGGCACCTGCTGGCTATCGGGTCCGGCGGGGCGGGCAAATCCACCGTGATCGCCAGCGCGATTACCGCGATTGAGGCGATGGAGCGCGACGATGCCCGCATGGTCATTTGCGACCCGCGCCGGGCCCACCTTGGGCGCGCGGACGAAGATATGACTGCCGCCTACGCCGCCTCTTCCACCGCAATTGCCGAGGCGATCCGCGCACTGGTGACCACGATGCGCGAGCGGCTACCCGGCGCGGACGTGACGCCCGCCCAGCTCGCCGAGCGCTCCTGGTGGAGCGGCCCCGACATTTTTCTGGTCATCGACGATCTCGAGCTCGTCGGCGAGGAACACCTGCGTGAGGTGGTCGCGCTGTTGCCGCACGCGCGCGACATCGGCCTGCACGTGGTGGCCGCCCGCAAGTTCGGCGGGGTGGCGCGCGCGATGTTCGGCGGCTTCCTCGGTGCGCTCAAGGACACGCACCCGGACGTGCTGATTATGGACGGCACTCGCGAGGAGGGCGCGCTCTTCGGCGTGAAGCCGCAGCCGCAGGCCCCCGGCCGCGCGACGCTCGTGCAGGCCGGGTCCACAGTCGGCACCGTGCAACTGTGCGCGCCCTACGAGGAAGGAGCAACCCTATGACCCGCGCCGAGACCACCCATGACACAGCCACTTTGCAAGTGCGCGTCACTGAGGAAACGACCGTCTTTTCCGGGGCCGCCAACCTGCGCCGCTGTGACGCGCCCACACCTTTAGAGATCGCCACCTATATCCGCAGCGTCTTCGGCGACGAGCCGCACGGCGCGCACGTGCACCTCATCGCCGAGGAGCAGGTCATCCATCTCATCGACCAGGCGCTCGCGGATTACGGCATCCACCTCACCGCCGAGCTCCCCAGCGACGAGGCACCCACCACCACGATGCCCGCCGTGCACACGCCCGAGCCGCTGCCGGTCGCGCGCCCGCTTGATACCCGCGAGGAGCACGAATCAAGGCGCGCCGGGTGGCTCATCGCCGGCCTGGTCGTCGTGGTGGCGGCCGCCTGCGGGCTCGTGTTGTGGTGGACGTTCGGGCCTTCGCTTAGCGACGATAACGAGACCGCCCAGGAGCCAGCTCCCGCTCCGCCGAGCTCAGCGGTGCCTGAGCCGGAGCCGGAACCGGAAGTCCTCGAACAGGACGGGCTGAGCGTGCAGCTGCCCGCCGGCTTCCACATTGAGGAGGACGGGGACATGTGGCGGGCGGTAGGCCCGGACCCCAACTTCCGCCTGCAGCTGAGCGTGGACGAGCGCTACAACGTGCCCGCCCAAGCGCTCGCGGAGCAGTTGCGCGAGGACATCGAGCGCGACCCCGAGGTGGAACTAGTAGGCACCGACGGGCACGCAGTGACCTATCTGGAGCGCGCGGCGGACGGCTCGCAGGCGCTGTGGAAGACGTGGCCCGACGGTGCCGTGCAGCTCTCGGTGGGCTGCCATACGCGGTACGAGCCCACCAAAGTGCAGCAGGCGACGTGCACGATGGCGATGAATTCTGCCCGCTTTGCTCCGGAAAATCGCAGCTCAGAGGCCGATGAGGGGGTGGTTGCCTTGGAAGGTTAAAAATTTTTCGCCTTGAGAGGGAACCGCAGGGCGTTTTTCAACGTCCAATATATGAACGGGAAACCGCCGCCGGCGGCCACTGTTTACAACCACACACATTCCACGCTTTCTATGAGGGGGAACCATGAGCAATTTTCAGACCGAAGCCGATGTGATGCGCTCCACGGCGGACCACGCCGACAACGTGAACGCCGACGTCAACCGTGAGATCGATCGCATCCAGGGGGTCGCCGAGTCTGTCCGTACCTTCTGGCAGGGCAGCGCTCAGCGCAGCTTCGATGGCTTGATGGCACGTTATGACGACGCTCAGCGTCGTCTAACGGAGGCACTGACTGACATCTCGCACAACATCCGCGACAACGCCAAGCACTACGAGCACGCCGACGTCTCTACGACCGAGAGCCTGGACAGCCTCTCCGGCTCCGCTGGCCTGGCCCTGTAACCCAAGAACACACACGCACCGAAAGGACACTGCTGACATGCACATCAAGTACGACTTCGGCCAGATCGGCAACACTGCGCAAGACATCCGCAGCTCCGCGGCCAACATCAACGGCCAGCTCAACGAGCTCAAGGAGGTCATCCGTCCGATGACCCAGACCTGGGAGGGCGAGGCGGCCACCAGCTACATGGCACACCAGGCCAAGTGGGACCAGGCGGCAGCCGACCTCAACGAGATCCTCAACCAGATCGCCAACACGGTGGAGGACGGCAACAACACCATGCACGCAGTCAACAACGCCGCGGCGAACAGCTGGGGCTAGCGCCTTCACTGCTCGCCGGGCTGGACAAGTAGAGAGGAGGTGAGGCCTACACTCGCGCTGCTGCGGGGGAAGAGCGCGGGTACACACTACTGCGATTGATCGTTTGTAAACATAGCTTCGGCGCCGCCGCTGGGATTGGGGGATCCCGCGGCGGCGTCGGGCTGTCCGCAGGTAGGTATTGCCGGGACAGCGCGGCGTCGAGAAGCAAAAGCCCTTTTTGGAGCTTGCGCGGACATCGCGTAAGCTTATGCCCCTGTGTGTCCTGCCAACTTCGAAGTTGGCACCACGTCCATCGGGTCTCCACCGGCCGCCGTTGGGAGTGTGGGCGCAGCAAGCTCTGGCCGGCAGCCATCTAGACAGACTTTAAGGAGTCATGCATGTCTACTTACCACCCGAAGAGCGGTGACATTACCCGTAAGTGGTACGTCATCGACGCAACCGACGTGGTGCTGGGCAAGCTTGCTTCCACCGCAGCTGACATCCTGCGTGGCAAGCACAAGCCGCAGTTCGCACCGAACGTTGACACCGGCGATCACGTCATCGTGATCAACGCCGACAAGATCCACATCTCCTCCAACAAGCGCGATCGCGAGATGCGTTACCGCCACTCCGGCTACCCGGGTGGTCTGAAGTCCATGACCCTGGGCCGCGCACTGGACGAGCGTCCGGACCGCGTGATCGAGGAGGCTGTGAAGGGCATGATGCCGCACAACAAGCTTTCCCGTCAGTCCATCAAGAAGCTGCACGTCTTCGTCGGCGATGAGCACCCGTACGCTGCTCAGAAGCCGGAAACCTACGAGTTTAAGCAGGTGGCACAGTAATGACCGAGCCGAACACCAACGCAGAGAACAACGTTGCAGACGCTGGCGACATCGACGCCGCCACCGCCGCAACCGAGGAGTTCAACTACACCATCGGCGATGCAGTCGCACCCGAGGTTGACGAGTCCGAGGAGGCCGTCGCCGAGCCGGTGAACCTGCACGAGGGCCCGATCCAGACCGTGGGTCGCCGTAAGCGCGCGATCGCTCGTGTGACCGTCACCGAGGGCGACGGCCCCATCACCGTCAACGGCCGCGAGTTCGAGGACTACTTCCCGAACAAGCTGCACCAGCAGGACATCCTGTCCCCGCTGACGCTGCTCGAGCGCGAGGGCCAGTTCACCATCAAGGCCACCCTCAACGGTGGCGGCCCGACCGGCCAGGCTGGTGCACTGCGTCTGGCTATCGCCCGCGCACTCAACGTGTACAACCCGGCTGAGCGCCCGACCCTGAAGAAGGCTGGCCTGCTCACCCGTGACGCACGTGCCGTCGAGCGCAAGAAGGCAGGTCTGCACAAGGCCCGTCGCGCACCGCAGTACTCCAAGCGTTAATCGCTTCCACTGCCAGGTGCTACGCCGCCGCCCCGCTTACCGGGTCGGCGGCGTTTTGCCGTTCCTGGGCTGCCTGGGCAGGCCCCGTGCCTGACCAGTGTCGGCCAGTACTGCATAATTGTGCCTATGACTCGAATGTTTGGAACTGACGGCGTCCGCGGGCTGGCAAACGAGAAGCTCACGGCGTCTTTGGCAATGAAGCTCGGCGCGGCGGCCGCGACCGTGCTCACCCGCGACCGACGCTCCACCAAGCGCCGCCCAACTGCGTTGATCGGGCGCGACCCGCGCGTCTCCGGCGAGATGCTGGCCGCGGCAATGGCGGCGGGCATGGCCTCGAAGGGCGTCGACGTGCTGCGCGTCGGCGTCATCCCCACCCCGGGCCTGGCATTTCTTACCGACGACTACGGCGCCGACATCGGCGTCATGATCTCAGCCTCCCACAACCCGATGCCGGACAACGGCATCAAGTTCTTCTCCGCCGGCGGCAAGAAGCTCCCCGATGCCGTGGAGGACGAGATCGAGCAGACCATGGCTACTCTCGACGAGACCGGCCCGACCGGCACCGGCATCGGCCGCGTCATCGAAGAGGCCCCCGATGCGCAGGAGCGCTACCTGGCGCACCTGGCCGAGGCGATGACCACGGACCTGACCGGGATCAAGGTCGTGGTGGACTGCGCTAATGGCGCAGCCTCCGAGGTCGCGCCGAAGGCCTACGCAGCCGCGGGCGCCGAGGTGGTTGCCATTTACAACACGCCGAACGCCTTCAACATCAACGACGGCTCCGGCTCCACGCACATGGACCAGATCCAGGCCGCCGTCGTTGAGCACGGCGCTGACATCGGGCTCGCCCACGACGGCGATGCGGACCGCTGCCTCGCCGTCGACGCGCAGGGCAACATTGTCGACGGCGACCAGATCATGGCGATCCTGGCCACCGGTATGAAGGAGCGCAACTCGCTAACCGACAACACGCTGGTCGCCACCGTGATGAGCAACCTGGGCCTGAAGCTCGCCATGGAGCGCGAGGGCATCCACGTCGAGGAGACCGCGGTGGGTGACCGCTACGTGCTCGAGGCGCTCAACCGCGGCGACTTCTCGCTCGGCGGCGAGCAGTCCGGCCACATCGTCGTGCCCTCGCACGCCACGACTGGCGACGGCACGCTGTCCGGCCTGCTGCTCATGGCCCGCATGGCGGAAACCGGCAAGACGATCGCCGAGCTCGCCGCTGTCATGCAGGTCCTGCCACAGCAGCTGATCAACGTACCGGTCTCCGATAAGTCCGCGATCATGAGCGACCCGGAGGTCATCGCGGCGAAGGAAGCCGCCGAGGCTGAGCTGGGCGACACCGGCCGCGTCCTTCTGCGCCCGTCCGGCACCGAGGAGCTGTTCCGCGTGATGGTGGAGGCCTCCGACGAGAAGCACGCCCGCGAGGTCGCCGGTCGCCTCGCGGCGGTCGTCGCCGCAGTGTAGTCTGCGGGCATAAGGACCTCGTCCCCGTAAAGCGTTTATGGGGGGTGTAAGAAAAATTTTTCGGGGACGAGGGAACCGCAGGGGGTCTGGCTGCGTCTAATAAGGGCCAGGAAAAATTTTAGATAGAGCCCACAATGGTGGGCCGGGGGAATATCGGGGGTGGAACTATGAGCGCATCGCAACGTGGCGTTGATGTCGACGTCGACGCAGTACGCGCACGCTACACACGCGCTATCGGTGCCTATCGCGCTGCCAGGGACGAACTCGCGGCGAACCCGGCGCAGGTCGCGCCGGACAGTTTCGGGCAAGGCTTTACGCACCAGGGCGCGCGGATCGCGGCGGCGCTGTCGCGCATGGACGAAACGACTGCTGCCTACCTGTCCGCGCGGGCGCGGAACTGGGAACAGATCGTGCGGCTGAGCGGTGACGTCGCGCATGCCGATACAGGTAACGCCGCCAGCTTTGCTTTCGGGGAGGCGCAGCTGTGAGTGCCGTTGAAGCAGAAGTACAGCGCGTCATGTCGTTGATCTGCGCGGCTCCCGCCTCGCCGGGGAAGCAGGCGGTGGCGCAGGGGATAGCCGACGATCTCCTGCAACAGATCGATCGGCTGCGCGGTCAGAACTTGAGTGGGTTCGCCTCCACGGGCGCGCAGCTGCAAGGTCGTTTCCAGCTCAGCGGGAGCGGCTCGGTATACACGGGCCTGGATCGCTCGAAAACCAGGGCTGACGGCCCGATCGCGGACTTCATCTTCGGCGAGCCCGGGGCCAACCCGGGTGCCGAGGAGCGCTGGTTCGAAGAGCTGGGTATCACACAGCGCGAGGCCGAAGACGCCAACCGCGAGGCCGAGCACTTCAACCACGTCGATGAGGTCGGCTGCCAGATCCAGGCGTGCTGCACAACCATCGAGGAGGTCTGCACCACCGGCGACATCGCTATGCAGGAAATCCTCTCACCGGCGTGCCGGATGCTGGAGATGATTGTGAAGTTTGGGTTCCCGCAGCTGACCGACCAGGTCATCGACGTGGCAATCAGCGCACTCACCCAGGCGAACGCCACGGCGAAGGACCGCAACTGCGTCATCGAGGACTGCCTCGAGGCCATCGCGAAGTGCGTGGAAGACGTCGCCGTGCAGCAGCCCGAGCCGCCGGTGGAGTACGACGGCAGCTGCGAGTGCGAGGGTGGCGGTACAGCAGCGACCGAGCCGGCGCAGACGCCCGCACCGAACCCAGCGCCGCAGCCAGTGCCTGAGCCTGCGCCGGAGCCGCCGCCCAAGCCCGCTGCGCCTGTTGATCCGCCAGCACCGCCTCCTGCGCCTCCGGCACCGGAGCCGAAGCCAGCGCCGGAGCCGCGGGTGACGGAGTGCCCACGGCTGGAAACGCGCTGCGTCGACACCGCAAGTGTTGGCACCGCGGCCGCTTCCGCCGTTGCGGGGTTGGTCGGACAGCCCGCGCCGGTCAATGTTGAGCTCAACTTCAACTTCGACATCGACGGCGCAATCAACGCAGGTCTTGAAACCGTTGACTGCGAGACAGTAGAGCAGTTCCAGCCTCCGGCACCGCAGACTGAGACCGCCGCGTGGGTGGGCACGCTGGTGCAAACCGGTGCGGCGGCAGTACTCGAGGGGCTGGACTGCTTCGCCACCTCGCTGGAAGCGGTCGTGGAGTGCCCAGGGGTTGAGTGCTGCACGCACGATGTGCCTGAATGTCCTGAACCGGAACCAGAGCCTGAGCCTGAGCCAGCACCTGAGCCCGAGCCGGAGTGCCCGGAGCCGGAGCCTGAACCGGAGCCCGAGCCTGTTCCCAAGGATGGTGTGATCCCTCCGCCGCCTGAACTTTCACAGGTAGAGGAACCGGCTCCGCCGCCGAAGAAGCTGGAACACATCGAGAGCCCAGCGACTGAGGTGGCCCAGGTGCCGCCGGATCCGGCACCGGCCGATGCAACCGAAGACACCAAGCAGACCGAACACACTGACAACGACACACCGGCAGCTGCGGACTCTGCGGAGCCGTGGGCCATGAAGAAGACAGGGGAATGGTGATGGATTTCGCAGAGTTTGCCGAGCAGTACCGGCGACGTACAGAGAAGCGCATGCTGGATTTCGAAGCGATGCTTCGTGACAACCAACGCAAAATGGCCCAGACCGCGAAGTACCACGCGATGGCGCAGGCGAACCCGGACAAGCCGCCGTTGGTCGTGCCGCGCGGCGAGTACAGCTACCCGCTACGGAACTCGAAGCTGCTGCAGCCTCCGGAAGACGGCAAGAAGCCGATCCGTGCGGTGCTGCGAAGGGAACCACCGAACGGGAGGCGTCCACGGTAGAGGCGTGAAAGATTCGACGAGGGGTTTCTCGCGAGCTGGGGTTATACAAAAACGGCCCAGAAAAATGTTGAATCTTTCACGGGCTCACGAGAAACCCGCGCGAAAACCGAAACCCTAAAACCCTAAAACAGCGAGAACCCGCTGTCGTCGCGGCTCAGCCCGGCGGCCTCCGCCAAGTCGTCGCCCACCAGCGACTCGACGCCGCTGCCCGCAGCCTCGGGGTCGGAGTAGGCGGCGTACTTCTTCTCGCCAGCGAGCTGGTGCAGTAAGAAGCCGGTGACCAGGCCACGCGCGGTTTCCTGCACGTCGCGGTTGGACTTGCCCAGGCCGAGGACGCGCTTGAGCAGGCCGTCCTCGGAGAACTCCTGCTGGTCGCCCTTCTTAATGGTGCGGTAGCAGGCCTCACCGGCCCAGTTGTAGGCCAGCTTCGCCGGGTTGCCCGGGTTGAACAGGGCATCCGCGTCCGCGCCCGGACCAATGATCAGGCCGGGGACAAACAGGGAGCGCGCCGCCTGCGTAGATGAGGGGGCGACGTTGGCGGGGTAAATGGAGGCCACGGCGCGGACCTTCTCGTTGTCCACTGCGGCAAGGACGGCAGCGCCGCCGCCCATTCCGTGGCCCACGATGCCGAGTTTGAGCGGCGAGACGGTGATGTTGCCGTTGCCCAGGCGTACGCCCGCGCAGATCTGCAGTGCGGTTTCTAAGTCGGCGGCGAATCCGGCGTGGTCCGGGCGCAGCCCCGTCTCCGTGTTCGGTGCTGCGGCGACGATGCCCCAGCTGGCCAGGTGGCGCAGGAAGCGGTGGTAATCGTCGACGTTCTTCGTCCAGTCGTGGCCGAAGGCGACTGCGGGCAGGTCGCGCCCCTCGGCGGGGGTGTAGACCTTGCCGGGCAGCCCGGTGTAGCCCAGGTCGCCTTCGAGGACGCGGTGCGGGCCGCGCTTGGACAGTTCGGAGAAATTCTTCAGCTTCGCAGACACGCAGACAATGCTACTCGAGCACGCTTGGGCGCGTGGGCAACGCGTAGGTTAGTGTGGGCCGGAAAATGATTGGAGGATCGCTGATGCTTGGTGCGCTTTCGCTAGCGTTTGTGGATTCGGTGAATCTGTTGCTCATCGGCGTGATCGTGGCGGTGGGGATCCTCATCCCGCGTCATCAGCCAAGATACGCCGCTACCGTGGCGCTGCTGATCGCGGGTGATTGGCTTGGGGTGGCCAGCTTGGCGCTGCTTATGCTCGCGATTTTCGACGGCCTCGGGCCCGTCGTCCAAAGCTTCGTCGAAGGCCCCGTCTTTGGCATCCTCCTGCTGGTCACGGGCCTGCTCACCGGGCTGCTGGCGCTCAAGGGTGGGGACAACTCCAAACTCATCGCCGCAGTGCTGCGCCCGCTGCGCAAGCCGAACGCGCTGACAGTACTCACCGGTTTCATCCTGGGTCTGGTGCAGTCGGCCACCTCCATTCCTTTCTACGGCGGGCTCGCCCTGCTGTCGGCCGCGGGCATCGACCCGGCACTGCGCTACACCTCCCTGATCCTGTACGCCACGGTGGCGCTGTCCCTGCCGACCGTTTCGGCGCTGCTCGTGGGTTGGGTGCGCGCGAAGCCGGACAGCGCGGCAGGCCGCGGGTTCGCGTGGGCGCGCAACAATCCGCGTCCGGTCACCCTGTTTGCTACCTGGGCCGTTGCTGCCATGCTGATCCTTCTGGGTGTGCTCCACCTGATCTAGGCGCGCGATGGTGCACAATATGGCCATGCACCCTCTGGTTACTCGGATTGATCTGGACGCGATTGCGCACAACACCCGCTGCATCAAAGCACACGTCGGCGACCGGCAGCTGATGTGCGTGATCAAAGCGGATGCGTACAACCACGGCGTCGACGCCTGCGTGCCCGTGATGGAGGCCAACGGCGCCGATGCCTTCGGCGTGGCGACCTTCGCCGAAGCTCGCGAGGTGGCCCGCCACACCACTAAGCCGGTGCTCGCCTGGCTGTGGGCACCAGGGGAGGAGATCCCCGCCGGTATCGAGGTCGGTGCCCCAAGCATCGCGCATGTGCGCTCGCTTATCGACGCCGCGTCAACCCTCCCCACCCCAATTCCGGTCCACCTCGTCGTGGACACCGGGATGAACCGCTCCGGCATCGACGAGGAAGCCTGGGACGAGGCCTTTGCGCTCGCAGCAGAGGCGGAAGCCGCAGGCACGCTGTGGGTAAAGGGAATAATGAGCCATCTCGCCTGCGCAGATACACCGGAACACCCTTTTACCCAGGAGCAGCTCGATGCCTTCGAGCGCGCCATCCAGGCCGCGCATCGCGCGGGCCTGCGCCCGGAGGTCACCCACATCGCCAATTCGCCCGGGGTGTGGACGCGAAAGGACGCGCACCTGGATCAGGTGCGCCCCGGGGTGAGCCTGTACGGCAGCGAGCCGGTCGCGGGCCAGGACCACGGGCTGCGCCCCGCGATGAGCTGGGTGGCGCGCGTGGTGGCGGTCAAGCCGATTTCGCGCGGCGAGTCCGTGAGCTACGGACTCACCTGGCAGGCCCCGGAGGATGGCTACACCGCGCTCATCCCGGCCGGGTACGCAGACGGGATTAGCCGCGCCTGGCAGGGCCGCTTCGGGGTGACTATCGGCGGGCAGTGGTACCCGCAGGTCGGCCGGGTGTGCATGGACCAGATCGTCGTGTGGCTGGGCACCGCGGAAGCGCCGGTGCGCGCCGGCGACGAGGCGATCCTGTTCGGCCCCGGCGGCATGCACGTCGACGAGCTCGCCGCTGCTACCGGCACGATCAGCTACGAGGTGCTGTGCGCGCCCAAGGGCAGGACGGTGCGGGAGTATGTTGGGCGGGGGTAAACGGGGCGTCGAGAAGCGAACAGCGAGGAGGACACGTGCGAAGAGTGTGTGAGACTGCGGCCGAGACGAAGGCCCTGGGCCGCGAGCTTGGCGAATCGTTGCGCGCGGGCGACGTGGTGATCCTGGACGGGCCGCTGGGTGCGGGCAAGACGACGCTGACGCAGGGCATCGCCGAGGGGCTCGGGGTGAAGGGGCGGGTGACCAGCCCGACCTTCGTGATCGCGCGCGAGCACGCCTCGCGGACCGGCGGCCCGGGGCTGATCCACGTGGACGCCTACCGGCTGCTTGGCGAGGGCTCCAGCGGCGACCCGCTCGGCGAGCTCGACGCGCTGGACTTGGACACGGAGCTTGACCACGCGGTGGTGGTCGCCGAGTGGGGCGGGGGACTGATCGAACAGCTCAGCTCCGCGTATCTTCTTGTATCGCTGGATCGCGAAACGCTGGTGCGCGAGAACCCGGAGTCGGAAGGTCGCATCATCACCTGGCAGTGGCAGGGCACACCGAAAACTGGCGATAAGGCAACGGGGATGTAGGCTTTAGCCCATGCTAAAGCTCTCCAACACCAGTCGTGGATGGGTAGCGCTTGCCTGCGCTCTGTGGGTCGTGCTGCTCGTCGCCATGATTTTCATTCCTCTGTCCAACAAGAACGCGCAGGCCGCAGGCGTCACGCCGACGAACTCCCTGACGCGCTCCGTCTCCCAGCTCAACCCGCAGGGCGACGCCTTGGCTGCGCAGATGATCGACGCCTCGCGGGTGTACGACGCGGAGAAGTACGTCGGATTCACCACCCTGTGCCCGGCCGAGCCGCAGGAGCTGCGCGACAGCAAGCTGGAGGCCTTCCACGCCACCGCTGACGAGCTCGAGCTGGACGAGAACACCGGCTACATGGTGCTTCTGCCTGCCGACGAGAACGCCAAGGCCGACTTTGACAAGGTCGACCTGCGCAACATCGATATCTGCCAGCAGCCCGCAATGGCGGCATACCCGCTGCAGAGCCCGCTGATCGTGGCGAAGCAGAACGGCCAGTGGGTCCTGGGGCTGACGCAGTAATGCGGGTGCTCGCCCTCGACACGGCCACTACCGAGCTTGTCGCGGGCCTGGCCAACGTCTCCGCCACCGTATCCGGTGGCGTCGACGAGCCAAACGCCGTCGACGTTATCGCCGAGAAGGTCGTCTCCACCCGCGCCCACAACGAGCTGCTTATTCCGACCATTCAGGAACTGCTCGAGGGCGCGGGCCTTGCCTTTTCGGACCTCGAGGCGATCGTGGTCGGCTGCGGCCCCGGCCCGTTTACCGGCCTGCGCGTCGGTATGTCCACAGCATCCGCGCTGGGCCAGGCGCTGGGGATCCCGGTCTACGGCGTGGTCACCCACGACGCGGTGGCCCACGGCGTGGACGCACAGTCTGCGCTAATCGTCACCGACGCCCGCCGGCGCGAGGTGTACTGGGCGCGTTACGAGAGCGGCCAGCGCGTCGCCGGACCCGAGGTTGTCAAACCCGCGGAGCTGGACTGCCCGCCCGTGGCCGTGTGCTCGGTCCCGGAGCAGCTCGCCCCGCAGTTGGGCGTCGACGCGGGCGAGGTGACCTACCTTCCGCCACACACGGCTGGTCTGGTCGCCGCCGCAGACTTTTCGGTGCCGCCTGCCCCGCTCGTGCCGCACTACCTGCGCCGTCCCGACGCGGTGCCGCCGAAGCAGAAGCCGCGCTCGCCCGCCCTGCCGGACGTTGACGTAAAGAAGCTGGGCTAGCCGTGGAATTTCGCGAGCTTGGCCCTGCACACGCCCCGCGCATCGCGGAGCTAGAGGCGCTCCTGTTTCAAGGCGACCAGCCGTGGACGGAATCGATGGTGCGCGCGGAGCTTTCCCAGCGATACACCTTCTACGTTGGTGCCTTTGAAGACGGTACTGAGACGCTCGTCGGCTACGCGGGTGTGGCCATGCTGGGGCCGAAAGAGGATCCGGAGTTTGAGATCCACACCATCGGCGTGGACCCTGCCTACAAGCGCCGCGGCGTGGGCCGCGCGCTGATGGACCAGCTCGTCCACACCGCGGACCTGCTCGACGGGCCCATGTTTCTAGAGGTGCGCACCGATAACGTGCCCGCGCTGCGCATGTACGAGGACTACGGTTTTGTCACCACCGGCGTGCGCAAGAACTACTACCAGGCCTCCGGCGCGGACGCGTACGCGATGATGCGCCCGCGCAAGAGCGCTAGCAACGAGACAGAAAGGTAAGTGCCACCCATGATCGTGCTCGGGATTGAATCCTCCTGCGATGAGACAGGCGTGGGCATCATTCGCCTGCATGAGGACGGGACGATGGAGGTCCTCGCGGATGCGGTCGCGTCCTCGATGGAGCAGCACGCCCGCTTCGGCGGCGTGGTGCCGGAGATCGCCTCGCGCGCGCACCTTGAGGCCATGCCGCAGGTGATGGAGGCCGCGCTCAAGGAAGTCGGCGTGGAGAAGCCGGACGCGGTAGCCGCCACCGTGGGCCCGGGTCTGGCAGGTGCGCTGCTGGTCGGTGCCTCGGCGGCGAAGGCGTATGCGGCGGCGTGGGGCGTGCCTTTCTACGGGGTCAACCACCTCGGTGGCCACGTCGCGGTGGCGAACCTGGAGGGCGAGTCCGCGCTGCCGCACTCGGTGGCGCTTCTGGTCTCCGGCGGGCACACGCAGCTGCTCGAGGTCGAGGCGGTCGGCCGCCCGATGCGCGAGCTGGGTTCGACGCTTGACGACGCCGCGGGGGAGGCCTACGACAAAGTCGCCCGTCTCCTCGGCCTCGGTTACCCCGGCGGCCCGGTGGTGGACAAGCTGGCACAAGCCGGCGACCCGGACGCGATTACGTTCCCGCGCGGGC
Source organism: Corynebacterium sp. HMSC071B10 (assembly GCF_001814825.1). Lineage (NCBI taxonomy): Bacteria > Bacillati > Actinomycetota > Actinomycetes > Mycobacteriales > Corynebacteriaceae > Corynebacterium > Corynebacterium sp. HMSC071B10. Next base: position 24,396 of record NZ_KV818006.1, on the reverse strand, counting down.
TGTCCAAGGCCCAAGACTTGCGCGGCGAGCACCGCTACGATTTCTCCTTCTCCGGGCTCAAGACCGCGGTGGCCCGCTATGTGGAGGCCGCAGAGCGCGAGTCCCGCGTGGTGAGCTTGGAGGATGTCTGCGCGTCCTTCCAGGAGGCGGTGTGCGACGTGCTCACCGCGAAGGCCGTGATGGCCTGCGAGGATACCGGTGCGTCGACGCTGCTGCTCGGCGGCGGGGTGGCGGCGAACTCCCGGCTGCGCGCACTTGCGGCCGAGCGTTGCGAGGCCCGCGGGATCGAGCTGCGCGTGCCGCGCTTCGGGCTGTGTACGGATAACGGCGTGATGATCGCGGCGGTGGCCGGCCAGCTTATCTATGAGGGGGCGGAGCCTTCGCCGCTGTCGGTGGCGACGGATACCTCGCTTGAGGTGGAAACGCCGCTCGTCGGGGCCTAGCTCTAGGCCCGTGACGTGCGGGAAAATTTCATGCACTGCGAGCGTGGGTGGAAGCGGCTATGTTCACTAGCGAGTAGGCCCTTTTGATACAACACGGAGGTTGCAGCGGCCATGAGTGAGCTTTCCCACACCCCGGAGTACACGACGAACGCGGAGCAGGCGGACCGGGAGCGCTTCGGCTTCCTGGTGAACCCGGATCTGACGTACCGCCGCATCGTGTTTGATGAGGACACGGCGCGGAACTTCCTCGGCGGCTTTGAGGACGACTTTGTGGACGTAGCGTTTGAGCAGGAGGGCAACCGCTTCCATGCCCTGTTCAACCCGGATGCCCGCGCCCAGGGCGCGGAGCCGAACCCGGTGGCCTCGCTGGCGCGCAATACGGCGGATACGAACAACCCGGCGTTCCTTACAGATCCCACTCGCGCGATCTGCGGGCCGGTGATCTTTACCAACCGCGAGGGCAAGAGCGTGGAGGAGCGCACCATCGCGTCGGTGGACCAGGCGATCCGCGCCGTGGAGAACTACCGTGAGGACAACCCGGAGGAGTACGAGCTCTGGCGCAACGCCGTGCTCAATGCGACGCACACCCAGTAGTCTGGCGTTGCCGGGGGAGTGATGTTGTGGCTTAGCACTCACGTGGGTAGAGTGCTAAACAGGTTGTGTAGAGCACAGTTGTTCACCCGCGACGACGGCTGCGCATCGAGACAATCGTTACAACTGCAAATCCTAAATAAGGATTGCAACGCAACATCTACGAAAGGTCACCAAGGTAAACGATTATGGCAAACGTCAATATCAAGCCGCTGGAAGACAAGGTCCTCGTGCAGATCGCTGAGGCTGAGACCACCACCGCCTCTGGCCTGGTTATCCCGGACTCCGCTGCAGAGAAGCCGCAGGAAGCCGTCGTCATCGCTGTTGGCCCGGGCCGCCTGGACGACAACGGCAACCGCGTCGCCCCGGACGTGAAGGAGGGCGACACCGTCGTGTTCTCCAAGTACGGCGGCACCGAGCTGAAGTACAACGGCGAGGAGTACCTCCTGCTGTCGGCTCGCGACCTGCTCGCTGTCGTCGAAAAGTAAGCGAAGGGGGCTGAAGCCACCAATGGCAAAACTTATTGCATTTGACCAGGAGGCCCGCGAGGGCATCCAGCGCGGCGTGGACATCCTCGCCGACGCAGTGAAGGTCACCCTCGGCCCGCGTGGCCGCAACGTGGTCCTCTCCAAGTCCTGGGGCGGGCCGACCGTGACCAACGACGGCGTGACCATCGCCCGCGACATCGATCTGGAAGATCCTTTTGAGAACCTCGGTGCGCAGCTGGTCAAGTCCGTCGCTGTGAAGACGAACGACATCGCCGGTGACGGCACCACCACCGCGACCCTACTTGCGCAGGCACTCGTGGCGGAGGGGCTGCGCAACGTCGCTGCGGGCGCGAACCCGATCGAGCTGAACAAGGGCATTTCCGCAGCTGCGGAAAAGGTCGTTGAGGAGCTGCGCGAGCGCGCCACCCCGGTGTCTGCTTCCGCGGAGATCGCAAACGTGGCTACCGTCTCCTCCCGCGACCCGGAGGTCGGCGAGATGGTCGCCGGCGCGATGGACAAGGTGGGCAAGGACGGTGTGCTCACCGTCGAGGAGTCCCAGTCCATCGAGTCCTACGTGGACCTGACCGAGGGCATTTCCTTTGACAAGGGCTTCCTGTCGCCCTACTTCATGACGGATCCGGACGCCGGCCAGGCTGTGCTGGATGACGCGCGCGTGCTACTGGTGCGCAACAAGATCTCCTCCCTGCCGGACTTCCTGCCGCTGCTGGAGCAGATCGCCGAGTCCTCGGTGCCGCTGCTGATCATCGCAGAAGACGTCGAGGGCGAGCCGCTGCAGACGCTCGTGGTCAACACGATGCGCAAGTCGCTCAAGGTCGTCGCCGTCAAGGCTCCGTACTTCGGCGAGCGCCGCAAGGCCTTCATGGACGACCTTGCCGTGGTCACCCAGGCCACCGTGATCGACCCGGAGGTGGGCGTCAACCTCAAGGACGCCACCCTGGAGCACCTCGGCCGCGCACGCCGCGTCACCGTGACGAAGGACGACACCGTGCTTGTCGACGGGGCGGGGACGCTCGAGGCCATCGAGGATCGCCGCGAGCAGATCCGCCGCGAGATCGAGACGACCGACTCCACCTGGGACCGCGAGAAGGCGGAAGAGCGCTTGGCCAAGCTGTCCGGTGGTGTGGCCGTCATCCGCGTCGGTGCCGCGACCGAGACTGAGGTCAACGAGCGCAAGCTGCGCGTCGAGGACGCCATCAACGCCGCACGCGCTGCCGTGCAGGAGGGCGTGATCGCCGGTGGCGGTTCCGCGCTCGTGCAGATTGCCAAGGAGCTCGAGGCGTACGCCGAGGAGTTCACCGGCGAGCAGAAGACCGGCGTGCTGGCCGTTGCCCGTGCGCTGCGCAAGCCCGCTTTCTGGATCGCCGACAACGCGGGCCTGGATGGCTCCGTGGTCGTGTCCAAGATCGGCGAGTTGAGCAACGATGAGGGCTTCAACGCCGCGACCCTGGAGTACGGCAACCTTGTCGAGCAGGGCATTATCGACCCGGTGAAGGTGACCCACTCTGCTGTGGTCAACGCCGCGTCGGTTGCCCGCATGGTGCTCACCACGGAGGCTTCCGTGGTGACCAAGCCGGCAGAAGAAGGAGAAGCTGCGAGCCACGCAGGCCACGCGCACTAATTCTTCTTCGCGCACGAAGCGCTGCCGGAACCCCTTGTTGTCAAGAGGGTTCCGGCAGCGCTTTTTGGTTTTTACTTCGCGGAAGCGGCGGCCGGGACCTTCACGGCACCGCCGTGGCCGCTGCGCAGGATGGCCTGGCGCTCGGATTCGCTCATGCCGCCCCAAATCCCGTAGGGCTCCGCAACGCGCAGGGCGTGCTCGCGGCACTGCTCAAGCACGGGGCAGTTGTAGCAGATGGCCTTCGCGCGGTTCTCGCGCTGGGTGCGGGCGCGGCCGCGCTCCCCGTCGGGGTGGTAGAAGACCTCGGATGCTTCGCCGCGGCACGCGCCGTGCAGCTGCCAGTCCCAGAAGTCAGCGTTCGGACCGGGGAGATATTGCGGCAGGGACATGGTGGTAGAGACTCCTTGTAGAAACTATTGACATGTGCATGCTTGTGCCGGCGAGCGGTGCCGGTGCCGAATCCGAAGTGTTCTCCCCGTGGGTAAACGATAGGTGTCCTGTGGGTGACTGCTGTCTGTCTTTGCCAGCGAGCTCGTGTTTAGGGCCCGTGTGAGCTGGGAAAATGCCGAAGGTAAACCGAGAATGAACTTTAAGGGAACCTTGGAAATGTTACGGAAAACACTTCCTTTTGGGCAGGTGTCTTGTCGCCCGTGCAGTGGACTGCGGTTAGACTCCCTATGATTGCCGCGAAGGCGCGAGCGCTGCTGCGGCGTTTAATGTAGGAAGCTGCGAGGGAGGAAGGGAGACGGATGGCCACGCCGGAAGTCAATGACGAGTTAGCCCGGCTCGTCCCCCTCGCCGTCGACGGTGACGAGCGGGCGCTGCAGCAGGTAGTCCGCCTGATCCACCCACTCGTGCTGCGTTATACCCGCGCCCGCATCGGCGGCGGACGCATGCCTACCGCCGAGGACGTGGCCCAGGACGTGTGCCTGGCAGTGGCGACCTCAATTGACCGCTACCGGGATCAGGGCAAGCCGTTTATGGCGTTTGTCTACGGGATCGCGTTTAACAAAGTTGCCGATGCGCACCGGGCGCTATCGCGGGATAAACTTACGCCCACTGAAGAGGTACCTGAGACCGAGTCGCACGGGGAAACTCCAGAGGAATTTGCCCTGGTCACGGATGGTAGTAACAGAGTGCGTGAGTTGCTCGATGTACTCAGTGATAAGGCCCGTGACATCATCATCCTGAGAGTCTTCATGGGCCTTTCCGCAGAGGAAACGGCGCAAATTGTGGGCAGTACCGCGGGAGCGGTGCGTGTCGCCCAGTTCCGTGCGCTTGCGACGCTGCGCAAACATTTGGAGGAAGGGGAGTTGCACGATGACTCGGCGCAGTGACGGACATGGCTACGGAGACGACTACGGGCACGGCGAGGCGGACAACGTGACGGAAGAGTTCGCCGCCGTGGCGAACGAGGACGCGTTCCTTGACGCGCTCGCAGCTGGCGTCGACCCTTCCGACGGGAACGACCCCCTCGCGGCGATGCTGCTTGAGCTGAAGGCGGACATCGACCGGCCGATGCCCGCACCACCGCGAGTGGAGGCGGCACGAGAAGCGGCAGGGGACACCGAAGAAGCAGAAGACACCACCGTGGTGCCGCTGCGCCGTAAGCTGTTTGGCCGCCGCAGTGCAGGCGCGCGCCGCGGCCGTACCCAGCCGAGCCCCTGGGTTGCCGGGCTCGTCGGGGCTGCCGCAGCGACCGCCGTGGTCACCGGCAGCGGTGCGGCGCTCTACAACGCCACGCCCGGCTCCCCGCTGTGGGGCCCGGCGACCGCGGTCTTCGGCGACCGCACCGCGGCGGTGGAGCTTGCCTCCACACTCGACGAGCTGCAGGCCGCGAACGACTCCGGTGACCGCGACGCGGCCAGCGCACTGTTCGACCAGGCGCGCAAGCTGCTCGCCTCGATGGAGCCGCGGGCGAACCAGAGCCGCGAGGGGCGCGACGCGGAAGCGCCTGAGCCAATCGTGCGCACCAAGGTTAGCACCGTGACTGTCACCCCGCCGCCGCCCGAGCCGCAGGTGGTTACGGAAACGGTGCAGCCGAGCCAGCCCGCAGAGCAGAGTCCGCAGCCGAGCCAGGCGCAGCCGCCCGCGCAGCAGCCGAGCGAGTCGCGGGAAGCGCCGGTACGCCCGAACCCGCTCGAGAGCCCCTCGGCACCTACGTCCGCCCAAGAAAGCGGGGCAGAGGAGACTGGCAACGAAGGGCACACGCCCCAGGAGACGGTCGTGCCTGGGTCTACCGAGCACACCGCACCGGGTGGCGGCACGCTGGGCGAGGCGCAGAACTACTAGCGGCGTGAAGTAACACAACAGCCCCGCACACTTTTGGGGAAAGTGTGCGGGGCTGTGGTGCGTGGGTGCGCCGTCAGCGCGGCGTCGATAAGCGGGCCCTTAGCGCGCCTCGAGGCCGTCGAGGAAGCCGAGGGCGTAATCCCAGGACACGTAGGCATCGTAAGCAATCTCGGCGCTCGGCTCATGCACGGCCGGGAGCTGGTTGCGCAGGGTAGCCAGCATGTTCTGCTCCATGATGTCCCAGTCGTAGTAGTGCCACTGGTCGCAGTCCTCGCACATGAAGTAAATGCCGCGAATGCCGCGCGGGCGCAGGCGACGCTGGCAGTCGCGCACGTACTGCAGGTCGCGCAGCACGTCGGTGCGCTCCTGCGGGGAGAGCGGTTCCGGCAGTGCGTCATCCTCAATAAACGACGCCGGATCATTCGGATCGTCCGCGAAGGGATCCTTGGGCATCATGTCATCAAAGTTCACGCCACCCACACTATGTGCTTTTTCAGTCCCTGCCAATTCCCCCGCCTAGGTACAAGTCGGGGTGAGGATATATCATGGCTGAAAGTAAAAAGGTGCGACCCGCGCGGGAGAGGAGAAGCAGCAATTATGGCAAATGAACGCATTCTGACAGGTGGGGATGATCCGAACAAGGTCGCGCTGCGTGGCCTGACTTTCGACGACGTGCTGCTGCTGCCCGCAGAGTCCCACATCGTGCCGGCTGAGGTCTCCACGACCTCGAAGTTCAGCCGCAACATCACCCTGGGCATGCCGATCGCGTCTGCCGCGATGGACACGGTGACCGAGTCCCGCATGGCGATCGCGATGGCGCGCCAGGGCGGCATCGGTGTGCTGCACCGCAACCTGAGCGCCCAGGACCAGGCGGAGAACGTGGACGTGGTAAAGCGCTCCGAGTCCGGGATGGTGACCAACCCGGTGACCGCGACGCCTGACATGACCGTCAACGACGTGGACGCGCTGTGCGCCCGCTTCCGCATTTCTGGTCTGCCGGTCGTGGACGATGCAGGCCGTCTGGTCGGCATCATCACCAACCGCGACATGCGTTTCGAGCGCGACTACGAGCGCAAGGTCGCCGAGATTATGACCGCCATGCCGCTGGTTGTCGCCGAGGAGGGCGTGACCAAGGAAGAGGCGCTCGAGCTGTTGTCCGCCAACAAGGTGGAGAAGCTGCCGATCGTGTCTAAGGACGGCAAACTGGTCGGCCTGATTACCGTCAAGGACTTTGTGAAGACGGAGCAGTACCCCAACGCCTCGAAGGACGCGAACGGCCGCCTGCTCGTTGCTGCGGGCATCGGTACCGGCGAGGACTCGTACGACCGCGCGGGCCTGCTGGCCGAGGCGGGCGTGGACGCGCTCGTGGTTGACTCCGCGCACGCACACAACAACCGCGTGCTTGAGATGGTCGCGCGCGTACAGAAGGACTTTGGCGATCGCCTCGACGTCATCGGCGGCAACCTGGCTACCCGCTCGGCCGCCCAGGCCATGATCGACGCTGGCGCGGACGCGATCAAGGTGGGCATCGGCCCGGGCTCGATCTGCACCACCCGCGTGGTCGCCGGCGTTGGTGCGCCGCAGATCACCTCGATCCTGGAGGCCTCCGTGCCCGCGCACAAGGCCGGGGTCCCGATTATTGCCGACGGCGGCATGCAGTTCTCCGGCGACGTCGCCAAGGCGCTTGCCGCTGGTGCATCCACCGTCATGCTGGGCTCCATGCTCGCCGGCACCACCGAGGCGCCGGGTGAGATCGTCGTGGTTGGCGGCAAGCAGTACAAGCGCTACCGCGGCATGGGCTCGATGGGCGCGATGCAGGGCCGCGGCCTGTCCGGTGAGAAGCGCTCCTTCTCCAAGGACCGCTACTTCCAGGCAGACGTGACTAGCGAGGATAAGCTGGTGCCGGAGGGCATCGAGGGCCGCGTGCCCTTCCGTGGCGACCTGGACTCGATTACCCACCAGATCGTCGGCGGCCTGCGCGCGGCGATGGGCTACACCGGTTCTTCCTCCATCGAGGAGCTGCAGACGAAGCAGTTCGTGCAGATCACCACCGCTGGTCTGCGCGAGTCCCACCCGCACGACATCACCCAGACCGTCGAGGCACCGAACTACCGCCACTAGGAGTGAGCTGCAACAACCATGCACGAATATGTCGAAATAGGTAAAGGTCGCGAGGCCCGCGCCGCCTACGATCTGCACGATCTTTCGCTCGTTCCGGCGCGCCGCACGCGTTCTTCCAAGGTGGTGGATACCACCTGGCACATTGACGCCTACAGCTTCGACGTGCCGCTGGTCTCGCACCCCACCGACGCGCTGGCCAGCCCCGAGTTTGTCATTGAGATGGGCAAGCAGGGCGGCCTTGGCGTGCTGAACGCCGAGGGGCTGTTGGGCCGTCATGCCTCTTTCTCGGACGCGATCAAGCGGGTCATCGGCGCGGCAAGCATTGAGTGGGATGACCTGGAATCGCTGCTGAAGTCCCAGTCCAGCGGGACCGCCATCCTGCAGGAGCTGCACCAGGCGCCGCTGGACATGGATCTGTTTGCTGAGCACATGGCGCGCGTGCGCGACTCGGGCGCGACCGTCGCGGTGCGCGTGAGCCCGCAGAACGCGCGCGAGCTGGCACCGCAGTTGGTCAAAGCGGGCGCGGAGCTCCTGTTCATCCAGGGCACGATCATCTCCGCCGAGCACGTGCAGCAGGGCGGCGAGCCGCTGAACCTTAAGGAGTTCATCGGCACGCTGGATGTGCCGGTGATCGCCGGTGGCGTGTTTGATTACAGCACCGCGATGCACCTGATGCGCTCCGGCGCGGCCGGCGTGATTGTCGGCTCCGGGCAGTCGAACCAGAGCATGTCGCTGGACGTGCCGCTGGCCACCGCGATTGCCGACGTCGCCGCGGCCCGCCGCGACTACCTGGACGAGACCGGCGGGCGCTACGTGCACGTCATCGCTAATGCGCCGGTGGACACCTCCGGGCTGATCGCGGTTGCGCTCGGCGTGGGCGCTGACGCGGTCATGCTGGGCGAGCCCCTTGCACGTGCCAGCGAGGCCTCGGGAGAGGGCGTGTACTGGGAGTCCGCGATCGCGCACCCGCGTTTCCCGCGCGGCGAGATGCGCCAGGTGGTGCCCGCCGAGCAACGCGAGTCGCTGCAAACGGTGCTGCACGGGCCTTCGCACGATCCGTACGGGACGATGAACCTGGTTGGCGGTCTGCGCCGGATCATGGCGAAGTGCGGATACGAGGACGCCAAATCTTTCCAAAAGGTAAGCTTGACTGTCCGAAAATAAAAAGATCCTGTTAGTTCCTGCTAGATTGTGTAATCATGGCCTACGAAGTGATTATTGACCGGGATGTGACCGATGGTCCGCAGCACCTGGTCGCGGTTGATGACATCTTCTTCTCGGTCACTGATGCCAAGGGCATCATGACCGACGTGAACGAAGTGTTCATGCACTATGCCCAGTATCCGCTGGAAGAGATGATCGGCAAGCCGCACAATCTCATCCGCCAGGTGGAGATGCCCGGTGGCGTGTTCAAGGCCATGTGGGACTGGATCGAGGCAGGCAAGCCCTTCGTTGGCTACGTGCGCAACCTGGCCAAGAGCGGTTCTGCCTACGACGTGCTGGCGACTGTGACGCCGCTGTCGGGCGGGCGCTACCTGTCGGTGCGTACCCGTCCGATGACGGACTACTTCCAGACCGCCGCCGCGGTGTACCAGGAAGCCAACATTGTCGAGCACCAGGCCAAGCGCGACGGTGTAGGCCGCCGTCGCCGCGCGGAGCTGGGCTGGGAGCGGATCTGCGAGCTCGTCCCGGACTACGACGCGTTCATGTCGGAGGTGCTCCCCGCCGAGGTTGCCGCCCGTGAGGAGGCTGGCTTCGTCCTGCCGGAGGGCGAAGGCGAGGTGTACGAGGCGACTGCGGCGCTGTACAAGGAGCTGGAGACCTTCATGGGCATCCAGACCTCCATTAAGAAGTCCGCTGAGGAGCTCCTGGTTGCCTGCGACACGCTGCTGCAGGAGAACTCTGTGACCAACCAGGTCAAGAGCGAGATGGAAAACGTGGTGGCGGAGGGCGCGTCGCGCACGCTGCTGCTCGCACCGCTGCAGGTCTGGGCAACGATGCGCGGCATTATCGACGAGAACGCGCAGTCGCTGTCCGAGGTGGCCGAAGAGCTGCAGGCGCGTGCGGCGAAGGCGCGTACCGCAATCGCGCTGGCGCGTCTCCAGGCTGCGCAGACGGCGACCTTCTCCGCGGAGGAGGACCGCATCGAGTCGATGCGCATGCTGTACGAGGCGATGGAGGTTGCGTTGCGCGACATGGACAACGCGGTCTTCCTGCACTCCTCGCTGGCCAACCGCGTCGAGCTGAAGGTGAACTCGATTTCCGAGCTGACCAAGATGCCGCTGGAGATGATTCGCCGCTGGTCGCAGTCCACGGCGAAGCAGCCCTTCGGCGAGAACATCGATCCGCTGGTCACGCAGGTGGAGCACGCGATCCAGGCGGCCGACGCCTCCATTGAACAGCTGCAGCTGTCCTCGCGGGATTTGGACGAGGACCCGTCGGTCGACGGCGTACACGAGGCGCTCGAGCGCCTGCGTAAAGCGGTGTTCTAAGGGTCTACGCAACAAAAACGTTTAAGGGCTGTGGAGTCGACTCCGCAGCCCTTAATGGTGTTTTAGGCAAACTGCTACTAATTTGTATAGGTGGCCAACACGTCAGCTCCTTTTCGCGCGCGTGTGAAGGCGTTGCCGCAGAAGAGCAGGAGAATTGCAGATGGTTTCCCGGGTTGCCCGTTCCGCACTTGCCGTGCTCACGACCTGCGCATTGTGCGCCCCCACCAGTGTTGCGTTTACGGCTATCGCGTCGGAGGAGCCTAGCGGCGGCACCGACATCCTGCTCGAACAGACTGGCACCTTTGCATACCCGTTGTTCGCGTCCTACAGCCCCGAGTTTGGCAATTGGCTGTATCTGATCCGTTCGGAGGTGGAGCGGGGCATTGGGTTTCGCCCGCCGGTGTACGCGAAGTTTTCCCCGGAGTACCAGCTGATCGCCCCGCCCAAGGGTATTACGTACAAGAAGGTTGACGGCCCGGAGTGGCTGGACGTGGATCCGGACACCGGCCGGGTGAGCGTGACCAATGATTTGCTTGAGTACAAGAAGCTGCGCTACAGCAAGAAAGCGGTGCCGGAGAAGCTTTATACGCTGACCGTAGACGTGGACTTCCCCGACGGGAAGACGTGGACGCAGTACATCTCCGTCGCGCTGTTTAACAACTGGACCAGCTACTTGCTGTACAACAACCCGGCCACGCTGGAAGAACCGCGCTTTCCCCGCGGCCCCCTACACCTGACACCGGGGCAGACGCTTACGCTCACGCGCGAGGACATTTCCTGGAAGGACCCGCAGGTCACGTGCGGAGACAAGCCGGGTGCCGAAGACGTGAAGTGCATCGAGCGCGAAATCCCTGGCTTCTGGCCGAATGGAGTGTGGGATGCGGATCTCACCGTGGAGCCGCAGCCGCACGTGGACAACCCGCTGCTGGATTACGTGACCACCGAGGTCATTACCAACGATGAGGGCGAGTTCCAGGAGCTCAAGATCCACGCGGACAAGACGTTGGAAGAGCTGAATGTCCAGGGCTACCGCGGAGGCAACGTCCCGATCCGCTTCCGGTGGTCGCCGCGTGAGGGACAGCAGTTCACGTGGTCGGAAGGCGACGTGTGGGACGTGGTGCCGCTGTACGTCTTCTTCAACCGACTGCCGGACAATGACAACTACATTGTCCGCACAGCCGAGCGCATCTCGACGGTCACCGGGCGCACGGCGGCAATCCCGCTGCCCACGTTCGACTCCGCGGGTATCGACGGCCTGCCGGAGCAGCCCGTCGACCCGGAGTTTTCGGTGCTGGACGGCGACGGTGCCACCTACACCGATTGGGTCAGCGTGGATGCCGCCAGCGGCCAGCTCGTGGCGCGCCCGCGCACAGCGGAGCACCTTGGGGACCACGAGGTGCCGATGCAGGTGACGTTCCAGGACGGGACCGTCTCGCCTGAGTTTCACGTGCCGGTGCACGTGGCACCCTTGGCGTCCACGGCGCAGCCCGCGTGGGCCAACGCGCAGGTGGCGCGCGGCACGACGCGCCTGGAGGTGCCGCAGTCGGGCACGCTGCTGGACGGGGCGCAAGTCACGGCCCGCACCGATGCGGAAGGCTTTGCAGCCGTCGCGCGCCCAGACGGCGCTATTGAGGTCACAGCCCCGGCGCACGCCCGGGTGGGCACGACCGCGACGTTTACGGTGACCACGCGGTACCCGGATTCCACGGAGGCGGTGCCTGGAAGCATCGATACCGACGAATTCACCGTCACCGTCGTTGCGCCGGAGGGCGATACCGTCGACGCGGTGCGTTACCCGGCCCAGGAGCTCACCCGCGGCGAGTCGTTGACGGTGCCAGCACCGCAGGTCCGCAACGTGACGTTCGCGCCGGCCACGGATGCAGACGGCACGCCAACGCCAGAATGGGCGCAGGTTTCACCCGACGGCACGGTGGTACTCACCCCGAGCGCGAAACTGCCGCGCGGGGAGACCACGGTGCCGGTGCACGCCGAGGACGGCCGCGGCGATGTTCGCATCGTGGAAATCCCGGTCACGTTGCGCACGGTCAGCGAGCGTTTCAACCCGTCGTGGGCGGATACCTCCGCGCCGTGGGGCGAGCAGCTCACGGTGCGCAACTCCGGCGATGCCATCGATGCGGTGGTCGAGGCAGCGCTTCTCGACGCTCCGTCGTGGCACACCGCCGTCAACGGCGACACCGTCGAAGTCACCCCGGGCCCGGACGCGAAGCCCGGCGATACGGCGCGCCTGCGCATCACCGCGACCTATAGCGACGAAAGCACCGACACGCAGGTGGTGACTGTGCGGATACGCTCGCTGGCAGAGAGCCTCGCGGTGAACTGGGAGGATGTCGCCGGCCCGCGCGGGCATCTGCTGCGCGCCGCGAACACGGGCGATCCGCTGCCGGAGGGCACGGCCATCTCCGCCTCCGGCCCTTCCGAGTGGGGCATCGCGCTTATCGACGGCACCGGCACCATCACCCTCACCCCACCGGAAAACGCCAAGGTAGACGAACACGCCGCGGTGCAGCTCTCGCTGTGGTTCCCGGATGGCAGCCACGCGGATGCGGAGTTCAACGCGAAGGTCACGCCCGGCGAGGCGCCGCAGTCGACCTCGAGTGCGCCCGCGCCGAGCGCGGAAACGAGCGCAGCGACGACTTCGGCGACCACTGCTGCGCCGACTGCGGCGACACCGACTGCGGCAACGAGTGTGGCACCGGCACTGTCGACAACGGTGAAAACGTCGGCAACGGTGAGCACGTCTACAACCACGGCGACGCCCACCGCGGCACCGCAGACAACGACTGCGGCCTCAACCGTCCCAACCACCCCGACCGCGCCTTCGGATGTGCCGACGACGCAACCAACCCAGACAACCCAGCCGACCCAGGCGCAGACGTCACTGCCGGTGGTGCCTGGGGAGGGGTCGAGTGGGGCGTCGATAAGCAGGGCCCTCGCGCTCACGGTGAGCCCGCTCATGCTGCTCATCCCGATTGCGCTGGCGCAGCAGACCGCGGTGCCGGGGCTCACGCCTGCGTTAGAGCAGCTGGACGCGCAGCTGCGCGCGCTGCCGCCCGAGGTGGTGCGCCCGCTGGATCAGGCGCTGGCTGGCTCAGGATTCAATCTCGGCGGGGCTGCCGCCGCCGGCGTGGTGGTGACCAGCAGCATTGTTGCGCTGAGCGTTGTGCTTGCGGCGGGCCAGGCGCAGGGGCAGATAGGATCGACGGCCGCGGAGTAGGCCGCGGGAGCGCCCGGCGAGCGTCTGGTTTACCGACGCCGCGATGACCAGGGTGATCGCCACGAGCTTGAGCGGCGACGGTGTTTGTGCGAGGACAACCCAGCCGATGAGCGCGGCGAAGGCGGGCTCGAAAGAGATGAAGATGGAGAAGACCTGGGGGCGGAGGCGTCGCATAGCGATCAGCTCGAGCGAGTAGGGGATCAGCGAGGCGAGCACACTCGTGCCCACCGCGATGAGCAGAAGGTCCGGGCTGGTGACCAGGACGCGGGTGCCTTCCCAGCCGAAGGGTAAGGTAGCCAGCCCGCCGATTGCGAGCGCGACGGCGAGCCCGCCCTGGCCGGGGACCAGCGCGCCAGCACGCTTGTTGGCCAGGATGTAGAGCGCCCAGAAGAACCCGGCGACCAGGAGCGCGCCGACGCCGAGCGGGTCGAGCGGATCGCCGGTGAGCGATTCGAAGCCGAGCAGGAGCATGCCGATAAGTGCGAGGGCGACGGAGGCGGCGTCGTGAAGCGAGCGCGACAAGATTGCGGCAAGCAGCAGCGGGCCCAAAAACTCGATGGTCACGGCGGGGCCGAGGGGGACGCGCTCGATGCCGGCGTAGAAGAAGCCGTTCATTGCGCCCAGCGACAGGCCCAGCGCGGCGACGGCGAGCCACTGTTCGCGGTTAAACCTCCAGACTTTGGGGCGGGAGAAGGCGAGCAGGATGAGTGCGGCGATGCACAGGCGCGCTGAGCTGGTGGCCCAGGTGCCGATGTGCGGGAAAAGCTGGATGGCAAGCGACGCGCCGAATTGGAGCGAGAGGCAGGAGCCCAGGATGCACAGCATGGCAAAACCATTGGGAGTCTCTGTCTGTTTGGTCATAGCGGACATTGTGACCCGGGGTTTTATGTTGGACAAGCTAAACTTTCACGCAATAACCTGTCAGCAGCGCTTACATAAGGGGAGATGCATGTATGACCTGCAGCGGCTCCGCGCGCTCGCGGAGTTGCACCGGCTGGGCACCGTGACCGCGGCCGCCGAATCGATGCGCTACACGCACTCTGCGGTCTCCCAGCAACTCACCGCGCTCGAGCGCGAGGCCGGCGTCGCGCTCTACGAAAAGCACGGCCGCCGCCTTCGGCTGACCGAGCAGGGCGTCATCCTGGCCGAGTATGCGCACCGCGTGCTCGCGCTTATCGACGAAGCGCAGGCCGAACTCGCCGCCTCCACCAGCCAAGTCGCGGGGACGGTTCGAGTCACGAGCTTCCAAACCGTGCTGTCCTCGATGCTGCCGCAGGCGCTCACCGAGCTGCGGGAGCGTTACCCGAATCTGCACGTGGAGGTGGTGCAGCGCCCGATCGAGCAGGCGATGGAAGAACTTCTGCGCCGCGAGGTGGACCTGGTGCTGGGCGAGGAGTACGACGGCGAGATGCCGATCACCTCGGAGCGGATGCATCGCGAGCCGCTCTTGGAGGACCCGCAGGTGCTGATCACCCCAAAGACGGGCCCGTGGTCCACGCTCGAGTTCGCGGACCTGGCCGGCGTGCCCTTCGCGGTCGACCCGGAGTACCTGGTGACCGGGCGCTTTGTCCACGCGCTGGCCAAGCGCAGCGGTTTTTCGCCCAATGTGGCCTTTGAAACCCCGGACCCGTTCTTGCAGGCCCACCTGGTGCGCACGGGGCACGCGGTGGCAGTGGTCTCCGACATGTTTTTGCAGTACGTCGATGGCGTGCGCGTGACCGACCTGCCCGGCAACCCCACGCGCACCCTCTTTACCGCGGTGCTGGAAGGGAGGACGCGGCACCCGGCACTGGTCGCGGTGCGTGAGGCGCTCACCCGGGCGGTGCCGCGCGCAGGCGGGCCGGTGGGCTAGAATCTGTCCCGTGACTACACCGCAAACACGTCCCGTATTAGTCGTCGACTTCGGCGCCCAGTACGCGCAGCTTATCGCCCGCCGTGTGCGCGAGGCGCGCGTGTACTCCGAGGTCGTTCCGTCCACCATCTCTGCCGCAGAAGTGCGCGAGAAGAACCCGGCCGCGCTGGTGCTTTCCGGCGGCCCGTCGTCGGTCTACGCCGAGGGCGCCCCGCAGCTGGATCCGGAGATCTTCGAGCTGGGCCTGCCGATCTTCGGTATCTGCTATGGCTTCCAGGTCATGACGCAGGCGCTCGGCGGCAAGGTCGCCGAGACCGGTGCCCGTGAGTACGGCCGCACCAACATGGACGTCAAAGGCGGCGTGCTGCACGCCGGCACTCCGGAGGCGCACCCGGTGTGGATGTCGCACGGCGACTCCGTCACCGAGGCACCGGAGGGCTTCACCGTGACCGCGTCCACCCCGGGCGCGCCCGTCGCAGCCTTCGAGTGTGTGGACAAGAAGCTGGCCGGCGTGCAGTACCACCCCGAGGTCATGCACTCCCCGCACGGCCAGGAGGTGCTCACCCGCTTCCTCACCGAGGTTGCCGGCCTGGAGCAGAACTGGACCGCGTCCAACATCGCGGAGCAGCTCATTGAGCAGGTTCGCACCCAGGTGGGCGACGGGCACGCGATCTGCGCCCTGTCCGGCGGCGTGGACTCCGCCGTCGCCGCAGCGTTGGTGCAGCGCGCAATCGGTGACCGCCTGACCTGCGTGTTCGTGGACCACGGCCTGCTGCGTCAGGGCGAGCGCGAGCAGGTGGAAAACGACTTCGTCGCCGCCACCGGCGCGAAGCTCGTCACCGTGGACGAGCGCGAGGCCTTCCTGGGCAAGCTCGCCGGCGTGACCGAACCGGAGGCGAAGCGCAAGGCGATCGGTGCGGAGTTCATCCGCTCTTTCGAGCGCGCCGTGGCGGACGTGTTGTCTGACCACAAGGTCGACTTCCTCGTCCAGGGGACCCTGTACCCGGACGTGGTGGAGTCCGGCGGCGGCACCGGTACCGCCAACATCAAGAGCCACCACAACGTCGGTGGCCTGCCGGACGACGTGGAGTTCGAGCTGGTCGAGCCGCTGCGCCTGCTGTTCAAGGACGAGGTGCGCGCCGTCGGCCGCGAGCTCGGCCTGCCCGAGGTCATCGTCAACCGCCAGCCCTTCCCGGGCCCGGGCCTGGGCATCCGCATCATCGGCGAGGTGACCCAGGAGCGCCTGGAGACCCTGCGCGCCGCGGACGCAATCGCGCGCGAGGAGCTGACCAAGGCCGGTCTCGACGACCAGATCTGGCAGTGCCCGGTCGTGCTGCTTGCCGACGTCCGCTCGGTCGGCGTCCAGGGCGACGGCCGCACCTACGGCCACCCGATCGTGCTGCGCCCCGTCGCCTCGGAAGACGCGATGACCGCGGACTGGGTCCGTCTGCCGTACGAGACGCTCGAGGTGATCTCCACCCGCATCACCAACGAGGTCGCTGATGTGAACCGCGTCGTGCTGGACGTGACCTCCAAGCCGCCGGGGACCATCGAGTGGGAGTAACTCCCGCGAGCCTCCCTTAGTAATCCGCGGACACGGAACCGATGCGCTGCTTCACGTTAATCGTGAGAAGCTCGCCGTCCTTGTCCGCGTTTTGCTTTCCTTCTGGGCAGTTGGCGCTACCAATGGTGGCATCGCAATTGACCACGAACGGGACGTCGTTAGGGAGTTTGAGGTCGATCTTGCCGATGCCGTTGCGCAGTTCTATTGTCACGGGCTCATCGAGCGGCTCGATGCGCGAAAGGTCGATCCGAGCCTCGCCGATGTTGTGCTTGTATTCCCGCATAGCCTCCGCGCTGTAGGCGGAGACATTTGCAACCCCGTAGTCTCCGATTGCGCCGATGCGCAGTGAGTTAAGTACGGCCATCGTCCACAGGGTCGCTGCTGTCGCGACGATAGCGACAGGGATCCAAAGCCAGTAGCGCTTCTTAGTTTGCGCAGGTTCCGGCGTCGGCTCGGCCGGATCCGGCAGGTGCCACAGACCTGGCGCCGCGCCCAGTGGGTCCCACTCCGGCGGGGTGGACGGGTGCGGGAAGTCCGGCGGCGTGCTCAGGTTCGCGGTGGCGGACTGTGCGTAGGGGCTCTCGGATGGGGCGCCGGCGTTGGTGCCGTAGTCGGTGGTGGGGGACGGGTGGGCGTCGTTAAGCGGGCGCTCCTGCTGGGGCACGAGCAGACCTGCGGGCGGCTCGGGACAGCGCTGGTAGAGCAGGTACCAGCCCAGGCCGAAGAGCGCGAAGGTGAGTGCTGCGCTGTAGATGGTGGTGCCGTCGCTGGCGTAGGACAGCGAGGGGAAGAAGACGACTAAGCCGATCAGAAGCCAGATGGCGAGGCTGCGTTCATCCTTGCCCGTTTCCGACTCGCGAGCGACATTGCCTTCGCCGGTCGCCAGGGCGGACAAAGGGCTGAATGGGACGCCGAAGCGGGGCATGTTGATCCAGCACAACAGGTAAAGGAAGATACCGCCGCCGAAGCAGAGGGTGAGTGCGACGAAGGCGATGCGGATGAGGATGGGGTCGATGTTGAAGCGTGCGCCGAAGCCCTCCGCAACGCCGGCGATGACCGCTTTGCCGCCCTGGTCCTTCGGGATGCGGGGCGGGCGGGTTGCCCACATCTTGGAGAAGGTGTTCGTCGTGTCCATGCCTCCATTATCGCCGGGAAACGTGGGCGCGACCATCGGGAAAAGCCCTGAACTTTGCGTGTGCGTAAAACTCAGGGTTGTCCCCGATTCGCTTTGTGGGTGTGGGTGGAACAATGAGGGACATGTCGAAACCCGCCCCATATGCAGCCGAGCCACCGGCGCTGTACCCGCGCTTTACCCGGAGCCGCCGCAACCTCATGGTCGCCGGCATCGCCTCCGGGCTGGCGCGCTATTTCGGGGTAGAGGAGCGCTGGGTGCGCCTCTTCTTCATCCTCAGCGCGTTTGCAGGTGGTGTCGGCGCGCTGGCCTACGCGGCGCTGTGGATGACCACCCCGCTGGAGCCGAAGCCCGCGGACGATGAACCCGTGGTTACGCCTGAGCTTCCGAAGGCGAAGGGCTGGTCGCGCGTGGTGAACCTGGTGCTGGTGGCGGTGGCGATCGCAGGCGCGCTCGTCTCGTTGAAGGCGTCGAGTGGCGTGGGGACCTCGGTCGTGTTCGTCGTTGGGCTCTTCATCGTCGGCGCGGTGCTGGCGCTGCAGGCCTACGACCGGGAGATGAACTCGACCTCCAACGTGCTCGCCCTGTCGGTGGGCGCGCTGCTGGTCATGGGCGGGGTAGTAGCGATCGCGCTGCTGGGCGAAAGCGCCGGGATCGCCGGCGTGGTGGTCGCCGTCCTGGTGACTGTGTGCGGCGTGGCGGTGCTGGTCATCCCGCTGCTGATGCGCCTGACCTCGTCGCTGCTCGCGGAGCGCGAGGCGAAAGCGGTGGCGGATCAGCGCGCGGAGATCGCCGCCCGCTTGCACGATTCGGTGCTGCAGACCCTCGCCCTGATCCAGAAGCAGGCAGGTAATCCCGAGGAGGTCGCCCGCCTTGCGCGCGGCCAGGAGCGCGAGCTGCGCGCCTGGCTTTTCGACGCCTCTGAGCACGCCGCATCCCAACCGTCCACCCTCTTCCAGGCGCTCAACCTGGCGGCCGGCGAGGTCGAGGACGCCTTCGGCGTGGTGATCAGGCCCGTCACGGTGGGCGACGACCCGACGCTGACGGAGGACAACGAGCCGCTGGCGCTGGCCGCGCGCGAGGCCATGGTCAACGCCGCCAAGCACAGCGGCACCGAAGCCATCGATGTCTACGCAGAGCACCTCGGCGGCGAGCTCAGCGTGTTCGTGCGCGACCGCGGCGCGGGCTTTGACCAGGACGCGATCCCCGACGACCGCCATGGGGTGCGCGACTCCATCGTCGGTCGTATGGAACGCGTCGGCGGTACGGCCCGGATCACCTCCGCGCCGGGAGCGGGCACAGAAGTAGAGCTGTCCCTGTCACGCAGTTAGCCTTATGGGTATGGTTCGCGTCTTTCTAGTTGATGACCACTCCGTTTTCCGCGCCGGCGTGCGCGCCGAGCTGGCTGACAAGGTCGAGATCGTCGGCGAGGCCGGCACCGTCGCCGAGGCGGTCGAGGGCATCCGCGACACTTCGCCGGACGTCGTGCTGCTCGACGTGCACATGCCCGACGGCGGCGGCCTGGCGGTCTTGCGCGCGGTGCAGCAGGAGGACGCGGGCGTGAAGTTTCTGTGCCTGAGCGTGTCCGACGCCGCCGAGGACGTCATCGCCCTGATCCGCGCCGGCGCGCGCGGCTACGTGACCAAGAACATCGACGGCGCGGAGCTCGCCGAGGCCGTCGCCCGCGTCCACGGCGGAGACGCGTACTTCTCGCCGCGCCTGGCCGGCTTCGTCCTCGACGCGTTTGCCTCCGGCGGGGTGGTCGAAGACCCGGCGGGCGAGCCGGTCAAGGTGGAGGACCCAGCCGTCGACGCGCTGACCCGCCGCGAGCTCGAGGTGCTGCGCCTGCTCGCCCGCGGCTACACCTACAAGGAGATTGGCAAGCAGCTGTTCATCTCGGTGAAGACGGTGGAAACGCACGCGTCGAATATCCTGCGCAAGACGCAGACTTCCAACCGCCACCAGCTCACCCGCTGGGCCGCGGACCGCGACTTGGATTAGGCGTAGGCGAGCCGCCGCGAGCCGTCGACGTGCGGAAACAGCAGCCACGCGAGCGCGAACAGCCCCACGAACGCCACCAGCGCGCCCCACGCGGGCCACAGCATCAGCGGCGCGAGCATGAGCAACAGCCACCACAAGATGAGTGGCACGAGCATGCTTATCGACGCCACCGTGGACACCCCCTTCCGCGCCGCGTACTCACGCATCTCGCGCCGGTAGGGGTGCGCAAACGTCACGCCGAGCGCGACCGCGATGCACACGAGCGCAAGGCCTGCCCGGACCGCGATCGGGGCAGCCGAGGCCATGATCGCGACTGAGCCCGCCACCCCGGCGGCGCCCGCGGCGCGGACGGCGAGCGGGGTCGGGATGGGGGTGGTACGGGAGCGGATGTCGGCGGGCATCATGGGCAGTTACTGTAGCAGGTGGGTGTGCGTGGGTGACAGCCTTGATGTTCGAAAGTGCTTGCGACCTTGGCGGTTGCCCGTGTTCGGGGTGGGGTGCATACTGTTCGGTGTGAACGGAACACCTATTCGACAGCTTGCTGACCCCGGCGGGGATCGGCATGCCCAGATCGCCCAGCTGCGCGCGCGGATGGCGGAGCTGGGCGGCGAGGCTGCGCCGCAGGTCGTGGCGGGCGAGGGTGTGCTTTCCGTGCCCGGCGGGCTGGCGCGGGTGCTGCCGGGTGGAGGCCTGCCGCGCCGCGCCATCACACAGGTGAGCGACATGCCCGCGCTGGTGGTTGAGCTGCTCGACCGCGTCGCCGGGGCAGGCGGGACCGTGGGCGTGATCGGCTGGCCCGAGCTCTCGTACGCGGGCATGTCGGCAGGCGCGCTCGAGCGGGTGATCGCGGTGCCGGAACCGGGCATCGAGGACCTCGCCGTTGCCGGTGTGCTCGCCGAGGGCCTCGACCTGGTGGTGCTGCGCACCCGGACGGAACTGCAGTTAAGCCCCGTGCGCGCCCGGCCGCTGCTCGCGCGGCTGCGCAAGGGGGATGCGGCGCTCGTGGCGGTCAACGTGGCCGTGCCCTCGCCCGCGCTGCGCATCAGCGGGCAGGTCGCGCAATTCCACGGCATCGGCCGGGGCACAGGGCGCATCCGGGGGATCGACGTGCGCGTGCGCGCCACCGCGAAGGGCTGGCCGGGCGCGACGGCAACGCTCACGCTCGGTATTGGTCCGGTGCGCGAGGCCGAACGCCACCTGAAGGTGGTGCCCTAAATGCGGGTGGCGGCGCTGTGGTTCCCTGACTGGCCCGTGCAAGCCGCCACCCTGGACGCGGGCGACACACTGCGCGAGCCGGTGGCGATTGCCGCCCAGCACCGGATCAAGGTCTGCTCCCAGGCCGCGCGCCGGGCGGGCGTGCGCCGCGGGATGCGGGTGCGCAACGCCCAGGCGCTCGCGCCCGAGCTGACGGTGGTGGACGACAACCCGGACCGCGACGGGCGCATGTTCGCCGCGCTCGCCGGCAGTCTTGACGACGTCGCCGCCTCCATCGAGGTCTTACGCCCCGGACTCGTCGCCGTGGACCTGCAGGCCGCCGCCCGCTTCCACGGGGACGAGGACACGGCGCTGGAAATGCTGTTAGATGCCGCCCAGCGCAGCGGCATCGAGGCCTTCGTGGGTGCGGCCGACGAGCTGGCCACCGCCGTGATCGCCACCCGCAGCTCCCAGCTCGTCGCCCCGGGGGCGTCCGCGCAGTTCTTGGCCGAGCAGTCGCTGCACGTGCTCGTCGCGGAGGTGGCACTCGGGGCGGATATCGCGACCGTCAACGCGCTCGGCCAGCTGGGAATCAGCACGTTGGGTCAGCTCGCGCAGCTGCCGCCGCAGGCGGTGACCACCCGCTTCGGTGCTGGCGGAATGCGCATCCACCGCATCGCGCGCGCCGCCCCGGACCGCCGCGTCGCGCCCGAGCTCCCGGCCGCTGACCTCGCCGTCGGGCTCACCCCGGAGGATGCGATCGAGCGCGTCGACGCCGCCGCCTTCGCCGCCCGCGCGCTCGCCGCCACGCTGCATGAAAAGCTCGCCGAGCGCGGCGCAAGCTGTCTGTGCCTGAAAGTCATCGCGGAGCTGGCCACCGGCGAGCGCGTCGAGCGCGTCTGGCGCACCCGCGAGGCGCTTTCCGAGTCCGCGACCGCAGACCGCGTCCGCTGGCAGCTCGACGGCTGGCTCACCCGCGGCGGCGCCGGCGCGATCACCTCGCTTATCCTGGAGCCGCTCGAGCTGGCCACGCCAGAGGAGCGCGAGCTCTTCCGCAGCAGCGCAGGCGACGGGGCCCGCCGCGTCATCGAGCGCGTGCAGTCCCAGCTCGGCATCGACGCGGTGGTGCAGCCGCGCGCCGTCGGCGGCCGAGGCGTCGCCGAACGCATCGCGTTTTCCCCCTTCGGCGAGCAGCCACCCGCCACCGCCGCCCAACCGTGGCCGGGCGCGATCCCCGCGCCGCTGCCCGCCCGCCTCGGCGGCGGCATCGACCACCCGGCCTCGCGCATCATGCTTATCGACGCCCACGCGCACCCCATCACCGTCACCGCCGAAGCCCTCCTGTCTGCCGACCCCTACGCGCTGGCCTGGGGAAAACACAAGTACCTGGTCACAGGCTGGGCCGGGCCCTGGCCCGTGGACGAGGGCTGGTGGGGCGCGTCCGGGCAGCGCGTGGCGCGCCTCCAGGTCGTGGGTGAATCGGGCCGTGGGGTGGAGGCGTGGCTGCTGGTGTGGACCCGGCGCAGCTGGCGCGTCGAGGCTGTGTATTAGGGCACCCTAAAGGTTGTATGGTGGTGGGCATGAGTGAGGAAACTTTGACCAGCGCACCGGACGTGTTCTGCTCCGAAGTCCAGGTTGAGTCGCTGCCCGGCACCGCGAAGCCGGGTTCGACGTACGTGCTTTTCGAGTGGCCGCACGCCTGGACCCACGACGTCCTCGATGGCGGCACGCTCGGCGAGGAGCTCACTGAGAAACTCAAGGCGCACCTCGCTGCGTACGACGCCTCCCTGCTGCTCATCCGCCACCCGACGCGGGAGGGTCGCCAGATCGAGGATCACCACGTCTACCTCGTCTTCGCCGAGGAGGGCGCGACCGAGGTCATGCACATCGACGCGCCCGAGGAACTGCTGGGTCTCGACCTGTCCGGCCCCGGCAAGAACGAAGGCGCGGTCGCGCGCACTAAGCCGCTGCTGCTCGTGTGCACGCACGCCAAGCGCGACCGCTGCTGTGCGGTCAAGGGCCGCAGCCTGGTCAACAAGCTGGTAGAGAAGTACCCGTTCGGCCAGGGCAACGACGTGGTGTGGGAGACCTCGCACATCAAGGGCCACCGCTTCGCCCCGACGATGCTGCTGCTGCCCTGGGCCTACAGCTTCGGCCGGATGACCTTCGAGGCCACCGACGCCATGCTGGACGCGGCGCTGCGCGGCGAGTACTTCGTCCCCGGCAACCGTGGCCGCGGCACGCTGAGTGCACCCGCCCAGGCGGCCGAGGTAGCGGTCGCCGCCGAACTGTCGCGTGCGGGCGAGCAGGTGCGCTACGGCGAGTTGGAAGTTGCGGATGTGGCGGTGACGGGTGATGGAGGATATGTGCGCGTCGATAAGCAGGGGGCCTCATACACCGTGGAACTGGCACGCAAAGAGGTGACCGGGGTTGTGCCCTCGTGCGGTAAGCCCGCGAAGGCCGACGAGAGCTGGGTGCCTACCGCGGTGACAGCGCGTCCGCCACGCGACTAATCACGTGGTCCGTGGCCGCGCGGACGTCGGCCGGCGAGTGGGCGAAGCTGTAAGAGTGGTCGGCGATGGCGTGCATGGACATGTCGTTCCAGGAGTCGCCGAAGGTGTAGAGCTCCACGTCGGCGCGCGCAAAGCCGAGGCGCTCGATGAGCTCGATAACGCCCGCGCCCTTCGTGCGGCCCGGCGCCATGATGTCCACGTACTCCTGGTTCTGCGCCACCGTGTAGTTCCCCTCGAGCGACTCGGCCCAGGCCACGACCTCGCGGCGCAGCGGCTCGTTGTTTGGGATCCAGAGCGGCACGACCGCGAACTCGTGCTCCGGGATGTCCGCCCGCGTCATGGGAGTGAAGTGCTCGGTGAAGTGGCTGATGCCGCCGGTGTTGTCGGCGAACACGCCGTCGATGGGGCCGATAGTCGTGCCGTAGACGGCCAGGCCTGCTCGCTCGCCGAAGGCGTCGATCGCTTTGTGGAGCACGTCCGTGTCGATGGTGTAGCCGAAGATCAGCTCGCGGTTATCGCCCGTGGCGGCCGACGCGCCGTTGGAAAGGACCTGGTAGTCGAAGGAAAGCCCGCTGCCGCGCATCCCGTACGCCAGGGCGGAGCGGGAGCGGCCCGTGGCGGAGATCGCGAGGTGGCCAGCCTCGCGCCAGGCCTGGATGGCGGCGATATCGGCGGGGTTGAAGCCGCCGTTGGGGTCGCCGGGGTGGTGGAGGGTGCCGTCGAAGTCAAAGGCCGCGATCTTCATACGGGTCAGTCTACGGGGCGGGTGAAACGGTAAATGACGAAACCCGCATGACGAGAACCCCGGGCGTCCGGTCTAGGGGTGAATGCGCCACATC
>NZ_KV818005.1:0-203 GCF_001814825.1 Corynebacterium sp. HMSC071B10 | reverse complement strand
GTGATGTGCTCCCCCGCACGCTGACAGTTGATGCAGGCGTACGCCCAGAAAT
The DNA here is from genome assembly GCF_001814825.1 of Corynebacterium sp. HMSC071B10. NCBI lineage: Bacteria > Bacillati > Actinomycetota > Actinomycetes > Mycobacteriales > Corynebacteriaceae > Corynebacterium > Corynebacterium sp. HMSC071B10. The sequence goes on along the minus strand of NZ_KV818005.1, from coordinate 151 downwards.
CAACGAGCATGACACCACCGTCCTGCGGGCTCGGCGGCTGGTCGGCGTTGATCCAGTTCGTCAGCCCCGCGAATTCCGGTGCCGGGCCACAATCCTGCAGCTGCGCGGGGTCGGCGCGGCGGCACGACTGCAGTGAACCGCTCCCAGTTGG
>NZ_KV818004.1:213756-217659 GCF_001814825.1 Corynebacterium sp. HMSC071B10 | reverse complement strand
CAACTGTCAGCGTGCGGGGGAGCACATCACCAAGCTTTATAACACTTATCGCGATTCCGGCCTCACCGTCGTCGGCGTCCATTCCCCTGAGTACGCTTTCGAGCACGACCTGGGCAATGTCCGCAACGCCGTAGAAAAGGAAGGTATCCACTACCCGGTGGCGCAGGACAATGACTTCGCTACATGGAGGAATTTCAACAACCGCTACTGGCCAGCCCGCTACCTGGTGGACAAGCACGGCAACGTCCGGCAGATCGTGGAAGGGGAGGGAAGCTACGCCGAAACAGAAAAGCTCGTGCGTGAATTGCTCATCGACGCCAACCCCGACGTCGACCTCCCCGAACCGGTCGAAAGCGGCGAAGCAGCAGGCGGTACGAAGGGCCGCAACCCGGAAACTTATCTCGGCACTGCGCGCGCCGAGTACACCAAGTAACCCGGTTACACCGACGGCGAGCACGACTTCGGTGAACCGGCCGCTCCGGAGCGCGGCATGTTCACTTTGAACGGGACGTGGATTCTCGAGGAGGAATCAGTGCAGACCACCAGTGGAGGACACCTGGACATCAACGTCTTCGCCAAGTGGGTCCAGCTCGTGGTTTCGGGTGAAGGAGAGATCGAAGTCGAGTATCCGGACGGTGCGACAAAGTCGTTCCCGGTCACAGATGGAACCCTCGACCTTGCGAAAGGCGACACGCCCACCGAGGGAGTGCTGCGCATCCGGCCCACGGCAGGCGTGAAACTGTATTCGTTGACCTTCGGCTAGGCAGAGACAACCTTGTCCAGCGTCTCGGCGAACCGCGCGACGGTGCCGTCGACATCGCCCCACTTGTCCAAGCCGAACAGACAGATGCGGAAGGCGGAAAAGCCCTCCGGCTCGCCGACCTGCAGCGGAACACCGCTGGCGATCTGGACGCCGGCCTGCTTGAACGCGGATCCGTTGGCCTGCTCCGGGGCGGTGGCGTACATGACCACGATGGAGGTGGCCTCGAAGCCGGGGGCGGCGACGGAGACGTAGCCTTTGTCCGCCAGCAGCTTGCGCACCTTGGTGCCCAACTCGACCTGGCGGGCGGTGTACATTTGACGCGCATCTTCCCGTGCCCTACTGCTTCCCGAGTTGCTAGATGTTCCGGGAGCGATAGCGCCATGACCGCATCCTGCGGTACTTCTCTGGATTTACTTGCTGTCTTTAGCGGGAAGGTTTCTTTGCGCCGACACGCCGTTGAGTTCAAGTTCAACGTGTAGTGCTTAACCTCTGCGATGAACTCTTTGATCCCGGGACGTGATGAGGACTGGGGCTATTGTGCTCCCCCGAACGCTACGGCCCGGGGACACGAGGCTGTGTCGCAGGTGCAGGCGAGAGGACCAGGAGCGAAACACAGACCGCTGAGTCGACGCAGTCACGGTAAAGACGGAGCCGTCTAGGCGGTGCTCGAGGTTGCGCGAGATACGGTGACGCTGGGCGTCGGTAAGCGATGCGCATTCGGCGACATCGATGGAAAGCTGGACTTTGCCGTCCGTCGTGTTGACGCCCTGGCCGCCTGGAGTCGACGATTTCGCGAAACGCTCCGCGAGATCGGCGGCGATGACCGCACCGTCGGGGATCCCCGGGCCGGGCGCTATGGTCAGGTCGTTCATGCCGCCCAGCCTAGGTGCCCACAACCCTTTCTCGTCTCGGCGGAAGCGGAGACCGCGTCGCGACGGCCGGGATCCAGCCTCAGTATTATCCTCGTCACCGGTTGATTCGAACGCTTTTTGCTCCTCCTTCTCCCGTTGGGCTTCGATTTCAGCGGCCTCCGCAGGTGGCAGTGATCGCTGGATCCGCTCGAATTACCGGTTCCGATCAGCGGTCGAAGGATTTTCGCAGCAGCCGGACCTGCGGCGCCGGTGCCGCCGCCGTAGCCTGACGAGCATCCCCGCCATGACGGCCATCACGACGGCGGTCCCGGCACCGATGATCCAGGGATTACCGAGGAGCCCACCGATGCCTGCGAGTGCTCCGCCCGCCGCGATGAACGGCAGGCCGCAGCAGAGCAGCGACGGAAGCGCACAGCATGCCAGCAAGAGCAGCCCGGTCACTGCAGCGACGACGGAACCGGCGCGCCGTTCGTCGCGGTCCTGATCGGCGCTCATCGTCTGCACCTCTTCCGGATGAGATCTCTCCGATTACCTGCGTTGCCGTTCATGCGCAGCACGACAGCAGCGACGGGTCGGTGGTGAAGGCCTTCGCGGCGATCCGGATGCCCTCGGCCATGGTCAGGTAGGGGGCCCAGGCGTTGGCGACCTCGGCGACGGTCCTGCCGAGCACGTGGACGCCTGCGGCGGCGAGCTCCCCGGCGTCCTTGGCGACGGCGGTCAGGCCGAGGATCTCGTTCGTCTCGGCGTTCACGACGATCTTGATGAACCCGCGGGTGTCGCGGTTCACCAAGGCGCGGGGCACGTGGTGCAGGGGCAGGACGCGGCAGTCACAGCGGATCCCCGCGGCGAGGACGTCCTTCTCGGTCATCCCGACCGCGCCGATCGCGGGCCCTGTGAACGTCACCCGCGGCAGGCGGGCGTAGCCGACGGACCGGTCGGCGTCGGCGAACGCGTTCTCGGCGACGAGGGTGCCGTGGTGGGCGGCGACGTAGACGAACTCGGGGTGCCCGGTCACGTCGCCCGCGGCCCAGACCCGCGGGTTCGAGGACTGCAGCCGGTCGGAGACGACCACCTCACCGGAGTCTCCGGTATTCACCCCGACCGCATCGAGGTTCAGGCCATCGGTGACGGGACGGCGTCCGAGGGCGACCAGGACCTGGTCGGCGCGGAACTCCTGCGAGCCGCCGGACAAGGCGGCGGTCACGACGGCCTCGCCTCCCGTGCCGCGGGAGACCCGGGTGGGCACTGCGCGGCTGACGACGCGGATGCCCTCGTCGGCGAACACCTCCTGGAGCGCCTTCGACACCTCCGGCTCCTCCTTCGACGCGAGCCGGGACCGCACGAGCAGCGTGACCTGCGAGCCGAGGCGGGCGAACAGCTGCGCCTGCTCCAGGGCGACGTAGCCGCCGCCGAGCACCAGCAGCGACTCGGGGACCTCCGTCAGCTCCATCGCCGTGGTCGAGGTCAGGTATCCGGTCTCCTCCAGGCCGTCGATCGGCGGTGCCCACGGGCGAGAACCAGTCGCGACCAGGTAGTGGTGGGCCTCGATGGTCTCGACGCTTCCGTCGGATCCGGCAACATCGAGAACCGGCGCATCAGGGGTGCCCACGAACGAGGCGTCGCCGCGTCGGACCTGCCAGCCGTAGGAGTCGGCGACGTCGGCGTACTTCTCGCCGCGCAGCGACTCCACCAACGCTTGCTTCCCAGCGATCAGCGCGGGCATGTCTACGGGATCCGCCGTCGTCGTGATCCCGGGGAACCGGGTTGCGGCGTCGACCGCGACGTGCCGCGCGCCGGCCGCGGCAATGAGCGCCTTCGACGGGACGCAGCCCGTGTTCACGCAGGTGCCGCCGAGCGTCCCGCGCTCGATCATCACCACCGACTTCCCGAGCGTGCTGGCGCGGATCGCAGCGGCGAACGCGCCGCCTCCCGATCCGATGATGGCGAGATCGTACTTCGTAGGCATCGCTACTCCTGTCAACTCTTGGCTTTCTGCTCTGTCTCAGCCATACTGGACCTTCCAGTGCAGGGGAAGGTCAAGCGCGGCCACGGAGGGAGACAGCAATGTGGATCGGAGAACTCGCCGAGAGGGCGGGCACTACCGCGAAGACCCTTCGCTTCTACGAGGAACAGGGCCTTCTACCCCCGACCGAGCGCACGCCGTCCGGATACCGCGACTACGCGCCCGAGACGGTCGCTCGGATCGACTTCATCCACCGCGGCCAGGCCGCGGGCCTCACCCTCGCCCAGATCCGCCAGATCCTCGAC
>NZ_KV818004.1:172283-213656 GCF_001814825.1 Corynebacterium sp. HMSC071B10 | reverse complement strand
CTCCGTGCTGCGCGACACTATCGCGGACCTTAGCCAGGACGCCGCGCACCCGGATCCTGAAACGTGCAGCACCGATCAAGTGTGTAGGTACTTGTAGACGGCGGGAGTCAATGACTCAAACGCTACAACCCCGATATGCGCTAGCGCATGTCGATGCCGCCGGTGCCCACCTCGATGATTTTGGTGGTGGCCGCGATAGCACACAGCAGCGGCATCGGGGCGGAGGCCTGCAGCGCGAAGTGGTGGACTCGGAAGGACGCGTTGTTCACGCCGATTTCGTCCGCAGCCTGGGTGATCTCCAGACGAGTCTTGGCGATCTTTTCCGCAGATGGCCCGCACTAGCTGCCGAAGGCGTAATGCCCGAAGCTTAAGAAGCCGAACGCTTTCATTGGATAACACTCCTTTTGATGGTGTTAACGAGAGGGGGTAACTTTGCAACGACATACCGTCGAGTTCAAGTTCAACGTGTAGTTACGTGTAGTCAGGGGGGCACCGCGTCGCGCTCGACTTCCCACGCGAAGCTAGCCCCAGCGATGCGTCCCTGGAACCCGGACATGAACTGGCCGGGCCGGATCTGGGCCCACGCATTCACACCGGGCAGATGACCGGCACGCCGTCGTCGTCGAGGATGCGGGCGCTAATGCCGTAGACCTCGTTGAGGAGCTCAGGGTTGAGCACCGCGGCCGGGGTATCCAGCGCCACGACACGGCCCGCTTTGACCACGAGCAGCTCGTCGCAGAAACGTGCGGCGAGGTTGAGGTCGTGGATTGCAACCAGGGCAAGCCTGTCGGTTCCCGCCACTTCATCGCGGATGATTTCAAGCAGGTGCACCTGGTGGCGCAGATCGAGGGCGGACGTGGGTTCGTCGAGAAGTAAGACGCTCGGGGTGCGCACGAGCATCTGCGCGACGCCGACCAACTGGCGCTGGCCGCCAGACATGTCGGAGACCATGCGGTCGGCGAGGTGCGTGATGTTGAGCCGCTCCATGATGTCCGCCGTTGCCGCGACTGGATCAGCATCGACCGCGCCGCGGCGCTTCGCGGAAACCATGATGGACTCGAACGCGGTGAGTGACGCGGTAGTCAGCATGTCTTGGGGCACGTAGCCGATGGCGGTGGTGCGAGACTTGCCGGTGACTTCGCACCCATCGACGACGATGGAGCAGGTGCCTTGCGACGGCTTCTTAATCCCCGCGATGGTTTTCACCAGCGTGGACTTGCCGGCGGCGTTTGGGCCGATGAGCCCTACGACTTTGCCTTCTTCCAGCGGGCCGAAGGTCATGTCGTCGATGATCGTGGTACGGCCGTAACCGACGGTGAGGTGCTTAGCGAAAATTGCCACGGTTAGCCCCTCTTTCGTGCGCGGGTGAAGATGAGGAAGACGAAGAACGGCACGCCGACCAGCGAGGTGATGATGCCGATGGGGATCGCTAGCCCTGGGATGATGGAGAGCGATACTGCGTAAGCCACGCTGAGCAGCATCGAGCCCGCGGCTGCCGCGCCGGGAAGGAAGAACTTCTGGTCCTCGCCCACCAGCATGCGGGCGACGTGGGGGCCGACAAGGCCGATGAAGCCGATGATGCCGGTGAACGCGACCGCCGAGGCGGCCAGGAAGGATGCCACAAGCAGGGTAGTGAGGCGCAGGCGTTTGACGTCGATGCCGAGGGCAGCAGCGCGATCGTCGCCAAGTCGTAGCGCCGTGAGGCGCCAGGAGTTGACTACGCAGAAGGGGATCGCTGCGGCGACCACCACAGCGAGGATGGCGTTCGCGGTCCAGTTCGCGCGCTGCATCGAACCCATGGTCCAGAACACGATCTGCTGGAGCGCTTCGATGTTGGCGCTGTACTGCAGCAGCGAGAGCAGGGCCTGGAAGAAGAAGCTCAGCGCGATGCCGAGGAGGATCATCGATTCGGCGGTGGTGCCGCGCCACACGGACGCCGCTGCCACGATAGCGACGGCGAGAAGTGCTGCGATCGCCGCAGTGAGCGCCAGGTTGAACTGCGGGTTCGGGATGAGCGTCCAGCCCATCACAATGGCGATCGCCGCACCGAACGCGGCTGCCGCCGAGATACCGAGGGTGAAGGGCTCGGCAAGGGGGTTGTCCAAGATGGTCTGCATCTGCCCGCCAGCGAGGCCGAGCGCGGCGCCGCACAGCAGTGCCATCACCGCAGCGGGCAAGCGCAGGGTGCGAATGACCACACGGGTCTGATACTCCACCGACTCGGGGTGGAAAACGGCGTTGTAGACGTCGGCAAGTGCGATGTCGATGGGGCCGACGATGACGGCGACGAGGAAGCTCGCGAAAGCCGCAATGACCAGCCCCACGATGGCGAACGCTTTGTTGCGCCCGCGCTTGTGGTAGCTCGTAATCGCGGCCTGGCGAGCATCCACGTTTGCGGCGGGCTGCGCGGATACTCGAGTTGTCATGGGTTAGCTCTCGTCCGGGTTCGCAGGATCGTAGAAGAACACGCCGCTGTACTCGAACGGCATCCACTCCTTGTGGAACTCGATGAAGTCCTTGGTGGGGTGGTAGTCAGCGAACTCCTCCGGGTGGATCCACTTGGCGAAGGCTTCAAGCGCGAAGACGTTGAACGGGTTGTCGTAGAACTGGTGGTACACGGCGAAGTAGTTGCCGGTCTTCGGCGCTTCGAGCAGCTCGAAGCCGGGCAGTTGCAGCGGGCCGCTGCTAGTTTCTTTCGCCAGCTCGGCATTAGACTGGTAGCCCATCTCGACGTGACGGAAGAGGTCGGTCTTGTTCGGGTCGCGCGCCCACTCGCCGCCGGTGACAATGATTTTCTCTGGGTTGAGCTCAATCATCTTCTCAGGGGTGATGGTCTTAGTTTCCGGGCCGAGGACTTCTGGGCCGAGGTTGTGGCCGCCGGCTGCGGTGACCAAGGTGCCCAGGTGCACGTTGCCTGCGACGGCGCAGCACTCGTTGTAGCCGGCCGCGGTCCACAGCAGTACGTCAGGCTTCTCGGCAATCTTTGCTGTACGCTCGGAGATTTCCTTGACCTTTGCGTCGTAGAACTCGTTGTACTTCGCGGCGCGTTCGCTCTGGCCGAGCAGGTCACCCAGAAGCTGCATGGATACGGTTGTGTTTTCCAGCGGCTTCTGGCGGAAGTCGATGTAGGCGTAGGTAATGTCGGCGGCATCCATGTCCGCGATCATGCCGGACTCTTCGGCGGCCTTCTTCTGGTCGAGCGTCATAATGACCACGTCTGGGTCCTGCGCGAGCAGGTTCTCAACGGTGACGTCGCCCTTCTGGATCATGCCGATCGTCGGCAGATCCTTCGCTTCCGGCTGCAGTTCGAGGAGCTTATCGCGGAACGCGCCCGCGTTCTTCACTAGGTCCTGGCCGTACGCAACGATGTTGTCCAGCGGGTTTTCCTGCAGCAGGGCGGTGGCGTAGGCTGCGCGGCCCTCAGCCAGCAGGATGCGGTCCGGCATCTCCGCGAACTCGATGGTGCGGCCCGCCGCATCCTTCACCGTCAGCGCTGCGTCCGCAGTGCGTGCTGACGTCTGCTTCTCCGCCGCTGCGGCCGAGGTGGCAACCTCAGAGGATGCCGTGCTGGCGGTGGTGCTGCCGGAGTCGGAGCAGGCAGCCAGGCCGATCGTGGTGGCGAGTGCAACCACGGTTGCACCGATCTTTTGTGAAAGCTTCAAAACTTCCCCTTTTGGTAAGTAAGCCTAAGCTTAGTTGTAGGAACGCTGGAAAGACTAAGGTAAGGCTAAGCAAATGTCAACGGTCTGAGTCGTGCATCATGCCACTTACCCCATAAACATCCCCATATACCCCATATTTTCGCAGTTCTGCTGCCTACACAAAAACTTGTTGCGTTCTGGATCCTGCATAACGGTCCAAACAAGTCCAGGTGCCTCATGGCTGCCGAGTTCAGTGGCACCCAACATCCTGACGCGCTCCACTAGGGCTTCGCGTTCAGTGGCGCCGCCGTCGATGTGCATGCGGTTTTACCGGGGGTGGGGTCGGCAACGCGCTGAAAACTTAGCGCCGGGGCTTACGCCTCGTCGACTTCAACTCCGAGCGCCGCTTCTTCGCTTCGAGACGGCGTCGCACCGAGCCGCGCGTCGGCTTCGTTTTGCGCCGCGGGGGAGGTGGTGGGGCGAGTGCCTCGCGCAACAAGGTGGCCATGCGTTCCCGCGCTTCGGCACGGTTGCGGATCTGCCAGCGCTGCGTCGACGCGCTCACGGTGAGCACCGTGCCGTCCAGGCGGTGTTCGAGGTTGTGGAGGGCGCGGCGGCGTTGGGTGTCGGAAAGCGATGCGCATTCCGCGATGTCGATGGAGAGCTGCACCTTACTGTCGGTGGTGTTGACGCCCTGGCCGCCCGGGCCCGATGCCTTCGCGAACCGCTCCGACAAGTCCGCAGCGACGACGACGAGGCCGTCGGGGATACCCTGGCCGGGTGCGATGGTCAGGTCCTGCATGCCAAACACCCTACGTTCACCCTGGGCGGCGGGCTGTTGCGTCCGGTCCCACAGCATTGATTCCAGTAGCGGAGGCCTGGAGCGTCCATTATCCTGCTCGTAGGGGCTTTCCTGTTGATGAATCACGAATCCGTGCTGCTGAGGATGCCTTGGGACGTACCTTCCCAGACGTCTTGCGGCAGCGCTTGATGTCGGAGAACGGCGGCCAAATCGACGATGACGCACTGGGCGATCTAGCTGGTCATGGCCCCACCGGCCTGTCGGGAGTGCGGTTGTTTAAAGGGGGGGTAATTTAGCACTTCAATGCCCACTTCGGCGTTGTCGTCGAGCATGAGCTGGCTGCCGAAGAGCAGGCTTGCGTCGGACGAGTACGAGAAATGGTTAGGTGAAACCCGCAGCCACACCCGCTTTCCTACGTACTCGTCCCAGCCATTGGTGTTGTCCGAGGTTCCGAAATCCCAGTGCTGCACGGATCCGAGGCGAGCGAAGGGGCTTTCCTGGGCGACCTGGCTTCCCGCCTTATTTGCCGTGATGTTGACGGGGGAGTCGAAGACCAGCACGTAGTACACGTTGTTCGGGTCTTCGTCGCTCGGAGTGGGGCGGCCCTTCCGGGCCTGTTCGGTCGACCATGCCTCCACGTTGCCGGTGACGAGCAGGTCACCGTTCGAGTCGACGACTACCGGCAGGTTTTCCGCAGTATCCGCCGGTGCCTCCGCATCCGCCGGTGCCTCCGTATCCCCGCCAGGCTCTGCAACCTCCGCAGACTCCACAACCTCACTCGAATCCGGGTCCACCCACTGGGTGGACGTGACCACCACGATCTCGGGCGCGCCACCTCCGGCGCAACCCGAAACCACCCCGACAGAACTAGCTACAACAAGCGCGAACGCACGACGCAAATGCATGCGCCCACTCTAACCGGTGGGCGCAGGAAACTCTCGGCTATTTCCCAAGCTCCTTGCGTCGCTCGGCGGCGAGTTTCTCATCCAGCTCGAGCTTGGACGGCGTCCGCTTCTTCAGTGAGACCGGTTCGGCCGGGAGGGCGTCGAAAAGCATGGAAAGCTCCCCGCGCGTGCGCGCAACTACGGCCTGATCTGTGCGTTCTTCGAACTCCCCAACGTCCAGGTGACCGTCTGCGAACAGTGTGCCCAGCTGGTCCAGAGCTTTCGAACGCTCGGCGTCGCCGACGCGGATTTCGTCCATTAATGCTTCCAACTTGCACTTGCCCCTGCGGCAAGCTGTTCAATCGTAACCATGGTAGATGGTATCGAATACACGATCGGCGAGGCCGCGGAAGCCCTCGGCGTTTCCACCAAGGCGCTGCGCCACTGGGAGGCGCTCGGCCTCATCACACCCGCGCGCACGTGGGGCCGACCACCGCGTTTACAGCGATGCGGACCTCGAGCGCGGCGCGGCCATCGCCCTCTACCGTGGAGTCGGCGTGCCGCTTGCGCAGATCGCGCAGCTTCTCGACGCCTCCGGAGCCGCTCTCACCCGCGCCCTCAAGCACCACCAAGAAGCACTCGCTTCTCGACGGCGCACGCTCGACGCCCAACTCACATCTGTCCAGCACCTCATTGACAACGCAACGAAAGGATCGACCGACATGGACGCAATGAAGAAGTACCTCGGCGAAGATATGCCCGCCTACCAGGAGGAGGAGGCGGAGCAGCGCTGGGGTGATACCCCGGAGTGGGCGCAGTCCCAGAAAAAGCTCGCTCAAATGGGCGAAGGTGACTTCAAACGTCTGCAGGAAGAACAAGACGCGCTCGCCGCGGATCTGATCGCCGCACGCGATTCCGGCGTGGACCCCGGCTCCGAGGAAGCCGAAGCACTGGTGGAGCGCCACCGTGCAAGCATCGCCCAGTGGTACGAGGTGACCCCGGCTCGCCAGCTCATCCTCGCGCGCATGTACGTTGACGACGCGCGCTTCCACGAAGCCTACGGCGGCGCGCAGGACTACCTGCTCGAGCTGGTCACCGCCCACGCGGCGGCCGAAGGTGTGGACGTGGGCAACCCGCAGTGGGATTAGAAACCGCGCAGCAGGTGCCCCACCGTGCCCTGTTGTTTCTCTGGATTTACTTACTGTCTTTCGCGAAAGGTTTCTTTGAAACTATGCGTGACTAGTCGAGCAGGGCGCGGTACTGTTTGCGTGCCTTCATGGAGTGAATGACCGTTTCGGTGCTGTCGTCCCAGATGAGTACGACAATCTCGAGCAGCCTCATTGAGCTGTCGAACCCGAGGCGCAGTTCCCGTTGAGGGTGATCTTCGTCGAGCGGGGCCTTAAAAACACAACCTGATGTCGCGGCGGTAACTGTGTCTTCTGGCTTGATGCCGTGTTTCGTGGCGCTTCGGCGTACGTCCATTTCTAAATAGCATTCTTTAGCGCTTCGCGGATTGCCTGAGAGCGTGACCATCCGTTTGCAGCCGCATACTTGTCGAGGTCCGATATCTCCCCGGGGGAAAGCCGAATGGAGATAACCTTCGCAGCATCTTCGTTTCGAGGTTTCCTTCCACGTCGACGAAGTGTCTCTACGTCGTAGCCTTTCTCGGCTTCGGTTACCCACGCATCGATTTGCTCTTCGCTGACTAGCTTCCCGTTGATAGTTTTCATGCAGATAATCGTAATACGGAAAAGGACTTGGTGGCTAGGGAGAGGTTAGATTCTTCCGACAATTCGTCGATTTCAAATTCAACGTGGAACGCAGGGCGGAGCGTGGTTCACGCGTGGCCTTCACTGACGCTTTTCTCCGCCGCAGCACCCGGGGTACCCGCCGACACGCCATGTTATCGACCGACGGTCAATTCACGGTGGAGCACGTGGTCGCGGCCACAGGCACGTGGTCCGCGCCCTTCGTGCCCCACCATCCCGGTACCTTCCGCAGACGCCAATGGCCTCGTCGACCTACCCCGGTCCCGAACCATTCCGCGGCGCGAAGGTCGCGGTGGTCGGTGGTGATTCCGGCCAGCTCACCGCTACCCCCATCGTCGATAGCTTGAACGATCTCGACCACGATCATCTGATCTGGTGCACTGGTTTCCGTCCGGCCCTCGGCCCATTCCGCCACCTCATGCGCGGCCGCGAAACCGCGTCGAAGAATTTACATCTAGTGGGTTACGGCAACTGGACCGGCGACGGCTCGGCTACCCTGATGGGTGTCGGGCCCTTTGCCAAACACACTACCCAGGTAGTCGCGGGCCGTGCCGATGAAACTCGGCATCAAAAGTTTTGAGGCGACGCTTGGTCCCTGAGCAGCTCGATCCTTCTAAGATCCGCGCTGGAGAGCCAGCGCGCTGGGCGAAGGTGTGTCTCAGCGCTTCGCTCGTGCGGCCCGCAGGCCGTTCAAGATCACGATCACTTCGGCGACCTCGTGAACCAACACGACGGCAGCCAGGCCCAGCACGCCGCTGATCGCCAGTGGCATCAGCACGATGATGATGGCCAGAGACAGCACGATGTTCTGGTTGATGATCCTGCTGCCTCGCCGGGCGTGCTGCAGCGCCTGCGGGATCAACCGGAGGTCGTGGCCGGTGAAGGCGACGTCAGCGGACTCGATTGCGGCGTCAGAGCCGGTTGCTCCCATCGCTATGCCCACCGTCGCGCCCGCCAGCGCAGGAGCGTCGTTGATGCCGTCTCCAATCATCGCCGTCGGTGTTTTGGAGGAGAGCTCGGCGACGATGCTTGCCTTGTCCTCTGGGTGAAGCTCAGCGCGCACGTCGTCGATTCCGGCGATTTCAGCCAGCGCCCGGGCGGTGCGAGCGTTGTCGCCGGTGAGCATGCTCACTTCCACGCCGTTGGCGTGCAGGGTCTGCACGGCTTCGGGCACCTCGGGCCGCAGCTCGTCGCGGACCCCGATCGCCCCGGAGAGGGCGTCATCGACGGTGACAAGGACGCAGGTTTGGCCCTCGGACTCCATGCGCTCAACGTCTGCCTTTAGTGGCCCGGCGTCGATCCACCGGGGGCTGCCCACTAGCACCCGTCGACCTTCGACGGTGCCGCCGATGCCATGTCCGGCTTCCTCGCTGATGTCCTGGGCGACGGGCGCTTCGGGCACCGCTGCCGCGATCGCCGCAGCGAGGGGGTGCGTCGATTGCTGCTCAACTGCCGCCGCGAAGGCAAGCACCTGCGCCCGATCGAATCCGTCTGCCGGGACCACGTCGGTAACCTCGGGCTGGTTGCGGGTAAGGGTTCCGGTCTTGTCCACCGCCAGGTGACGGATGCCGCCGAGCCGCTCGAACGCAGCGCCGGACTTGATGACCACGCCGAACTGGCTGGCCGCGCCAATCGCGGCCACGACCGTCAGCGGCACGGAGATTGCCAGCGCGCACGGCGACGCTGCGACCAGGACCACCAACGCGCGGGTGATCCACGTCTCGGGGTCGCCCAGCAGCGAGCCAATCACGCCGACCAGCACCGCCAGGATCATCACCCCGGGCACTAGGGGTTGGGCAATCCGGTCGGCGATCCGGGCGCGGTGGCCCTTTTCCGCCTGCGCCTGCTCGACCAGGTCCACGAGTGTGGTCAGCGAGTTGTCCGTTCCAGCTGCGGTCGTCTCAATCTCCAGCACGCCGGCGGAGTTGATCGCTCCCGCGGGCACCTCGTCGCCGGGCGCGACCTCCTCCGGAATGGATTCTCCGGTGATCGCTGAGGTGTCAAGGCTGGAGCGCCCAGAGCGAATGATGCCGTCCGTGGCGATCCGCTCTCCGGGGCGCACGAGCATCAGCTCGCCGGTCACGAGGTCCTTCGCTGCGACTTCGACCGCCGTGCCGTCGCGCAGCACCGTCGCGGTCTGCGGTACCAGCTTCAACAGTGCCCGCAGTCCGCCCTGGGCCCGGTCCATCGCCTTGTCTTCAAGCGCTTCGGCGATCGAGTACAGGAACGCCAGCGCCGCGGCCTCTCCGACGTAACCAAGGATCACCGCGCCGACCGCGCTGATTGTCATAAGTAAGCCAATGCCGAGCTTGCGCTTCGTGACAAGGTTTCGTACTGCGCCGGGCGCGAACGTATACGCCCCTAGCAGCAGGCTGACCCAGAACAGTACTGTCGCGGGTGCCTCTAGCCCGGACCAGCCCAGCGCCAGGCCTATGCAGAGGGCTACACCGGAGAAGATCGGCAGTAGCAACTCGGGGTCCTTCCACCATGGTCGATCGAGATCTTCGATCTCCGTGGCTGGTTTGTGTTCGCATCCACATGCTGAACTCATGCGTCCGCTCCTTTCCCGTCGCAGCCGGGCACCGAGCACTCAGGGTCGATGCACGGGGCGTTTTCGTCGACAGCCAACGTCGCGTTCACTAGCGCGTTGAGCGCTGTCGCAAGGTGCGGATCGGCGATTTCGTAGCGTGTCTTGCGGCCCTCGGGCTCGGCGACGATGATGCCGCAGTCACGCAAGCAGGTCAGGTGGTTCGAAACGTTCGAGCGGGTCAGGTCCAGGTCGCGCGAAAGCACAGCCGGGTAGCTCGGGCCGTCGAGTAGGGTCATCAGGATTCTGGAGCGCGTCGGATCCGCCATGGCCCGGCCGAGCCGGTTCATGACGTCGAGGCGTGAAGCAATAGTCAGCATGTGCTGAACAATACATCGTGTACTGAACTATTCAAAAGGTGCTGAACTGACAGTTACGCGAAGGTCGTCCTGCGACCTGCAAGAATTAGTCGATGGGATAGCAGATGACTGATCCTTTGTGGTTCGGCTGCCACCCAACGCGGGAGCGACGTGGGCGGCGAGGTTCTCGAGAAAGTAACTTTGCAACTACATACCGTGGAATTCAAATTCAACGTGTAGCTGGGCCTTGGTGCTTCCCACACAGAACTCGTTTCCTTCGGGATCCTGCATGACGGTCCATACGAGTCCTGGTGGATCGTGAAGTTGGGATGGCTCAAGAGCATCATTATGACGGCGGGGCTTAAAAGGCTTCACTGATCGACTTCCCTTTTATCGTCTTCGCGGTAGTCACCGTAATGCGGACTGGACACGGTGTGGTTGCGTAAGGCGGGGGTGTATTTGCATTCGGGTGAGCTCAAACTTAACGTTTTGCGTTATTGACGCTTCGCGTTATGGGGGATAGGGTGAAGCATGATCCAGTCATTCGGGAACCGAGAGACAGAACTGGTATTTCTGCGTGAACCAGTTCCGAAACTGGATCCTCGGATCCACAAGTCGGCGAACAAGAAGCTCCACCAGCTCGACGCTGCTGTCTCTCTTGACTCCCTTCGCATACCGCCTGGTAATCGCCTGGAGGCTCTCAATGGAGATAGGAAAGGGACGTTTAGTATCCGAGTGAATGACCAGTGGGGGATTATATTCCGCTGGAAGGGCGCAGGGCCAGAACAAGTGACCATCGAGGATTACCACTAAGGAATGTCATGGCGAACAAGCTGTACCCGCCGATCCATCCTGGAGAGATTCTCTTAGAGGACTATATTGAGGGATTCGGAATCACCCAGCACAAGCTTGCCGTGTCTATCGGGGTTCCGCCCCGCCGTATCAACGAGATTGTGTACGGCAAACGTGGAATCACGGCTGACACCGCGCTGAGACTAGGAAAGTTTTTTGGCGTGGAGCCGATGTTCTGGATGAATTTGCAGAACCAATTTGAAATTGAGCTGGCGGAAGATAAGGCCCTCGCCGAGATCGAGCGGATTCAGCAGGTTCGCGCTGTCTCGGCGTAGAAAGTCAGCGGCCTCACACGCGTCGCGCCATATCGGGGTAGTGGACTACAACCCCATCATCGTCGACTTCCAGCTCTACATCTACTCCTCGTGTTCCGCTTGCGTAGCGAACTGTGTGTAAGTCGATTGAACTGTAGTAATGATCCGAGGCGATTACCTGGAGAGAAGGCATATCGATCCAGGCCATGATGAGCGGAGTCTTGGGGACATTCTCTTCGAGCAACCCGAGGCGCCGAATGGGCATCGTGTTTGTCAACGGGCATAGTCCGAGGTCGCAGTCCCGTGCAGTAGTAAGATCAGCTGGTTGCGCAATGCCAGGTGACGGGAGGTCGTCCGGCTGGGTGCCTGATTCTTTAGTAGTCGATGTCCATTCGCCTGCTTCGGATCGGATAAGTTCTAGGTGGCGCTCCCAGCCATCGCCCACGACGTTGACCACCACGTTTTGGGTTGCCCAACTGTTTTCAGCACTCAGTTCCCAGGTGGCTTCGTACCCTTCCCCGACTTGGGCGCCGCTAGCCGACAAGCCAGTCTGGTGAAACTGCACCCTTGCTTCGTTCTGGATCAAGGGGTTGTCCACGTGCCGCCATGTGTAAGTCCGCTCCATGGACAGAAGCCTACTGGCCCAAGCCGCTTCTGGTTGCTTGCGCAGAGGCCAAGACGTGTTGCGCGTAGATTTTCGACGGTGTGATCGATGGTGACAGTGCTAGGGAATCTGGGGGCGCCGCCTCGTAGCCTTGAGCTCCGAGCGCCGCTTCTTCGCTTCGAGCCGACGCCGCACTGAGCCACGGGTCGGCTTCGTCTTGCGCCGCGGGGGAGGAGGTGGGGCGAGCGCTTCGCACAAAAGCGAGGCCATGCGCTCGCGTGCTTCGGCGCGGTTGCGGATCTGCGACCGCTGGGTCGACGCGCTCACGGTGAGCACGGTGCCGTCCAGGCGGTGCTCGAGGTTGCTTAGGATGCGGTGGCGTTGGGCGTCGGAAAGCGATGCGCAGCTGGCGACATCGAGGGAGAGCTGGACCTTGCTGTCAGTGGTGTTGACGCCCTGGCCGCCGGGGCCCGACGATCTTGCGAATCGCTCCGTCAGGTCAGCGGCGGCGATGACCGCACCGCCGGGGATCCCAGGGCCGGGGGCGATGGTCAGGTCGTTCATGCCGCCCACTCTACGCACGGATCGGAAAGAGATTCGCTACCGATTGAGGTCGGCCAGGATGTCGTCAAGGCTGAATCGTTCGCCGGTGTCGTGAGCGATTGCGTCGCGAAGCTCCCGTAGGTCGTGTGCATCCTCAATGTCATCCATCCGTATCATCCTTTGCCATGGTTACCCCCTTACCGAGTCTGATTAAAGTGTATTCGGCGGTTGTTTGATGCGTAACGGTTGAGGCCAAGACTGTCCTTGCGTGGCCTTGTTTCGCGTCCGTATGGGGAGACTCATGAGCACTTGAGGCGCACGAAAGCGCGAGAGAGGAACGCAAATGAACGAACAAGCAAAGCTTGAGCGAGTCTTCGCTTACCCCTTTGGCGACATCTACGGCAACTACGTAGCCAAGGTGGAGCGGAAGGGGCACACGCGCGACGAGCTCGACGACGTCCTCGGTTGGTTTATCCAGTTGAGTTCCGAGGAAATTCACGCCGCAGCTGAGTCAGGGAAGACGCTGCGTGAGTTCTTCTCGGATCTTTCGCTCACCCCGCATGCGGAGCTGATTACCGGGAAGGTCTGCGGCGTCCGCGTGGAAGAGGTTGAAGATGAGCTCATGCGCCGCATTCGCATGATGGATCTGCTCGTCGACGAGCTCGCACGCGGCAAGAAAATAGAGAACATCAAGCGTGGCTAGTACTGCATCGAGACAGGACAGGACTCCCGGATGCTTTGTTACATCCGGGAGCTGTAGCGGTTAAGACACAGCGAAACCGGAGTCGGGCGCATCGGTGTCGAGCGGGTCGCCGTTTTCGTCGACGTACCACTCGAGCTCGAGCTCCAGCTCGCGCTTGATGCCGCGGCGCTTCTGCGAGTCGGCGATTTCTAGCGTGGTGCGGAAGGTGCCCGGCAGCGCCATGGTGAGCGAGGAATCACCGGTGCCGAGCGTCATCTCGCCGGCGCGAATGCGCCCAGCCAGGCTCTCAAGCAATTCAGCGAGGTCTCCGCGGCCGAACTCCATTGTGCTACCAAAAGTCCCTGACCAGGTGCGATATGGCCTCCTCGGGTTAAGTGGCAATGAGGGCTTTCGCCATCTCGTGCAGTGTTGCGGTCGCGTGTGCGAGTTCGGTTGGTTGGTCTGCCATCTCCGAGGCGCGGGTGATCGCGGCGTTGAGCAGGGCGATGTCGGTAGGGGAGACGCCGGGGCAGAAGCTTTTGACGATGTCTTCGAAGCCTGCGTGCGCTGCCTGTACTTCCTCGTTCGCAAACGCTTCAGGGAACTGGTGTGCCGCGGTCATGAGCGCCCCGTGCGAGCCGTGGATGAACAGGTCAAGCATCGCATCCACGTAGGCGCAGATACGCGCTTCCGCTTCCGGTGGCGCGCTTTCCACGGCGGCGGTGAGCTGCTCGTTCCAAGTCTCGGTGGCATGGACGAGGAGCTGGACCATGAGGTCGTGCTGGGAGGAGGCGTAGCGGTAGACGCTGGAGCGCGCCAGGCCGACTTCGGATGCGACTTCGGCCAGGGTGGGGACTTTCCCGGCACCGGCAATGATGAGGTGCTGTGCGGCGTCGAGCACCGCGCGGTGTTGCATTGCGCGGTGCTCGGCCACGGTGGATTCCGTGATTTTCGGCATGTACCCAGTTTAGCGCTGCGAAAAGGTACTACTTCGTTGCGCTGAGTTTTCCGTCGACCATCTCTAGGACTCGGTCGCAGTGTCCCAGCACTTCGTAGTCGTGGGTGACCATGACCCCGGCGACGTTGAACTCGTGGCACTCGCGGGCGAGCAGCTCGACGATTTCCTGGGAGCGGTTGCGGTCGAGGGCTGCGGTGGGCTCGTCGACAAGCAGCACCTGCGGATTGGCCACGAGCGCACGCGCGATGCCGACGCGCTGGCGCTCGCCGCCGGAGAGGCTGCCGGGGCGGTGGTGGGCGCGGCTGGTCATGTCGACCTTTTCGAGCAGCTCGGCATTCGAGTAGCGGCCGCGGGTGCCTGCGACGCGGGCGGCGAGTTCGAGCTGTTCCTCGGCGGTCAGCGCGGAGGGCAGGCTGCCGGAGGACTGGAAGACGAAGCCGATGTGCTTGCGGCGAATTTCGGCGAGTCCGGCGTCATCGAAGCCGGTGATCTCTTGGCCGGCAACGGTGACTTGCCCGGAATCCGGGGAGGTCAGCGCGCCCGCCACCGCGAGGAGCGTGGACTTGCCGGAGCCGGAGGGGCCGACGATGGCGACGAACTCGCCGGGGTTGACGCTTAAGTTGACGTGATCGAGGGCGGTGACTTGTGCATCGCCGTCGCTGTAGGTGATGGTGACGTCGATAAGTTCGAGTGCGAGGCTCATCGGTTCTCTCCTAGGGCTGCGAGCGGGTTGGTGCGGGTGACGCGGTAGACGGCGACGAGCGCGCCAATTAGGCCCGCGACGAACAGGATGAGGCTGCCGCCGATGACGGAGCCGAACTCCGTGGCGTACGGCATGGCGGTCTGCTCCAGTAGGCTGCCGAGGCCAACGGCGATGAGCGCGCCGGCGACAATCGAGATGGCGAGGATGGTCACGGCCTGGCCGATGCTGTCTCGCAGCAGGAAGCCCTTGGTGGCGCCCATGGCGCGCAGCGTGGCGATGCTGCCTGCGCGCTGGATGGTCCACACGAGGAAGAACGCGCCGGTGACGAGCGCGGCGATGACGAAGAGGAACCACTTGATCATGGTCAGCGTCATCATCTCGGCGGTGTATCCGGGGGAGGAATCGAAGCTTTCCTTTAGGGCGCGGACGTCGAGGCCGGAGGCGTCGCTAAGCGACGCGGCGTCGGGGCTGTCTTGAGTTTTCGCGACGATGACCGAGGCCTCGTCGTAGGCCTCCTGATTGACCGGCTCGCCGTGGCGGGCACCGGCGTGGATCTCCTGCCAGACGTCGAGAGGCAGATAAGCGACGTCGACGTGGCCGAAGGTGCGCTGGCCGTCAGCGAAGCCGACGACATTGAGCGGGGTGTCCAGGCGGTCGATGGTGATGGTGTCGCCCACGGCGATGCCCTCGTCTTGGAGCGTGGAGGAGACGACGACATCGTGCGGGGTTGCGCTCTGGCTGCCGGCTTCGAGCTGCGCGGCCATCTCGGGCAGTCCTTCGGGGGCGATGAAGGAGCCGGGCTCGACGCCGAGCAGCGTGAGATCCACGGCCGTGCCGTTCTGGTTGTGGGCGTTGACGATTGTCAGGCCGAGCGGGGCGGCGTCTTCGACGTGATCGAGTGCGGCGAAGGTGTCTGCTTTTTCGGTCTCGACGATCGAGCGGGTGAAGGCGGAATCGGTCTGGGTGCCGTCCTCAAAGGCGATGACGTCGGCGTCTAAGGCTTTGAGTCCGGAGACACCGTCGTTGACTAGCCCTGCGGTGAGTCCGGCAATGATGACGACGAGCAGGGACATCAGCCCCAGCACGGCGCCCATTAAGAGAAAGCGGGTGCGCGCGAACTGCATTTCGCGCCAAGCGAGATACATGGTGAAACGTCCTGAAATTCCTGGTGGGTACGCGACCGGGCGGCCGCGCACCACATGTTAGCAACACAACGTCGCTAACATGGAAACAGGGGGTCGCTAAGATGTCAGGACGTTTCTGTTTAGCGCTGCACTCCGAATGCCGCGCCGATTGACCTGCGGGTGCGCTGTATCTGCCATGCAAGGACAAGGCTTGTTACGCCGCAGACGATGCCCCAGATACCGGCAGTCCACACCAGCGCGGTGACGGACTCGGCTGGATTGGAGACGATGAGCCAGATCATCAGCACTGCGAAGATGACGTAGATAATGCCAATGCCCACGCCCCAACCCTGGCTCGTGCGCAGCAGGGTGACGGCGCGGAACACCACGCTTAATGCGATGCACCACAGTACGAGCATTGCGGCGAAGAAGCCCGTGCCGACTGGGACAAACAGGAGGATGACGCCGGCGATGATCGTCGCTACCGCGAAGAAAGTGTCCCAGCCCCAGCCGGGCAGGTCGCGGTGCAGGCGGAGGACAACTGCAAGCTCGCTTGCCCCCGTCGCAAGAAGCCAGAAGGCGATCACGTAGCCGACAAACGGGGTGAGCACCGCAGTGGCGCGAGCGGGTGAAGCGAGGACGAGCGCGCCGAAGATGAGGCCGATTGCTCCGTGTGCGCAGAGTAATCCGATGCTCCAGTTCAGTGCGGAGCTGAGCCGGCTGCTTCGCGGGCGCGGTGTGTAGGAGGTGGTCATGGTCTGCTCCCTTGGGGTGAATGTGTGTAGACGGGCCAGTAGCGGCCCCTAATGTGTATTCTGCGCCGCGCGTGGAGGAATGCAACACATTGTTGTATTGGTTGCCCACGTTTGGGGACGCGGAAACGTGAACGCATCGCACTAAGGCTCCGCGCGTGCGTCGAGAAGCGGCCGTGCCGTACCCTTGAGCACCATGGCCACGAAGTACAAGTTTTCCCTTCCCAACGAGCACTGGGTGCAGGTATCGACGCCCGCGAACATGGGTTTTCTGCTTACCCGCCCCGCGGACGCCGAGCAGTCCGTGTTTATGCCACCGACGATTAGCGGGCTGACCGCCACGCTCGCCGAGGACGCCGACATGCAGGCGGTGATGAAGGACAACCTCGCGCGCCTGGAGCAGGCCGGGCAGAACCCGCGCGTGGAGCAGGGCGAGGTCAGCCCGGATGGGAATGCGGGCTTGCAGCAGGTCACGCTGAGTGCGTCTGCCGCAGACGGTGCCCGGGGCGAGGTCGCCCAGCTGCAGAACTACCTCATCCTGCGTGAGCAGGGCGGGGACACGCGCTGGGTGGTGATGGTGGTGCTCACCGCGGATGTGGGGCGCATCCAGGAGCTGGCACCGGAGTTCCAGCAGCTGCTTGATTCGATCGAGTTCGTCTAACAGATACGTATGTCAGCGCGCTCTCCGGAAAATATCCTCCTTCGCCTGAGCGAACGCGAGGAGGAGGAAGTGCGTTCGATCTACGCGGCGCTGCACCAGCAGGGCTTTCCGCAGCAGCACCAGCGCCCGCACATTTCGGTGACGTTTGCGCAGCACATGGAGCAACGCGTCGTGGAGGAGGCCGCGGCCCTGCTCCCGCCGCTGTTGCCCGCGCGGCTGGACCGGGTTGGCGTGGTGGTCTTCGGCACGAAGTCGAAGCAGACCGTCGCCTGGCTGCTTGAAGCGCCGGAGGAGCTCGACGCGGCGGCTCGGGCGCTGAGCGCGTTGAACCCGCATGGTCGCGGGGCCCGCTGGGTACCACACCTGACCATGGGCTTGCGCATCCCGAAGGCGATGGTGCCGGACTACATCAGCGCGCTCGCCGAGGTCACCAGCCCGCACTTTAAGACGCTGCACGCCGAGCGTGCCGTGTATTTCCGCCCCGCTACTGGCGAGGAGATTGCGCTTTAGCCCCGCGGGAGGGCCGCACCACCGAGGGGTATGTGCGCACGTAGCCAACCGCGATGATGGTCAGCGCGGCCAACGCGCCGAGCGCGGTTTCGGCCGTTCGCGCCAGCAGCATGGGGCCGACCGGGGCGGCCTGCACCGTCTGGATCATCAGCAGCGCGGTCGGGGTGATAAAGCTTGCGGCGATGGTGTAGTTGCGCGTCACGTACATCTCGGTGAGGTATTGCAACACGACGATCCACACCACGATCTGCCATCCCTGCAGCGAGTGCGAGAGCAAGAAGCCAGTAATCGCAATGCCGCTCAGCGTGCCCAGGACGCGCTCGATAGCGCGGTAGTACTGCACCTTGAACCGCGAGTTGACCAGGGGTGCCACGGCGGCGACCATCGCCCAGTAAAAGTGGGAAAGCGGATCGATCAATGTCACTGAGATCAGCCCGATGGTGCCGGCGAGCAGCGGCGAGAAGAAGAAGCGGCTGGCCTCCACCCGGAGTCGCCGCCGCGGCACGGGGCCTGCGTCCGGCGCGCGGTTGGGTCGCTCGGGCGCGTGCACATCGCCACCCGGACCTTCGCCGATGAGGTGGGACAGCTGGCCGAGCAGCAAACACACCAGCGCGGCCCCGCCAGCGATGGCGAAGGCGAGCAGCGGATGCACCGGGTCGTCGAGGGAGCCGACCGCAGCGACCGAGAAAATCACAAATACTGACCCGGTCGGCTTCATGTCGGTGGCCAGCGCGATCGTCGCCCACACCGAGGACGTCACTGAGCTCACCAGCAGCAGAATCCACGGGCTGAGGCTGAACCACGCAATCGTCGCGCCGAGCGTGACCGACAGCGTCAGCGCGATGCCGGCCAGGATGTGGTGCTCCAGCCGCATCGCGCGCGTGGCATGCCTGCCGTACACACCGGTAAACGCGCCGAAGCTCGCGTAAATAGCAAGGTCAAGTCGCCCAAGCGCCAGCAGCGTAAACATGGGGATCGCCACGCCTAGCGCGGTGCGAAACGCCGGAATGTGGTCGCGCTTTGCGGGCCCCATGTGAAACAGCGGGCTGAAATGGTGCAACGTTGGCCTCCTTCGTGCATAGCTTTGATGGACGCCGATTGACTTTAATCAGTCGCGGCGCGGGGTGTGCTCGTGGGCGTCTAAAGCCAAGGCCCCAGGCACCTCGAGCTCGCTTGTCGACGCCCCAACCACCACATTCCCGTACCCATTGCCTTCAGCCAGCACGACCGTGTTCCCGAACACTTCTCGCAGGCCGGCGAGTTCGGCGCGGGTGGTGGGCAGCCCGGCGGTGTCGCCGATGTTGGCGAGGAACAGCCCGCCGGGGCGCAGTGCGCGCCGTGCGGCGGTGTAGAACTCCACGGTGGTCAGCGCGCGTGGGGTGGTGGGGCCAGCGAAGACGTCCCGGACGATCACGTCCTGGGAGCCGGGCGCGAGCGCGTGAGTAAAGGCGCGGGCCTCGGCGACTTTCAGCTCCACCGGCGGGTCAAAAGCCCAGCGCACCAGCTTGGCGAGTTCGCGGTCCAACTCGACCGCGACGTTGGAGGAGCGCGGGGAGCGGTGCTGCATGTAGGAGGCAAAAGAGCACGCGCCTGCGCCCAAGTGCACGGCGGAGAAGCTTTCGGGGAGGGTGCGGGAGGCGAGGATCTCGGCGAACCAGCGCATGTAGTCGTAGTGGAGGACCTCTGGTGCCCCGAGTACCACGTAGGAGGAGGGGACGCGGTTGACTTCAAGCGTATAGCCGCCATCGCGCGCCGGGTCGGCGAGGATGGCGGCGGTGCCAGTGGCGATGGGGTAGTCGCCCTCGATGCGCTGCTTCGGCGCGCGGGGCTTGCCGCGGCTCACGGGTGCTAGCCCAAAAACGCCTTGTCAGACAAGGTTGCGCCCTTGATCTTGGCGAATTGGGCGAGCAGGTCGTGGACGGAGAGCTTACTCTTGTCCTCGCCTGCGGCCTGCCACACGATCTTGCCCTCGTGCATCATGATCAAGCGGTTGCCTACTCGCAGTGCCTGCTCCATGTTGTGGGTGACCATGAGCGTGGTCAGCCCGCCTTCCTCCACGATGCTGTGGGTGAGCGTGGTCACTAGGTCGGCGCGCTGGGGGTCGAGGGCGGCGGTGTGCTCGTCGAGAAGCATCACCTTTGGCTGGGTGAACCCGGCCATGAGCAGGGAGAGCGCCTGGCGCTGACCGCCGGAGAGCAAGCCCACCTTGTGTCCCATGCGGTCTTCCAGCCCGAGCTCCAGGGTGGAAAGTTGCTCGCGGAAGAACTCGCGTCGTGTGCTGCTCAGGGAGCGGCCGAGGCCGCGGCGCTTGCCGCGCAGGTAGGCAAGGGAGAGGTTCTCCTCGATCGTGAGGTTCGGGGCGGTGCCGGCGAGCGGGTCCTGGAACACGCGGCCGATCAGGGTGGCGCGCTGGTGCTCCTTCATCCGTGTGATGTCGGTGCCGTCGATGTGCACGCTGCCCGTGTCCGGGCGCAGGCGACCGGCGACGGTGTTGAGCAGCGTCGACTTGCCCGCGCCGTTGGAGCCGATGATGGTGCAGAAGTCGCCCTCGGCCAGGTCCAGGTCAACGCCGGCGAGCGCGGTGCGCTCGTTGGCGGTGCCGGGGAAGAAGGTCTTGTGCACGTTCGAGATAGTCAGCATTATGCGTCCGCCTTTGCACTTGCGGCTGGCTTCGCATTCTTGCCGCGCTTGCGCCCGGTGGAGGGCAGCACCTTTGGCAACAGGAGCGCGGCGATGACCAGGACCGCGGAGACCAGCTTCATGTCGTTCGGGTTCAGGCCGACCTGCAGGGCGAAGAAGATGATCATGCGGTAGGCCACCGCACCGACGATGACGGCCACGATCGCCTGCAGCAGCGCGCGCTGGCCCACGATCGCCTGGCCGACGATGACCGAAGCCAGGCCGACCACGATCAGGCCAATACCCATCGAGATGTCGGCAAAACCCTGGAACTGCGCCACGAGCGCGCCGGACATGCCGACCAGCCCGTTCGACAGTGCGAGCGTGAGGATCTTCGTCGCGTCAGTGGACACGCCGAAGGAAGTGATCATCTGCCCGTTGTCGCCGGTCGCGCGAATTGCCAGGCCGAGGTCGGTAGTGAGGAACCAGTAGACCACCAGGGCGAGCAGCAGCACGGAAACTACGAGCAGGCCGACCCCGCCCCAGGAGTGGAGCAGCCCGACATCTTTCAACGGGGTAAAAGCGGTGTCGCTGCGCAACAGCGGCAGGTTCGCCCCGCCCATAATGCGCAGGTTGATCGACCACAGGCCGATCTGGGTGAGGATACCGGCCAGCAGTCCGTCAATACCGCCCTTGGTGTGCAAGAGACCGGTGACCACGCCCGCGGCAAAACCAGCGCAGAACCCCGCAGCGGTGGCCACGAAGGGATTGACCCCGCCGAGGATGAGCACCGCGGCGGTGCCGGCGCCGGTGGTAAACGAGCCGTCCACCGTCAGATCCGCGAAGTTGAGGACGCGGAAGGTGAGGTAGACGCCCAGCGCCATGACCCCGTAGATCAGCCCAAGTTCGAGCGCCGGGATCATACGGTCTCAGCCTGCTTCAGGATCTCCTCGGGAATCTCGACGCCTTGCGCCTTCGCAGCGTCCTCGTTGACAACGTAGGAGAACTCGGTGGCGGTCTCCACCGGCATCTCGGCGGGATCCTCGCCGTCGCGCAGGATGCGCAGCGCCATTTCGCCAGTCTGGCGGCCGAGCTCCTTGTAATCAATACCGATAGTGGCCGCGGCACCGCCCTCGACGGTGCCAGCCTCGGCGCCGATCACGGGGATCTGGTGCTGCTCGGCAACTTGCACCAGCGAGGAAATGCCGGAGACGACCATGTTGTCGGTGGGTACGTAGAAAACGTCAACACCGCTGAGCGTTTCTGCCGCCTGCGGGATCTCGCCCACGCTGGTCACTGTCTGCGTCTCGACGGTCCAGCCGCGCTCCGCAGCCTCCTTCTCCGCGTCCTTCACCTGAATCTGCGAGTTGACCTCGCCGGAGGCGTAGACAATACCGATCGTCTTGGTGTCCGGAGCGAGCTGCTCGATCAGGTCGAACTGATCCTTCAGCGGGGTCTTGTCCGAGGTACCCGTGACGTTGGCACCCGGCGCATCCCAATCGTTGACCAGCTCGGCCTCGACCGGGTCGGTGACGGAGGTAAACAGGATCGGGGTGTCGGTGACGTTCTGCGCCATTGCCTGGGCCGCCGGGGTGGCGTTGGCCAAGATCAGGTCCAGGTTCTGCCCAGCGAACTGCTGCGCAATGGTCAGTGCGGTGGCCTGTTCGCCGTTGGCGTTCTGCTCGGTGAACTCGACGTCCACGCCGGCGTCGGCAAAGGCTTCCTTGAAGCCCTCGGTCGCGGCGTCGAGCGCGGGGTGCTGCACGAGCTGGCTAATACCGATGGAGTAGCTTTCACCACCCGCAGTGTCGCCGCCCGAGCCGCCCTCACTGTCGGAGGAACAAGCGGCGAGCGTGGGGAAAAGCAGTGCGGCGGTTGCAATTAGGGCCAGGGCGGGGCGAGAGGTGTGCATGGTTCGTCCTTTGGTCCGGGAAACGTGATGAACGTTAGGTTAATAGATTCTCGCCTATGCCGAGGGATAAATTTCAAAGAAATTGTGATCCGCAATGCAGGCGGCCCCAAGGTTTGCGCTACTTGCCCAGCTCTTTGCGACGCTCATACGCGATTCGCAGCCGTTCCGCTCGTTCCTTGTTGTCCTCCTTTTCGAGCTCTTCCAACACGTCGTACTCTTCTTCGGAAATATCGGCGAAGGAATAAATTCCCAGGCACACCACACCAACGATTGGCCAGGCCACCCAGGCCATTGAGACATCAAAGACGAATTGCAGCAGGAAAAAGACCGCCGCGCCGAAGCCGACAACCAGCCCCGCCGCGCGATCACAGTTCCGCTTCACGCGGAGCTTGCGCTCCAATTCGGCCTCGCGGGTCGTGTTCGCTGGGGAGGCCAGCTCCTTGCTGTGGGAAGGCTCCGGTAGGTCGCGGAAAAGCGACTCAAGTTCGCCGCGCGTCGTGGCCGAGGCGGCCTGTGCGGTGCGTGCATCAAACTCGGCGACGTCGAGGTAGCCGTCGGCAAAATGCGTGCCTAGGCGGTCAAGGGCTGCAGAACGCTCGGCGTCGCCCACGCGCATCTCGGGAGTGTCGGCCACGGTAGCATCCTTTCGTGCAGGGGGTAGTGCGTGCCCACTATAAAAGATCGCAGGAATTACGCGTGTGCGGGGAACCTGTCAAGTACTGCCTCCAGTTGTGCTCGCACTTGCGGCCACGGGCTGGATAGGTCAATCGTTGTCGCACCAATTCGGTGTCCGCCGATTTCAACGTCGAGTTCGGGTTGGATGGGGCCGTCGGTGCGCGCATATACCAGCAAGCCACCTACGGGCACAGACGATGCGGCCGCGGCGTTTCGCACGTATGCATTGATTTGATAGAGGTTGCCCGAATGCAGGCTTGCCTTGCCGAAACGTCCGTAGCTCATCGACTGCGCGTAGAGCTTGGTATCAACAATCAGCGTGGATTCCGGACCGGTGAGTGTGATGTCGGTGCGCATGTTTGGCAGTTGCTGCTTGCCGACGCTGCGCCCGTCCCCAAGATCCCACACCACCTGCGCCGAGCGCGCTCGGAGTTGCGGGTGATGGAAGCGGAAATACTCTTTGACAAAGTTTTCAAACAGCGCGCTCATTGCCTCCGTGCGCTGCCAGGCGAGCGCGGTATCACCGTGCGTGTCGCCAGGGAGCAGGCCTTTCACCGCAAGCTCGCATGCCCCGAGTAGCCACCGATAAGAGCTATTTGCTCGGTGAAGCTGGAGCTGGTCGAAGTTGATTTCGTGTACTGGGATCCGTGGCACTTGTGTGAAGTAGGGCAGCAGCCTCGTCAACGCGCGTCGCCTAGCCGGTGCAACGTCTGCGTTGCGAGCAAGCATGAGCAGCACGGCGTGGACCGCGCGGTTGTGGGCCGTATCGGGGAGAAACTCCTCGTAGTCGCACACGACTGTGCCACGCTGCGTGCGTTGTCGGGCAAGCGTGGCCGACAGGTTCACGCGGCCGCGGATAGTGCGCAGTTCCTCCCGCTGCGGCACGTAATCGTGGTGCAAGCCGCGCCGCAGCTGCCGCGCGGTTTCCTCAGCGATGACGTGTGCCAACAGATCGTGGAGATGCTCGAAGTCTTGCGGGGCACCGGCACTGGTCGGTACGCGTTCCAGGCACCGAAAGGCGTACGCCATCATGACGTACACATTGCCGATGAGGACACTCGTGTTAGCCATCGATTGCGTCTCGAAGAGTATTTGCCCAGGTGGAAGCGTGCTCTGGTTGATCGAACCAGTACTCGTCAAGCAACGGAATCAGCTCGTCTTCCACGATGGATTCCAACCAGAGGTTGTTTTCTAACGCGGAGTCTTCTGCCATGACGAAGCTGTGGCCAATGGCAAAGCCGCGCCCGAGAGCAGGGTCTGCCTCGATCGCTTCGTTGAGAAGCCCGAGTTGCGTGACAAGCTGTGCTAACTGCGGACTGTCCTGCTGTGCGAGGTAGGCGTCAAATTGTGCGGATTCGAAGGCAGGCGCGAGCTCGAAGAATCCGAAGCGGCGGCGTAGCGCATAATCAAGCAGCGCAAGGCTGCGATCTGCAGTGTTCATCATGCCGATGATGTAAAGGTTCTCTGGGACGGAAAACAGTTCGCCCTCGTAGAGCAATTGGATCGAGTGTCCTCTCTTGCTGCCTTCGATCAGCATCAATAGCTCTCCGAAGATTTTCGAGATATTGCCGCGGTTGATCTCGTCGATGAGGAAGAAGTAGTCGTTATCTGCGTCTTCGCGAGCGCGTTCACAAAAGTCGTAAAAGGGGCCAGATTGGAGTTCGAAGCCACCGGAATCTGTCGGCCTGTAACCGCGCACGAAGTCTTCGTAGGAATAGCTCTGGTGGAATTGCACGGTGCTGATTCGTGCCTGATCTTTTTCACCCATGAGTGAGTATGCCAACCTACGCGCAGCGTAGGTTTTGCCGACGCCGGGTGGTCCGGCGAGGATGACGTTTTTCTTCCGCCTGATCAGGGTACGGAGACGATCAAAGCGCTCGTCGGAGAGGAAGACATCGCGGAGGAAGTCCTCCTCCGTGTACGTGCTTTTGAGCGGTGCAGGCCCGGTGGGTTCGGGGCTGGCGTCGAAAAGCGACTCGAGCGCGGCAACGCGTTTGGGGAAACGAGTGATGTCTGTGAGTGTTTTTGTAGCAAACGCCGAGGGCGGCTCCCAAGAGCCAGTATCGGTCCACTGCACCGTTCGGGTGTTGCGGAAGGTCGTGCGCTCGGGATGAAACTCTGGAGTACCGCGGACCACGCCGCGTCCAATGACCTCGTTGCGCCCACGGCGCGCGTAGATTACGTCACCAGGCTCCATACGGTGCTGGAACTCCCACACCGCGAGCGTGTGGTTTGAAAAGCTTTTCCCGGTACCCTGCGTATCCAACGCGGCACGGATATCCTCCCGTGAGGCGTACTGGGCAAAATCTCCGAGAGATGGCCAGTCCAGGGCCATCAGGCCAGCGTCGCGCTGCGCTTCCCAATTGTGCGCGTTGGCGCCCGGCGCGAATGTCCAGTAGTGCATGCCGCGGACGCTGTCGTCATCCTCATCGGCTGCTTGGGGTGCTGTCGCTTCGCTCCACTGTTCGACGATGCCTGGTGACCAGAAATGGAAGGGCTCGTCGCGTTCTTCTGCGAGTGCACGGCGGATTGCCAGAAGGTCCCGGTCTACTGCATCAGGGCTATCACCAGGCTCCGGGGTGATCCAGTCAGCGAAACCCCGGCGAATTTTTGCCTTCATCGGGTTTGAGGAGATTGGCTCAAATACCTCGGGAAACGCCAAGTATTGCAACGCGTTGCGGATGCCTGAGGTGTCGTCCTCGATGTCAAGCATCAGCAGCTGGAACTCCCACGCATCGCTGCGTGACGCCTCGCGCGTAGCTATGTCCTGGGAACGGAGATGTGCGACGAATTTTGCAAGCCAGATCAGTTGCTTCCACAACGCGCCGTGGTAACCCTGGCCACCCTTGAATCCGGAGGGCTCACGGTTCTTCAGCATCTGCCCAAGCCACTCAGGGAGCGCATCAATTCCCGCAAGTGCGAGAACCTTCTTCAGGTGCTTCACCCTGGTGTCGAGCGTGAGTGTGCGCTCAGCGTGATCGCGCAGGAGAACTAACTCCGCCGCCAGCAGGATTACTGCTTCTGGCGCGCCGGTGAGTTGCTCGCTCAACTTGCTCCACTGGTCCCGCTTGCCTGTCAGCGGGTTGTCCTCGATCCGATGGCGGAGTTCTTCGGCTACTTCAGGAGACCAGATTTTCACGTCTGAGACGATTGATGATTGGCCGTCGCCAAGCATCTGCTCAATGATGGGAGCCACGCCGCGTGCAAGGTGCAATTCGCTTTGTGGACGAGAGGGGGCAAGGGGAGAGCTCATAGCCACCAGTATGGCATCTAGTCGTTCCAACTCTTCGTACGCGCGAAGCCGCACGCCAACGCCGCGCCAAGCAGCGTGATGGCGGCGGGCAGGTAGAGCGAGTGGGACATCGCCAGTGCGAACGGGGCGTGCAGTGCCTCGGGCAGTCCTGAGCCTGTGCTCGGGCCGACGGCGGCGTCGCCGGCACCGTCGCCAAGCTGCGCGTCGAGCTGGGCCGACATGAGCGCGGCGATCGCGGCGGAACCGATGACGGCACCGACCTGGCGCAGCGTGTTATAGACGCTGGATCCCGCGCCGGCGAGGGCACCGGGGAGGTTGCGGGTGGCAATCATGGACAGCGGGCCCCACACCATCGAGTTGGCCACGCCGTTGAGCACGGAGATAGCGACCAGCCAGTAGGGGCTGATTAACGGGTCGGTGATCCACGCGGTCAGCGCGATGGAAAGACTCAGCAGAGTCAGGCCCGTGATGGCGAAGGGGTTGGGCTGATGCGTGTTGGTCAGCTTGCCGATCCACGGCGAGAGCGTGCCCGAGACCAGCCCGGCCGGCACAAGCAGCAGGGCCGCACTGGTGGGGGAGAAGCCTTGGACGGATTGGATGTAGATCATCCACGGGATCATGTAGGTGGACATGGCAAAACCGACGGTGGCGATGGTGACGGCGGCGAGCGAGAAGTTGCGATCGTTGAAAAGCTCCAGCGGCACGAGGGCGTCCTGGCGGATCCGTGACTGCCAGGCGACGAAAACCACAAGCAGCACGAGACCACCAATAATCAAGGCGAGCGCCCGCCAGTCCCAGTCGAGCGCGTTGGCCTCCTGGATGCCAAAGATCAGGCAGAACATACCCACGGCGCTGAAGCCGACGCCGACCCAGTCGAAAGTGCGCGCGGTGCGCTCGAGACGGGGGACGAAGCTCCAACCGAGGATGAGTCCGAGGATGCCGACGGGGATGTTGACGTAGAAGATCCAGGGCCACCCGGAGGCGTCGACAAGCAGCCCGCCCAGAAGCGGGCCGGTAATGGTGGCCACTCCCGCGGTCGCGCCCCACACACCCATCGCGCCGCCGCGCTCGGTGGGCGCGAAGGTGCGGATCATTACCGCCATCGTCTGCGGGGTCACCATCGCCCCGCCCAGGCCCTGGAAGGCGCGCGCGATGATGAGCGCCTCGATCGTGCCCGCCAGCCCGCAGGCCAGCGAGGATACGGTAAAGAGCGCAAGGCCGATCAGGTAGATCGTGCGTGGCCCAAAGCGATCGCCGAGGCGCCCAGTAATCAGCAGCGGCACCGCGTACGCGAGCAGGTAGGCGCTGTTGACCCAGATCACCGAGCCGTAGCTCGCACCCAGATCCGCGGTGATCGCGGGAATCGCCACGGAAACGATGGTCGAGTCGACCAGGATCATGAAAAACCCGAGCATCATGCTCCACAGAGCCGCCCAAGGGGATCGTTGCTGCGTCACGCGGGTCACTCTACCTCTAAGCTCTTGCGCGTGGAACAGTACTATTTCGGCATCGACCTCGCCGCCGACCCCGCCAAGACCGGCACTGCGTTGATCCAGGTCACGCCCGCTGGGCCATTGCTTATCGACGCCACGTGCACCGCCACCGACGACCACCTCACCACCCACGTTGCCCGCGCCGAACTCACCGGCGTGGACATCCCGCTCGGGTGGCCGCGGGCGTTTCGGGAGTTCCTCAACGCTCACGCAGCGGGGGAGGACGGCTTGCCCGCTGGAGCGGGTCCGGACGCGCGGCGCGAGCTGGTCAACCGCTTCACCGACCTGGAAGTCCGCCGCACCGCAGGCGTGACCCCGTTGCCGGTGGCCGCCGAGCGGATCGCGCACCCCGCCCTGCGCTGGGCAGGAATCGAGCAACGCCTGCGTGCCGCTGGCGTGAACACCCACCGCGGCGGTGAGGGCAAGGTCGCCGAGGTGTACCCGGCCGCCGCGCTCAAGCAGTGGGGGATGCGGCATCGCGGCTACAAGGGCGCGGGCGATGCCGGGCGAGCTGTCCGCGAGGAGATCGCGGCGGGGCTCAGTGCGCGCTTCGGGCTGGATTGGGGCAACCGGCGCTCGCTTGCAGTGGGAAGCGCGGACTGCCTCGACGCGGTGATCGCCGCCCTCATCGCCCGCGAGGTGCGCGCCGGGCGCTGCATCGCCCCGCCCGCTGACCAGGCAGAACTCGTCGCGGAGGAGGGGTGGATCTGGGTTCCACGCGCCCGCGCTTGACCTTGCCCCTACGGCAACCTGTTCACTTTCACCTATGACCGCTTACACGATTGGCGAAGCCGCCGACATCCTCGGCGTCACCCCAAAGGCACTGCGTCACTGGGAGACACTCGAGCTACTGCAGCCCGAGCGCACGAGCACCGGCTACCGCGTCTACGACGACTTTGACCTCGAACGAGGCGCGGCGATCGCCCTCTACCAGGGCATCGGCATCCCGCTTGCGCGCATCGCAACGCTTCTCGACGCCTCCCCGTCCCACCTCGCACGCGCACTTTCCGCCCACCACGAGGCTCTGCGCACGCGCCGGGACGCACTCGAGGCCCAACTCCAAGCGGTCGAGGAAATGATGGACAAGCAACAGAAAGGCACACTGACCATGGAAGATATGAAGCAGTACTTCGGCGAGGAGTTCCCGGCCTACCAGGAAGAGGCTGAAAACCGCTGGGGGCACACCCCCGAGTGGGCCCAGTCCCAGGAAGCGCTGTCCAAGGTGGACGCGACGAAGGCGCAGCAGCTCATGCGCGAGCAGGAGGAGCTCGCCGCGGCGCTCGTCGCCGCGCGTGATGCAGGAGTCGAACCGGGCTCGGAGGAAGCGGAGCGGCTCGTGGCCGCACACCGCGACTCGATCGCGCAGTGGTACGAGGTCACCCCGGCCCGGCAGCTGATCCTGGCGCGCATGTACGTCGGCGACGAGCGCTTCCACGAGGCCTACGCTGGTGCGCAGGACTACCTCCTCGAGCTGGTCACCGCCCATGCAGCGGCAGCAGGTGTGGATGTGGACTCGCCTCAGTGGTAGGTAAGCTGGGGCGCATGACCGAAAAGCACTCAGCTGACGTTTCGCAAACTGTCATCCTGCCCCAGTCCAAGGACGCCATCTTTTTGACCATCACGCTGAAGGAGGGCGTCGAGAAGCAAGCGCTCGAGGCGATCACCGGCCTGCAGGGCCTGGTCAACGGCGTTGGCTTCCGCTGGCCTTCGGCGCAACTCAGCGCCGTCGTGGGCATCGGTGCCGAGCTGTGGGAGCGCATGTTTGACACCCCGAAGCCGGAAGGCCTGCACCTCTTCCGCGAGCTGCAGGGCACCAAGCACCACGCGCCGTCGACGCCGGGTGATCTTTTCTTCCACATTCGCGCCGACGAGTACGACGTGGCCTTCGAGCTGGCGCGCCGCATCAACGTCGTACTCGACGGCGCCGTCGCCGAATACGACGAGGTGCATGCCTTCCAGTACCAGGACTTCCGCGATCCGCTCGGCTTTGTCGACGGCACGGAGTCCCCGCGCGGCCAAGCCGGCATCGAGACTGCGCTGATCAGCGAGGGTGAGTGGGCCGGCGGCTCCTACATCGTGGCGCAGAAGTACATCCACAACTTGAAGGACTGGGATGCGCTGCCGGTAGAGGAGCAGGAGAAAGTCATCGGCCGCACCAAGCACGACGACATTGAGTTCGACGAGGACGTAAAACCTGCCAATTCCCACGTGGCCGTGAACTCGGTCAAGGACGAGGACGGCGAGTCGCTCGAGATCGTGCGCAACAACCTCACCTTCGGCGATGCACTGGGCAACCAGGGCACCTACTTCATGAGCTACGCCAAGGACGTGGAAATCACCGAGCGCATGCTGCGACGCATGTTCATCGGCGAGCCCGAGGGCAACTACGACCGCATCCTAGACTTCTCCGAGGCGCTGACCGGCGTGAACTTCTTCGCCCCGTCGGCAGACTTCTTGGAAAACGCCGAGGAGCACGCGAAGCCGGGGCTCGTCTCCGAGTAAGGCTTGCAACGACGCGAAAGCGCCCCCGGTGGTAGCCGGGGGCGCTTCTGTCTGTGCTGGCGCTAGATGTGCAGCATCTCGCGCAGCTGCGGCGGCAGCATGTCGCGCCAGAACGGGAAGGACATGGCGGCAATCGCGGCGATGCCGCCGAGCACGCCGACGATGGTGACGATCTTCTCAGTGGTCTCGTCCATGCCGGAGCTCAGCGAGCTGTTGCTGGCGCTCCTTCCATCAGCGCCCGGGATGTCGTTGGCCACGGGAGGCTCCGGCAGGGCGGGCAGGGAAGCAGCATCGATGCCGTAGATCTCGTCCAGGCCGCGGACGTTGAACTGGGTCGCCATGTAGCGCTTGTGGGTGCCGGTGTTCCACTGCGAGATCACCACGTCCAGGTTGTCGATGGTTGAGCCCGGGACGATGTAGCCGCCGTAGGGCTGCGACCAGTTACGTGGCGACTGCGGGTTTGCCCAGCTGCCGTTCTTGGCGATCGTGGTCACCGGCACGTCGTTCCAATTGCGGGCGATCTCGTCGGAAATGCGGACCTCGATCGCCCCGGTCTCGTTGTTGAAGATCACGAGCACCCAGTAACCCTGGATGTAGCGCAAGTTCATCTCGCCGGCCTGCATCCGGTGGTCGATGATGGGGGCGTAGTGGTCGCCCCACTCGCCGGAACCCGGGTTGAACAGCTCCCACTTGTCGCGATCGCCGATATCCTCGATCTTGAAGCGGGAGAGGTACACGTCGTCCTTACGCTCGAAGGAGGACATCACCACGTAGATGTAGCCGTCCGGGCCCTGCTCCCAGCTGATCATGTCGCCCAGGCCATTGAGGTAGTTGTGGCTGGTGTAGCCCACCGAGGTCCAGCGCTTGCCGCGCGAATCCGACTTCCAGATCTGGGTGTTGCTGACGTTGTGCAGGCCGCGGTTCCACATGCCCTGCATGTAGAGGGTGCCGTCGATGTTGATGATGTCGGAGGGCAGCAGCGTGAAGTCCTTCTCCGGTGCGTAGC
This sequence comes from Corynebacterium sp. HMSC071B10, assembly GCF_001814825.1. Classification (NCBI taxonomy): domain Bacteria; kingdom Bacillati; phylum Actinomycetota; class Actinomycetes; order Mycobacteriales; family Corynebacteriaceae; genus Corynebacterium; species Corynebacterium sp. HMSC071B10. The sequence goes on along the minus strand of NZ_KV818004.1, from coordinate 182,571 downwards.
TGATCAGCGGGCGCACGCGGTTGCCGTCGTTGAGCGGGCCTGAGACCTGCACGAAGCCGTCCTTGTCGACGTGGCCGACAAGACCCGTCGGGCTCATCCAGTCCCCGTCGAAGACCGTGCCGCCGGTAAAGGAATCGCCGAAGATCATGGCGAAGTCTTTCCCACCCAGCGGTGCCATCACGCCGAGGTCAGTTGCGCCCATGCCGACGCCCTGCGACCAGGTGCCGAGGATATCGCCCATGACACGTACGGTCGCCCCACTTGGCATCTTCACCGCGTCCTGGGTGCCTACCTGGTTTTGCTGGTAGTGGAACTCCACTCCGTGCTCCGCGGCGTACTGCTCGGAGAACTCGGCCGAGGCGTCCGGGCCAGAACCGAAGACTTCCTCATTCGAGTCTTCGTCGGCACCGGCACCTGGTGAGGCCACGGTGAGGGAGAGCGCAACAGCGCTGGCGATGGTGGTGCTGCGCAGTGCGCGGCGGCGGGGAGAAGTGTGCATGCTCACTCGGTTCAGGCTGTAAGAAAAATGGAGTTTTCGGCAGAAATGCTTGGACGTTGGAGGCCAAGCACACTGAATGTATCAAAGTTGAATCAATTATGTAGCGCGAGAGTGGAAAGAACTGGCGGCGCGCTGGAAAACTCGTGGTGGAGGGCAACTTCGGCTAGGGTAGGGGGCATGTCTCGTTTTAGTCCCCTGAACTGGCCGGTTGTGCGCCAGATGCGAGACGGTGACCTTTTCGCCCGTGGTGAGAACACCGAATCGCACAAGAGTAAGACGATGCAGGGCCGGATTGAAGATGCGGACCGCGTCGTCAAAAGCGTCTGCCCGTACTGCGCCGTCGGCTGTGGCCAGCGCGTGTACGTCAAGGACGAGAAAGTCATCCAGATCGAGGGCGACCCGGATTCGCCCCACTCGCGCGGTCGCCTGTGTCCGAAGGGCGCGGCCTCCGAGCAGCTGGTCAACGCGCCCGGTCGCTTGACTGAGATCCTCTACCGCGCACCGGGTGCCACTGAGTGGCAGACCCTGGATCGCGACACTGCACTGGACATGGTCACCGACCGTTTCCTGGAGGCGCGTAAGAACGGCTGGCAGGACTTTGACGAAGAGGGGCGCGCGCTGCGCCGCACCATGGGCATTGCTGGCCTGGGCGGTGCCGCGATGGACAACGAGGAAAACTACCTGATTAAGAAGCTGTGGACCGCCTCCGGCGCGGTGCAGATCGAAAATCAGGCCCGTATATGACACTCCTCCACGGTTCCCAGTTTGGGATCCTCGTTTGGACGCGGTGGCGCAACCCAGCCGCTGCAGGACATGGCCAATGCGGACTGCATTGTCATCCAGGGCTCGAACATGGCCGAGGCACACCCGGTCGGGTTCCAGTGGGTCATTGAGGCCAAGGCACGTGGTGCCCGGATCATCCACGTCGACCCGCGGTTTACGCGAACGTCGGCAGTGGCGCATAAGCACGTGCCGATCCGTGGCGGCAGCGATGTTGTGCTGCTAGGCGCGGTGATCAACTACGTGCTGCAGAATGACCTGTACTTCGAGGAGTACGTCAAGGCGTTCACCAACGCTGCGACGCTGATCAGCGAAGAATTCCAGGACACCGAGGACCTCGACGGGCTGTTCTCCGGCTACGACCCGGAGACCGGCGCTTACGACAACTCGACCTGGCAGCCGCAGAAGAACTGGGACGCGCAGGTCTCGTGGGACCACAAGACGGATCCCACGCTGCAGGACCCGAACACGGTCTTCCAGATCCTCAAGCGTCACTACTCGCGCTACACCCCTGAGGTGGTGGAGCAAGCCTGCGGTATTTCGCAGGAGGACTTCTACTACCTGGCGGACTCCATCGTGGAAAACTCCGGGCGCGAGCGCACGACCTGCTTCGCCTACGCGCTGGGCTGGACGCAGCACACCATGGGTGCGCAGTTCATCCGCACGTGTGCGATCCTGCAACTGCTCATGGGCAACGTGGGACGACCGGGCTCCGGCATTATGGCGCTGCGCGGTCACGCCTCGATCCAGGGCTCGACGGACGTGCCGACGCTGTTTCACCTGCTGCCCGGCTACCTGCCGATGCCGCAGGCAACCGCGCAGACCTGGGACGAGTACCTGGCCGCGGTGTCCAAGCGCGACCAGAAGGGCTTCTGGCAGAAGGGTGACACCTACGCGGTCTCCCTGATGAAGACCTACTGGGGCGACGCTGCCACCGAGGAAAACAACTGGGGCATGGACCTTATGCCGCGCCTGACCGGCGCGCACTCGACGTACCACACGCTGCAGTTGATGGATCAGGGCCTGGTTGACGGCTACTTCGTCTTCGGCCAGAACCCCGCGGTGGCGCAGTCCAACGGACGCATGCAGCGTATGGCGCTGTCCAAGCTGAATTGGATGGTGGTGCGCGACTTCCAGGAGATCGAGACCGCCACGTTCTGGAAGGACTCCCCGGAGATCAAGTCGGGTGACCTTGTCACCGAGGAGATTGATACGGAGGTCTTCCTCTTCCCGGCCGCGAACCACGTGGAGAAGGCGGGCACCTTCACCCAGACGCAGCGCATGCTGCAGTGGCGCTTCAAGGCGAAGGACGCCCCGGGCGATGCTGATAGTGATCTGCAGTTCTTCTACGAGCTGGGCAAGCGCATCAAGGAGCGCGTGAAGGACTCGACCGACCCGCGCGACTTGCCGCTGCAGAAGATCACCTGGGACTACGACACCGACGAGCACGGCGAGATCGACCCCGAGTCGGTGCTGCGCGAGATCAACGGCTACTACCTGGAGGGCCCGCGCAAGGGCCAGCTGGTGGATAAGTTCGCTGACCTCAAGGCCGACGGCTCCACTTCCTCCGGCTGCTGGATCTACTGCGGTGTGTTCGCGGGCGATGTGAACCGTTCCGCCAACAAGCGCCCGGGCTCCGAGCAGGACGAGATGGCGCTGGACTGGGGCTGGGCGTGGCCGATGAACCGCCGCGTGCTCTACAACCGCGCTTCTGCGGACGAGGACGGCAAGCCGTGGTCGGAGCGTAAGAAGCTCGTCTGGTGGGACGAGGACGCGGAGAAGTGGCAGTCCAACGACGTCGTCGACTTCCCCGTGGACCGAGCGCCCGGCTTCAAGCCGGATCGCGACGCGGTGGGCCCTGCGGCACTGTCTGGCAGCGACGCCTTCATCATGCAAAACGACGGGCGCGCGTGGTTGTTCGCGCCGACCGGCATGGTGGATGGCCCGATGCCGACCCACTACGAGCCGCAGGAGTCGCCGTACCCGAACGTGTTGTACGCGCAGCAGCAGTCGCCGTCGCGCATTGTGATGCGCGGGGAGGACAACCTCTCGGCGCCGAACTTCGGCGAGCCGGGCACGGAGGTCTACCCGTACATGCTCAACACCTACCGGTTGACTGAGATGTACACCTCGGGCGCGATGACGCGCACGCTGCCGTTCCTGGCGGAGCTGCAGCCGGAGCTGTTCTGCGAGGTTTCGCCGGAGCTGGCGCGCCGCGTCGGGCTGGAAAACGGCGAATGGGCGACGATCATTTCGCCGCGCAACGCCATCGAGGCCCGCGTGCTGGTCACCGAGCGCATCAAGACGCTCACGATCGGCGATGCCACCTTCGAGCAGATCGGTATGCCTTTCCACTATGGCCGCGGCGATTACGCCGAGGTCTCCGGTGATGGGCCGAACGACCTGCTGGGCATCATGCTCGATCCGAACGTGAACATCCAGGCCTCCAAGGTCTCGGCGGTGGACATCCGCCCGGGCCGCCGCCCGCGTGGCGCGGATCGCGTCGCGCTGGTGCGCGAGTACCAGAAGCGCGCAGGTTTGGATCAGGACACAGGGACAGTGCTTCACGACGGGGCGTCGTCCGAAGCCATCCGCCAAGGCCAAGGCGAAACCTCGGCCGCGAAGGACGATCCCACCAAGGACAACATGTCGGACCAGGAAGGGTAGGGCCAGTTGCAGACAACAAACCGGATTACTGAATCGCCCGCCAACGTGGGCTATGACAGGGACAACCGCAAGGCGTTTTTCACCGATACCTCCATCTGTATCGGCTGCAAAGCCTGCGAGGTGGCCTGCAAGGAGTGGAACCGCAACCCGCAGGACGGCGAGTACGCCCTGTCCGGCATGTCCTACGACAACACCGGTGCGCTGGGCGCGGACACCTGGCGCCACGTTGCGTTTATCGAGCAGAGCGAGGAGCAGATCGCGCAGGCGCGCGAGGAGGGCAAGAAGCTCGTCTCCCTCGGTATGCCGAACATGCCGGGGGCGGAGGCGGAGGCACCTGAAGAATCGCAGACCAAGCTGCCGGACACCCCGGATTTCCGCTGGCTGATGTCCTCGGACGTGTGCAAGCACTGCACCAATGCGGGCTGCCTCGATGTGTGCCCGACCGGTGCGCTGTTCCGCACCGAGCACGGCACCGTCGTCGTGCAGGATGATGTGTGCAACGGCTGCGGGACGTGCGTAGCAGGCTGCCCCTTCGGCGTGATCGAGCGCCGTTCCGACGGCGGGGTGCAAAAGCGCAACGAGCGCTTTAAGCAGGGCGAAGACTTCACCGTCGGCGAGGTCGCGCCAATCAAGAACGTCGGCGTGGCGCAGAAGTGCACCATGTGCTTTGACCGGCAGCAAGTCGGGGAGGGCCCGGCGTGTGCGAAGACATGCCCGACCAACTCGATCCAGTACGGCACCTACACGGAGATGCTGGCGAGGGCGAAGGCGCGCGTCGCCGAGCTCCACGCGCAGGGCCTGACCGAGGCACGCCTCTACGGCGCGAACAGCGAGGACGGCGTCGGTGGCACCGGCTCGATCTTCCTGCTTCTCGACGCCCCCGAGGTCTACGGCCTCCCGCCAGACCCCGAAGTGCCCACCGCGAACCTGCCCGAGATGGCCAAGCGCGCCGTTGTCGCGGCAGCAGGCCTGGTTGGCGCCGCGGCAGCAGCATTCGTGATTGGAGGCGGAAAGTAAATGGCAGACTTCGACGCATTCCGACCGCCGGAAGCACCCCGCGGCCCGCGCCGCAAGGACAGGAAGGGACCGCACGGCAAGAAGCAGCGCCGCGGCGAGGAGCTGATGGTGCCGCGCGCGGAGTTCGCGCATTACGACTCCTACTACGGCCGCCCGATCGTGAAGTTCCCGCCCTGGGAGTGGCCGATCGGCGTGTACTTTTTCCTCGGCGGCGTCGCAGGCGGTTCCTCGCTGCTCGCCGTCGGAGCGGGCGCGACCGGCAACCGCGAGCTGCAGCGCAACACCCGGCTCACCGCAGCCGTGGCCGCAGCCGTCGGCTCCGGCTGCCTCGTGTTGGACCTGGGCCGACCCGAGCGCCTTTTGAACATGTTCCGCGTGTTCAAGCTCTCCTCGCCGATGTCTGTTGGGTCCTGGATCCTCGGCTCCTTCTCCAGCGCGGCGGTGGCTGCCGCAGCTGCGGAGGCAGACACCTTAACCGGTGAGCGCATCCCGCTGCCGGCACCCGCGCGCAAGGCACTGCACGCGCTGGCCACCCCGATGGGCGTGTTCTCCGGGCTCATGGGCGCGCCGCTGGCCGTCTACACTGCGGTGCTGCTCGGCAATACCTCGGTGCCGATGTGGCAAGGCGCGCACAAGCAGCTGCCCAACCTGTTCGTCTCGTCGGCCGCGTGCGCATCGGCGGGCGTGGCGCTGGTGACCACCTCGACCGCGAACAACGGCCCGGCCCGCGTGTTGGCGGGGGCGGGCGCGGTGGCGGACGTCGTGGCGTCGAAAAGCGTGAAGCGCGCGCTCGACGATCCGCTGCCGGAAACGATGCAGGAGGGCAAGGCTGGCCGCATGCTCAAGGCAGCCGAGGCGCTCGTCGTCGCCGGTGGTATCGGCGCTGTTTTGGGCGGCAAGAACCGCGTCATCGCGGGGCTAAGCGGTGCGGCGCTGGCCACCGCCTCCTGCCTGACGCGCTTCGGCATCATCGCCGCAGGTAAACGCTCCACCGAGGACCCGAAGTACGTGGTCGAGCCGCAGCGCAACCGCTTGCGCGCCCGCCAGGAGGCCGGCCAGGTCGGCGACTCGATCACGACCGCGCGCTAGCGCACGCGGACTCGCCCGGTGCCCTCGGTGGTCTCGCCGATGACGGGGTAGCCGGGCACCTCGCCGATGACCAGCAGGCCGCCGGAAGTCTGCGCGTCGGCGAGCAGCAGGAGGTCGTCGTCTCCCACACCGTCCGCGTCGACGTGCGGGCGCACCCAGTCGAGGTTGCGCTGCGAGCCGCCGGGGATGAAGCCTTTGTCGAGGGTGTCGCGCGCGCCGTCGATAAGCGGGACCTTCGTGTGGTCGATAACCGCGTCGATGCCGGAGGCGCGCGCCATCTTGTACAGGTGGCCGAGCAACCCGAAGCCCGTGACGTCGGTCGCCGCGCGCACGCCCGCCTCGACGGCGGCGCGGGAAGCATCGCGGTTCAGCGTGGTCATCACCTCAACTGCCTGCTCGAACCACTCGCCGGTGGCCTTGTGACGGTTGTTCAAAAGGCCGGAGCCGATCGGCTTGGTCAGCGTGATTGGCAGGCCGGGGGCGGCGGCGTCGTTGCGCATGAGGCGGGCCGGGTCAATCGTGCCGGTCGCCGCCATGCCGTAGATCGGTTCGGGCGCGGAAATGGAGTGGCCGCCGGTCACCGAGATGCCGGCCGCGCTCGCGCCGTCGAGTCCGCCGTGGAGCACCTCGCGGATGAGTTCCTGCGGCAGCACATCGCGTGGCCATCCGAGCAGGTTGATGGCGGTAATCGGGGTGCCGCCCATGGCGTAGACGTCGGAAAGCGCGTTGACGGCGGCGATCTTGCCCCACGTGTACGCGTCGTCCACCACCGGGGTGAAGAAGTCGGCGGTGGAAATCACGGCGAGGTCCTCGCGCACGCGGATGGCGGAGGCATCATCGCCGTCGTCCAGGCCGACGATCACGTTCGGGTCGCTCACGCCAACCAGGCCTTTGACGGCGTCCTCGAGCTCGCCGGGTGGGATCTTGCAGGCGCAGCCCCCGCCGGCAGCAAACTGGGTGAGACGGATTTCTGGGTTCGTAGTGCTCATGGGGCCTATGGTAGCGTTTTGCGCGGAGGCGTACGCGTCCTGGTGGGCGCCCCAGTCTTCAAAACTGGTGAGGCCGAGTAGCTCGGTCTGGCAGGTTCGATTCCTGTCCGTCTCCGCCACGCGCTTATAAGGGAGGACACGAGTTTGAGCGATCCGCGCCGCAACATCCCAGGTACCGATACTTTGCTTGCGCTCGCCCCGCACGCGCTGAAGGCTTGTGCGCACGAGGTGCAGGCTGCTTGTCGACGCGGCGAGCTCCACCCCGACGATGCCCCCGAGCACTTCCTGAACCTGATCGACGCCGGCGCGACCACACTCACGCCCGTGCTCAATGCCACCGGCGTGGTGGTGCACACCAACGTCGGTCGCGCGGCACTCGGCCCGCTGGCGGTCGACGCGCTGGTTTCCGCCGCGGGCTACGTGGACGTGGAGATGGACTTAGCAAACGGGGTGCGCTCCCGCGATCGGGGAGCGGGCGCGCGCAAGGCGTTGTTGGCGGCCTGCCCCGCGGCCGAGGACGCGCTGGTGGTGAACAACGGCGCGAGCGCGTTGCTGCTGGCCACGGCTGCGCTTGCCGAGCACGGTTCGGTCGCGATCTCGCGCGGCGAACTCATCGAGATCGGCGCCGGGTTCCGCCTGCCCGAGCTCATCGAGTCCGCCCACGTGAAGCTGGTGGAGGTCGGCGCGACCAACCGCACGCACCCGCACGATTACGAGCGCGCCGCCGCTGATGATTCGCTGCGCGCGATCTTGAAAGTGCACCCCTCGAACTACCGAGTCCACGGCTTTACCGCCGAGGCTTCTGTGGCGCAGCTGCGCCAGATCGCGGATGCCAACGGCCTGTCGCTCATCGTGGATACCGGCTCCGGCCTGCTGCACCCGGACCCCGCGCTGCCGGACGAGCCGGACGCGGCAACGGCGCTCGCCCACGGCGCCGACATCGTCCTGTTCTCCGGCGACAAGCTGCTCGGCGGGCCGCAGGCGGGCGTGATCATGGGGCGGGCCGAGGCGGTTGCGAAGTTGCGGCGGCATCCGCTGGCGAGGGCGGTGCGCGTCGATAAGCTGCGCCTGGCCGCGCTCGAGGCGACGGTGCGGGCGGCGGAAACACCGACCTCGGCCGCGCTGCATGCGGACCCCGACACGCTGCGGGCGCGCACACAAGCGCTGGCCGAGCGTGTGGGCGCGCCCGTGGTTGCGCACGACGGGCGCGTCGGCGGCGGGGGAGCGCCCGGCGTGCCGCTGCCTGGGTACGCGGTCGCGCTCGATCCTGTACTTGCTGCCCCCTTGCGCAGGCGACGGCCGGCGGTGCTCGGGCGCGTCCACGACGGCCAACTGCTGCTGGACCTGCGGTGTGTGCCCCCGCACCGCGACGAGGAGATCGCACAGGCGGTGCTCGAGTGCGCGGAGGCGGAACGCTGATGCCGTACGTCGTCGCCACCGCGGGCCACGTCGATCACGGCAAATCCACCCTGGTCAAAGCACTCACCGGCATGGAGCCAGACCGCTGGGAAGAAGAGCAGCAGCGCGGTCTGACCATCGACTTGGGCTTCGTGTGGGCGAAGCTGGATACGTTGGACGTCGCGTTTGTCGACGTCCCGGGCCACGAGCGCTTCATCGCCAACATGCTCGCCGGCGTTGGTCCCGTGCCCGCCGTCCTCTTCGTCGTCGCGGCCGACGAGGGCTGGATGGCGCAGTCGCGCGACCACGCCGCGGCTATCGACGCCTTCGGCATCTCTCATGCGGTGATCGCGATGACCCGCGCGGACCGCGCCGACGCGCAGCGCAGGGACGAGGTGCGCGCCGAGATCACCCGCGAGGTCGCGGGCACCACGCTCGAAGGCGCGCCGATCGTCGAGGTCTCCGCGCACACCGGCGAGGGCCTCGACGCGCTCGTCGCCGCCTGCGTGGAGATGCTGCGTGCAGCACCTTTACCTGACCCCGCCGCTCGCGTGCGTTTTTGGGTCGACCGCGCCTTCAGCGTCAAGGGCGCGGGCACGGTGGTCACCGGCACGCTGACCGCGGGCACGATCCGCCCCGGAGACACGCTGCGGCTTGGCGCGCGCGACGTGAAAGTCCGCGGCATCCAATCCGAGGACACACCCGTCGACGCCGCCCGCCCCGCCATGCGCGCCGCCCTCAACCTGCGCGACATCAGCGCCGACGAGGTGCGCCGCGGAGACGCACTGTGCACCCCCGAGGCGTGGGAGCACACTTCGCTTCTCGACGCCCACATCACCACCGGCACACCCGCCACCGCACTCCCACACGAAGTCCACGCCCACCTCGGCACCGCCCAGGTCACGGCGAAGATCCGTCCCTTCGGCGAGGACTACCTGCGCCTTATTTTGGAGCGCCCGCTACCGGTCACGCTCGGCGACGCCCTGGTCCTGCGCGCACCCGGTGCCCAGCACATCCTCGCCGGAGTGCGCACTGTCGACGTCGACCCGCCCGAACTGCCGCGCCGCGGCGACGGCCGACGCCGCGCCGCAGAATTGCCGACGCTGCCCGACCTCTCCCACGAGATCGCCCGCCGCGTCGCGGTCACGCCCGCGCACCTGGCCCGCCTCGGCTTTCCGGTGACAGGGGAGCCGCCGCAGGGCACCATCGAGTTCGCCGGCTACTGGATCCGCGCGACCCAAGTCATGGAGTGGAAGCGCGAGCTTTTGGAGGCGGTCGCCGAGCACACGCGCCGTGATCCTCTGTCGGCGGGGCTTAGCGCGGGGGCGGCCGTCGACAAGCTTGGCCTGCCGGATCCGCAGCTGCTGGCGCTTGCCGCCGCCGCAGCGAAGCTCACGCTTGCCGACGGCGTGCTCACCACCCCCGCCGCTGTCGCCCCCGGCATCGCGTCGCTCGAGGAGCACTTACGCCGCGCTCCTTTTCAAGCACCCGAGGCAGCTGACCTCGAGCGCTGGGAGCTCGGCGCGAAGGAGCTCGCCGCTGCCGAGCGCGCCGGCCGCATTATCCGGCTCGGCGCGAACCGGGACATCGTGCTGCTTGCCGACGCCCCCACGCACGCCACCAATCTCCTGCGCCACCTCGATACGCCCTTTACCGCTTCCCAGGCGCGCAAGGCGTGGGACACGACCCGCCGCGTGGCTATTCCGCTGCTCGAGTATCTCGATGCGGCAGGGGTGACCCGCCGCGTCGACGGCACCGCGCGTGTTTTGCGATAACCCTTATTAGACGCACGAATTGGGCTGTCGGTTCCCTTTTGGGGCGAAAGTGGAATACTTCTCACATTTGCTTG
>NZ_KV818004.1:171753-172183 GCF_001814825.1 Corynebacterium sp. HMSC071B10 | reverse complement strand
AAACGAACACCGTTTGGACACGCTGGCGTACATTGCGCGGTCGTCGCGGTCGCTGGACTCCGACAAAGACCGGTGGCACTACCGCCAGAAGCTTTGCGAAACCCAAGGTGACCTCCGCACCGTCATGAACCGGGCGAAGGCGTTGAAGAAGGAGCTGAAACCGCCCGCGCCGCGTGCGCCGAAAGCGTCGGTGACCTTCCACGACAAGGGCTGGTCGACCGTCCACATCACCGGGCGCACCACGGACATCCTTCCTGTGTACCGGGCGGCGAAAGACGACCCGCAAGCGTGGCTCAAGGACACACGCACGGGTGGCGACGCGGCGATTACCACCGTGCTGAACATGGACATTGGCGACTTCGTCCAGTGGCGCATGCGACCAGATGGGGAAATCGAGGTGCAGCTGACCAACGGCGAGTGGCTGCGCGGA
>NZ_KV818004.1:171301-171653 GCF_001814825.1 Corynebacterium sp. HMSC071B10 | reverse complement strand
GTTGATCTCGGCAACCGACGGGCCGGTCAACCTGTATCCGGTGAAACTTGAGCGTCACGCCAACCGGGAGCTGCGCGCGTTGATGAGCGCGGACGGTGCCACCTGCGCGTGGAAAGGCTGCAACCAGCCGGCGGACTTCTCCGAAGCACACCACATCCAGGAGTGGTCCAAAGGTGGTGCGACCGAGGTCGAGAATATGTGCTGGTTGTGCACCTACCACAACCGGCAAAACGGCCGGCCGAACCGGGGCCGGATGCAGCGGGTTGGCGGCCAGATCATGTGGCAAAGCCCCAAGGGCTACCTTTCGCCCCGCGGCATCAAACACACCGACCCCGCGCGAAGACACGCCCGG